>CANHCJ010000303.1 GCA_947458025.1 Rhodospirillales bacterium | reverse complement strand
CCGGCCGTGCGGCCACCAGCGCCGACACGTCGGTTCCGGCGGCGCGAGCCAGCGCGCGCAGCCCGGCATAGGTGCCGCCGAGCGACTTGAAGCTGCCCAGCAGGCGCTGCCCCTCATCCTTGGCCAGCACCTGGGCCACGCCCAGCCGCGCGGCCAGCGCCGGCAGGTCCAGCAGCGGGGTGGGGCCATAGCCCGGCGCGAGGGCCTGGAGCTGGGCGGCGATCTCGGCGGCGGAGGGGGCGTGCGATTCCATGCCCGCAGTATGCCGCGGCTAGCCGCGCTTGGTGAGGTCCAGCGGAACCAGCCCCATCTCCAGGCTGCGTGCGATGCGGCTTGCCTTCTCCAGCATGTGCGCCGCCCCTGCCGGCGTGAAATGGGCGCGGGCGGTGCGCTCGAAGATCTCCAGCCAGCGCGCGAAATGCCCCGGCGTCAGCGCCAGGTGCGCATGCGCCTGCATCGGCCGGCCGTGGTACTCCCCGGTCATCAGCGCCACCGAGCACCAGAAGCCGGTGATGGTGGCGATGTGCCGCTCCCAGTCCGCCACCCCGGCGAAGGCGGGGGCGAGCACCTCGTCCCGCCGCGCGGTGCCGTAGAAATCGCGCAGGAAGGCCGCGATCGCCGGCCGGTCGAGCCCGGTCTGGGCCATCACGGCGCGGGTCAGCGCGGCGCGGCGTTCGGGATCGGGCTCGAGCAGGGCGCTGGCGGTCATGGCTCCTGATGCCACGCCGAAAATGGCATCACAAATACCAGATTTGCGCCCCAGCCCTATCCCGCGCGCAGGGCCCGGTTCTCCAGCCGGCTCAGCAGCCGCACCAGCGGCCAGAGCAGCGCGAAATACACCAGCGCGGCCACCACGATCGGGGTGGGGTTGTAGGTCAGGCTCTGCGCCTGGCGCGCCTGGAACAGCAGCTCCGGCATCGCCACCACGCTGCCCAGCGCCGTCAGCTTCACCACCTCCAGCGTGTTCGACATCAGGTCGGGCAGCACGTTGCGCACCGCCTGCGGCAGCACCACCCAGGCCATGGTCTGGCTGGCCGAAAGCCCGGTGGAGCGCGCCGCCTCCGTCTGCCCCGTGGGCACGCTGTCGATCCCCGCCCGCAGGATCTCGCCGTAATAGGCGCCGGTGTTGAGGAAGAAGGCGATCGCCACGCAGCCGAAGCCGCCCAGCTCGATGCCGATGAACGGCAGCCCGGCATAGAGCAGGATCAGCAGCACCAGCGGCGGGAAGGCGCGGAAGAAATCCACCCACGCCATCAGCGGCCAGCGCACCCAGGGCGAGTGCAGCCGCGCCAGAAGCGCCAGCATCAGCCCGCCAAGCAGCCCCAGCGGCACGACGGTGACCGACAGCAGCAGCGTGTTGCCCAGCCCCGCCAGCAGGATCGGCCAGGCCGCCTTCATGATCTCGACGTTGAAGAACGTGTCCAGCATCACTTCTTCCACGCGAACCGCGTCTCCACCCAGCGGCCGGCCACGACCACGGGAATGAAGAGCACAAGGTAGGCCGCCGCCCCCAGGATCAGCGGCGAGGGGTTGTAGCTGTTCGACACGGCGGAGGAGGCCTGGCCGAGGATCTCGCTCACCGCCACCACGGAGCCCAGCGCCGTGCCCTTGGTGATGGCGATGGTGCGGCTGGTCAGCGGCGGGATGGTCAGCCGCAGCGCCTGCGGCAGCACCACGTGGAACAGCGCCTGCGCATAGGAAAGCCCCGTGCTCCGCGCCGCCTCCCACTGGCCGCGCGGCACGGCGGTGATGCCGGCCCAGAAGATCTCCTCGCTGAACGCCATCAGCACCAGCGCCAGCGCCGCCCAGGTGGAGACGAAGCCGGAAGGCGTCAGCCCCGCGCTGGGCAGGCCGAAATAGATCAGCACGATGATCACCAGCGGCGGCAGGGCGCGCAGCGCATCCACCACGAAGATCATCAGCCAGTTCAGCGGCCGGATGCCCGCGGCGCGCAGCAGGGCGAGCGCCAGCCCGCTGGCGATGCCGGTGACCACCACCAGCATGGCCAGCTCGATCGTCACCCACATGCCGTGCAGGATGTCGGGCCAGTATTTCGCCATCACCTTCGCGTTGAAGAAGGTGTCGAGGAAGCGCTCCCAGCCGGTCATCGCGCGCGGCTCAATGGCGCTGGATCTGGCCGATGAAGGCCTGGGTGCGCGCCTCCTGCGGCGCCTCGAAGATCGCCGCCGGCGGGCCCTGCTCCACGATCTGGCCGTGGTCCATGAACACCACGCGGTCGGCCGCGGCGCGCGCGAAGCCCATCTCGTGGCTCACCACCACCATGGTCATGCCGTCCTCGCGCAGCTCGCGCATCACCGCCAGCACGCTGCCCACCAGTTCGGGATCCAGCGCGCTGGTCGGCTCGTCGAACAGCATCACCCGCGGCTCCAGCGCGATGGCGCGCGCGATCGCCACCCGCTGCTGCTGCCCGCCGGAAAGCTGGCCCGGCGTATGCCCCGCCCGGTCGCGCAGCCCCACGCGCTCCAGCGCGGCCAGCCCCAGCGCCTCCGCCTCCGCGCGCCCCTTGCCGGCCACCTTGCGCAGCGCCAGCGTCACGTTCCCGAGTGCGGTCATGTGCGGGTAGAGGTTGAAGCCCTGGAACACCATGCCGATGCGCCGCCGCGCCGCGTTGAGGTCGGTGCGGCGATGCATCAGGTCAATCCCGTCCACCACGATGCTGCCCGCATCCGGCGTCTCCAGCCGGTTCAGGCAGCGCAGCAGCGTGGACTTGCCGGACCCGGAAGGCCCGATCACGAACACCAGCTCGCGGTCCGCCACGCGCAGGTCGACGCCCTTCAGAACATGCAGGGCGCCGAAATGCTTGTGCAGGCCGATCGCCTCGATCATCCCTCGCACTTCAGCGTGAAGGGGGTCGGGTCGTAGCCCGGCATGCCCGGCACGCCGTAGCCCGGGGTGATCACCCGCTCCAGCGCATCGGCCGCCGGCGCGATGCCGAACCACTTCTCCGACAGCTTCGCGATCGTGCCGTCCTGCTTCATGCAGTTCAGCACGTCCTGCATCTGGTTGCGCAGCGCCACGCTGTCCTTGCGGAACGGCGCGGCCCAGTGGGCGCGGGTCTCCGTCAGCTCCAGGTCGGCGGCGAACTGGGGGTTCCGGCTGGCGGCGTAGCGGATGACGGTATTGCCGCCCAGCGTGGCATAGGCCCGGCCGGAGAGCACGGCCTGGATCGCATCCGGCTGGGTGTCGTACACCTGCACCGCGAAGCCGTGCTTCTCGCCCTCGGCCTTGGCGAGGGTCTCATAGGGCGTGCCCTTGTTCACCGACACCGCCTTGCCCTTCAGGTCGGCCCAGCCCTTGATCGGCGCATTGCCCTTGCGGATGCCGAACTGGAACGCGGTCCACAGGTACCCGGCGGTGAACAGCATGTTCTCCGCGCGCTCGCGCGTCACCGTGGTGGGCGCGGCGATGAAGTCGTAGCGCCCGGCCTGCAGCCCCGGGATCAGCCCGGAGAAGCTGGTGCTGTCGATCACGATCTCGCGCTTCATGCGCCGCGCGGCCTCGGTGAACAGGTCGATCTGGAACCCCTCGATGCCGCCGCCCAGCTTGGCCATGGCATGCGGGGCGAAGGTGCCGTCCACGCCGGTGCGCAGCGGCGGCTGTCCGGATTGGGCAAGGGCCGGGGCGGCAAGGCTGGCGGCGGCGAGGCTGGCGGTCAGCCAGAACGCGGCCGCCGCGAGGGCGCGGCGATGCGACATGGAATGGATTCCCTGTGTAACGTTGCGAGGGCACATTGCCGCGCTGCAGCACGGCAGGCAACCCGCCGCCCGCCCGCCACGCCACGGTTGACAGGCACCGGGCGCGGGCCGCAATTCCAGCAGGCCGGAGAAGGGAGCCCTGCGTCCGGATGCATCCTGCCCACCGCCCCGCCCGGACCATCCCGCTGCTGGGCCGCGCCGATCTGCGGCTGGCCGCACTCCTGGCCCTCGGTGCGCTGGCGCTCTATTCCGCGCTCGGGCTGCGGCTGGCCCAGGGCCAGTTCCTCGATGTCTACAACCTCGCCTTCGATTTCGACCCGCCGCGCTACGTCGCGCTGCTCGCGATGGAGGAGTACGAGCGCGGCAGCGTGAAGCACCCGCTGATCCTGCTGCTTCGCCCGCTCGCCTGGCCGCTGCTGGCGGTGGGCTTCGCGGCCAAGCAGGCCGCCGTGCTGGTGATGGCCGGCATCGGTGCGGCCACCGTGGCGGTGGCCTTCCTCTACCTGCGCAGCCTCGCCGTGGGCGCCGGCACCGCCGCGGCGCTGGCCGCCCTGTTCGCGCTGTCGGGCTGCCAGGTGGTGGTGTCGATGGTGCCGGAATCCTACGGCCCGGCCGCGCTCGGCATCGCCGCCACCTGGCTGCTGGCCACCTGGCGCCTGGCGGACCTGCGCCACGGCCGCAGGCTGCGCTTCGCCCTGGCCGCCTATGCCTACGGCATCACCCCCACCAACCTGCTCCAGCCGGTGCTGGCCGAGGCGCTGGCCTGGTGGCGCCATCGCGGCCTTGCCGGGGCGCTGCGCCCGCTGCTGCGCTATGGCCTCACGGTCGCGCTGCTCTGTGCCGCGCTCACCGCCCTGGTGTGGATCGACGTGCTGGCCGCCTTCCTCTCCGACCCGCTGGCCATGGCCAGGGAGGTCTACTGGCAGCGCACCAAGGGCTTCCGCGAGGGCGTGGCCGAAACGGTGCTGCGCCTGGTGGGCTACGCCGTGGTCTCGCCGCGCTTCACGGAGGTGAAGCTGGAGGCGGACGGCATCACCATGCTCGATTTCCGCGACCCCGCCTTCGGCCCAATGGCGCTGGCGGCCTTCATCGCCTGGCACGTCTTCTTTCTCGCCGGGGCCGTCGCCGCGGTGATGCACCGCCCGACCCGCTGGCTGGCGCTGGGGCTGTGGGCGGCACTGCTCGCCAACATCGCCTTCCACCTCGATTTCCAGTTCCGCGGCAGCGTCTACATCTACGCCGCGCACACGCATTTCCTGGTCTTCGCGCTCGGCGCCGGGCTGGCCCCGGTGCTGCACCCCGGCAGCACGGCCGCGCGGCTCTACCTCGCCTCGGTCCTGGCACTCCTCGTCCTGGTCGCCCCGGTCACGCTGGACCGCGCCCGCGCCCTGGCCACCGGGTTCGACGATCTCCGCGCCACCTGCACCGCCCCCTGCACCCCGGTCCCGCGATGAGCAGCACCCCGCCCCCCGAGGCCCGCCTGCCGCTCTGCGTCGACCTCGACGGCACGCTGGTCCGCACCGATACGCTGGTGGAGGGCCTGCTCGCCCTGGCCGGCGGGCTGCGCCTCGGCCCGCTG
>CANHCJ010000302.1 GCA_947458025.1 Rhodospirillales bacterium | reverse complement strand
CTCGTGCTCGGCAGCCGCCGCCTGCTGGACGAGACCGGCGCCACCCCCGGCGCACTGGCCGAGGCCGAGGCCGCGCTCTCCGCCGAGGGCCGCAGCCTCGCCTGGCTCGCCACCGCCGACGGGGAAACCCTGGCCCTGCTGGGCTTCGGCGACGCGGTGAAGCCCACCGCGGCGGCCGCCATCGCCCGCCTCAAGGCGCTCGGCATCCGCACCGTGCTGATCAGCGGCGACACCAAGGCCGCCGCCCACACCGCCGCCCGGACGCTGGGCATCGACGAGGTGAAGGCCGAGGTGCTGCCGGCCGACAAGGCCACCCTTGTGGCCGAGCTGCGCGTGGGCGGGCAGGTGGTGGCCATGGTGGGCGACGGGGTGAACGACGCCCCGGCCCTGGCCGCCGCCGATGTCGGCTTCGCCATGGGCACCGGCACCGACGTGGCCATGCACGCCGCCGGCGTGACGCTGATGCGCGGCGACCCGATGCTGGTGGCCGAGGCGATCGCCCTCTCGCGCCGCACCTGGGCCAAGCTGCGCCAGGGGCTGTTCTGGGCCTTCGCCTACAACGTGCTGGGCATCCCGGTGGCCGCGGCCGGCTTCCTCGATCCGATCCTGGCCGGCGGGGCGATGGCGCTTTCCAGCGTGAGCGTGGTGCTGAACGCGCTGTCGCTGCGGCGGTGGAGGCCGCAGTAAGCAAGCGCCTTCTTTTTCTGAAGAAAAAGAAGCAAAAAGACTTTGCCCCTTGGCGCCCGTGGCCCTGGACATAAACGGGGAAAAGTTTTTTGGTTCTTTTTTTCAAAAAAGAACATGCTTGCTGTGCTGACCGTCGCCATCTTCGCCGCCACCTACGCCGTGATCGCCTTCGGCCGCCTCCCCGGCCTGCGCATCGACCGCACCGGCGCGGCCCTGCTCGGCGGCGCGCTGATGGTCGCCACCGGCGCGATCCCGCTGGAAAGCGCCTATCGCGCCATCGACTGGAACACGATCGCGCTGCTGCTGGGCATGATGATCGTGGTGGCGCATCTGCGCCTGGCCGGCTTCTTCGCGCTGGCCACCGCCTGGGCCGTGGCGCGGGCGCGGCACCCGCTGGCGCTGCTGTCCGCCATCGTGGGGCTCGCGGGCGTGCTCAGCGCCTTCCTGGTGAACGACACGATCTGCATCGTGCTGACGCCCCTGGTGCTCGATATCGTCCTGCACCTGCGCCGCAACCCGGTGCCCTATGTGCTGGCCATTCCGCTCGCCGCCAATATCGGCGGGGCCGCCACGCTGACGGGCAATCCGCAGAACATGATCGTCGGCAGCCTCTCCGGCATCCCCTATGCCCGGTTTGCCGCCGATGTGGCGCCGGTGGCCGCGATTGGCCTCGCGCTCACCATCGCCCTGCTCGCCCTGCTGTGGCGCGGCGAGTTCCTCTCCGGCGCGCGCCTGGAAGCGGAGCCGCCGCCGTGGCGCACCGACCGCAGGCTGCTGCGCAAGACGGCGCTGGTGGCGCTGCTGATGGCCGCCGCGTTCTTCGCCGGCGTGCCCCCGGCGGAGGCCGCGCTGGTGGCCGGCGCCGTGCTGCTGGCCACGCGCCGCCTGCGCCCCGCCCGTATCTGGGCCGAGATCGACTGGCCGCTGCTGGTGATGTTCGCCGGCCTCTTCGTGGTGGTGGCGGGGCTGGAGCGCGCCACCCTCTCGCCGGAGCGCATCGCCGCCATCGCCGACCTCGGCCTGCACCACATGCCCACGCTGGGCCTCGTCACCGCCGCACTCTCGAACCTGGTCAGCAACGTGCCCGCGGTGCTGGTGCTGAAGCCCTTCGTCGCCACCCTGCCGGACCCCGCCCGCGCCTGGACGGTGGTGGCCGCCACCGCCACCCTGGCCGGCAACCTCACCCTGGTCGGCTCGGTCGCCAACCTCATCGTGGTGCAGCGCGCCCGCGCCCGCGGCGTGGAGATCGGCTTCGGGACCTACCTGGCCGCGGGCGCGCCGCTGACGCTGCTCACCATCCTCGTTGCGCTGGCACTGCTGTAGGGCAGGGCTGGCGCCCCGTCCGGGATTGCGCTTTGCTCGCGGCAACGACTCACGCGGAGGAAAGCCATGTCGTCGCTGTTCGATCTCAAGGGCAAGGTTGCCGTCGTCACCGGTTCCAGCAAGGGCATCGGCAAGGCCATCGCCATGCGCATGGCGGAGCACGGCGCCAAGGTGGTCGTGTCCTCCCGCAAGCAGGATGCGTGCGATGCCGTCACCAACGCCATCAACGCCGCCGGCGGCACGGCCGTGACCAAGGTGTGCAACATCGGCCGCAAGGAGGAGCTTCAGGCGCTGGTCGATTTCACCATCGCCACCTTCGGCGGCATCGACATCATGGTCTGCAACGCCGCGGTGAACCCGTACTACGGCCTGTCCTCCACCCTGCCCGACGACGCCTGGGACCGGGTGATGAACTACAACGTCCGCTCCAACCACTGGCTGTGCCACATGGCCGCGCCCAGCATGAAGCAGCGCGGCGGCGGCTCGATGATCATCGTCTCCTCCATCGGCGGCCTGCGCGGCTCCACCCATCTCGGCGTCTACGCCATCTCCAAGGCGGCCGACATGCAGCTGGTGCGCAACCTCTGCTGCGAATACGGGCCGGACAACATCCGCGTGAACGCCATCGCCCCCGGCCTGATCCGCACGGACTTCGCCAAGGCGCTGTGGGAAGACCCCGTGAAGGAGAAGGCCCGCAGCAAGACCACCCCGCTGCAGCGCATCGGCGAGCCGGACGAGATCGCCGGCGCCGCGGTGTTCCTCGCCTCCCCCTCCGGCAGCTTCACCACCGGCCAGACCTTCGTGATCGACGGCGGTGTCACCACCGGCGCGCCGGCCACGGGCGGCGGCGAGTAACGCTGCCACGCTCTCCTGCGGTCGTGTAGAACGACCGCAGGAGAGAGCCATGATCCCCGTCACCCACCGCATCCAGCTCGATGAGCGCGAGCTGGAGGAAAGCTTCATCCGCGCCTCCGGCCCCGGCGGCCAGAACGTCAACAAGGTCAGCACCGCGGTGCAGCTGCGCTTCGATGCGCGCGGCTCCCCCAACCTGCCCGACGACGTCGCCATCCGCCTGCTGAAGCTCGCCGGCCACCGCGCCACGCAAGACGGCGTGATCGTGATCACCGCCCAGGAATTCCGCAGCCAGGACCGCAACCGAACCGCCGCGCGCGAAATCCTGTTCGAGCTGATCCGCCGCGCCACGGTCGTCCCGGTGAAGCGCCGCGCCACGCGGCCCACGCTTGGCTCCAAGGAACGGCGGCTGGAATCGAAGACCCGGCGCTCCGGCATCAAGGCGGCGCGCAGGCCGCCGACAGAGTAAGAAAGCATGTTCTTTTTTGAAAAAAAGAACCAAAAAACTTTTCCCCGTACGCTAATCATCCAGAGCGAGCGCAAGGTCGGAAAAGTCTTTTTGCTTCTTTTTCTTCAGAAAAAGAAGAATCCTTAAGGAGACTCCCCCATGGCCCTCGAGCCCGCCGCCACCGCCCGCGGCAACGCCACCGTCGCCGTGGCGCTGGCCGCCGCCTTCCGCCGCCACGGCGTAGAGGTGATGTTCGGCCAGTCCATCCCCACCAGCGTCTATCTCGCCACGCCGCAGTTCGGCATCCGCCAGGTGGCCTACCGCGCCGAGAATGCCGGCGGCGTGATGGCCGACGGCTATGCCCGCGCCACCGGCAAGGTCGGCGTCGTCACCGCCCAGAACGGCCCCGCCGCCACGCTGCTGGTGGCGCCCCTGGCCGAATCGCTCAAGGCCTCCATCCCCGTCGTCGCCCTGGTGCAGGATGTCGCCCGCGGCACCGCCGACCGCAACGCCTTCCAGGAACTGGACCACTTCGCCCTCTTCGCCGGCGTGGCCAAGTGGGTCCGCCGCATCGACCGGGCGGACAGGGTGGATGCCTATGTGGACATGGCCTTCACCGCCGCCGCCACCGGCCGGCCCGGCCCCGCCGTGCTGCTGGTGAGTGCGGACATGTTCGGCGAGGCCGCCGACGCCACCACCGCCCGCACCACCGTGCTCGGCACCTGGCCGCTGGACCGCGTGGCGCCGGAACCCTCGCGCATCGAATTCGCTGCCGACCTGCTGGCCAACGCCCGGCATCCGCTGGTCTGGGCCGGCGGCGGCGTGCATTCCTCCGGCGCCGCCGCGGCGTTGGCCGCCCTGCAGCAGGCCGCCCACCTGCCCGTGGCCACCACCGTGATGGGCAAGGGCACGGTGGCGGAGACCTATCCGCTCACCCTCGGCGTCGTCGGCTACTTCATGGGCGAGCGCAGCCGCACCCATGCCATGCGCCCCATCCTCGACCGCGCCGACGTGGTGCTGCTGATCGGCAACCGCACCAACCAGAACGGCAGCGATTCCTGGAAGCTGTTCCCGGCCGGCAAGACCTTCATCCATCTCGACATCGACGGCCAGGAGGTCGGCCGCAACTACGAATCCGTGCGCCTGGTGGGCGATGCCAGGCTGGGCATCGAGGCGCTCGCCGCCGCCCTCGCCCGCCGCGACCTCTCCCGCCGCCAGGCCGCCCGCCCGGCGCTGGAGGCGGAGATCGCCGCCGCCCTGGCCCACCACCACAAGGCCGCCGCCGACGTGACGGGCTCCGACGCCGCGCCGATCCGCCCGGAGCGCCTGATGGCCGATATCGCCCGGGTGCTGACGCCCGAGAGCATCGTGGTGGCCGATGCCAGCTATTCCTCGATCTGGATCAGCAACTACCTCACGGCCCAGCGGCCCGGCCAGCGCTTCCTCACCCCGCGCGGCATCGCCGGGCTCGGCTGGGGCCTGCCCATGGCGATCGGCGCCAAGATCGGCCAGCCGACCGCCCCGGTGATCTGCCTGGCCGGCGACGGCGGCTTCGCGCATTGCTGGGCAGAGCTGGAAACCGCCCGCCGCATGGGCACCAACATCCCGGTGATCGTGCTGAACAACCAGGTGCTGGGCTACCAGAAGGATGCCGAGGACGTGCTGTTCGGCGCCCACACCGATGCGGTGGATTTCGCCCCGGTGGACCACGCCGCCATCGCGCGCGCCTGCGGCTGCCACGGCGAGCGCATCGAGCGCGCCGCCGATTTCCTCCCCGCCCTGCAGCGCGCCCTGGCCGCCGACCGCCCCACGGTGATCGACGTGCTGTCCGACCCCGAGGCCCGCCCCCCGCTCACCTTCTACGACGGCGCCTTCTCCTGAACCGCCCCGCCGCCCTCATAGTCGACATCGACGGCGTGGTGATCGACACGCCGCATGAGCGTGCCTGGCGCGAGGCCCTGGCCGAACGCCACCCCGGCGCCGTGCTCAGCGCCGCCGAATACGCCGGCCTGGTCGCCGG
>CANHCJ010000301.1 GCA_947458025.1 Rhodospirillales bacterium | reverse complement strand
GACCAGGCCTGGGCCTCGCGCTCCAGGCCGCGCAGGAGGCGGAGCACGAGGGCGAGCACCAGCGCCTCCAGCGCCGGCCGCGCGGACGCGGCTGTCCGCTGCGCGGCGGTGCGCAGGGCGGCGAGGCTCTCGGCCAATGTGGAGGGATGCGGGTCCATGGGTGGGATGTTTAACTAACGAAAACTCGGTGCGCAAGGGACTTTTTTCCCGTACGTACTCGGGGCGGCGGCTTGCCGCGGTTGTTGCGCGCGGGTAGCGTTCGCCTTTGGAGGACACCATGCGCCCCTGGACGATGCTTCTTGCCGCCGTGACGTTTGCCCTGCCGGCCGCGGCACAGCCGGTGGTGCCGGCGAGCCCGGTGGCGGACCCGATGCCGGCGATCGCGCCCGCGGGGATCAGCGTGCGGCTGGTGCCCTTCGCCACGGTGCCGCAGGGGGCGCCGCAGCTGATCCAGCCGGTGGGCGATGGCAGCCAGCGCCTGGCGATCCATGAGACGGACGGGCGCATCTTCCTGACCACGCCGGCGGGCGGGGCGCTGGGGGCGCCGTATCTGAACCTGGACGGTACGGCGCCGGGGTTCCTCGGCGGGCTGATGGGGGTGGCCTTCGCGCCCGACTTCGCCAGCACGGGGCGGTTCTACACCGGCTCCTACGGCAGCAGCGGCAGCGGGATCGCGCCGCTGGCCAGCTCCTTCGGGACCGAGAACGACATGGTGGTGACGGAGTGGACGGCGAGCGACCCGACGGCGGCGGTGTTCACCGGCACGTATCGCGAGGTGTTGCGGGTGGCGCAGCCGAGCTGGGGGCATGCGATCGGCATGCTGGCCTTCAACCCGAACGCGGCGCCGGGCAGCGCTGACCATGGCAAGCTCTACATCTCCATGGGCGATGCCGGGGACAACCAGAGCTACCTGCTGAACGGGCAGACGCTTTCCAACCCCTACGGCAAGGTGCTGCGCATCGACCCGACGCCCGGGGTGGGGACCGGATTCACCGAGCCGGCCGACAACCCCTTCGTGGGGGAGCCGGGGGCGGAGGCGACGATCTGGGCCCATGGGCTGCGCAACCCGCAATACCTTTCATGGCTGCGCGACAGCCTGCCGGGGGGCGGGGCGGGGACGATGTTCATTGCCGATATCGGCGAGGGGGACATCGAGGAGGTGAACACCGGGGTGGCCGGCGGGAACTACGGCTGGTCGATCCGCGAGGGGACGTTCGCGACCTGGCGCGACCCGGCGCTGGGCATCGGCGACGTGATGGGGGTGTTCGAGCTGGCGGGCGGGCCCGAGGCGGGGCTGCGGTATCCGGTGGCGCAGTATGACCATGACGAGGGCCGCGCGATCGGCTCCGCGCTGATCTACCAGGGCACGGCGGTGCCGGGGCTGGCGGGGCGGCTGGTGGCGACGGACATCGTGAACGGGCGGCTGTTCGTGGCGGATGTGGACGGGCTGGTCTCCGACGACGATCCGGACGGGGTGGCGGGGTTCGCGGAGCTGACGACGATCGTGAACGGCATCCAGCAGCCGCTGCTGGCCGCGCTGGGCACGACGCGGGCGGATGCGCGGCTGGGGACGGATGATGCCGGGAACCTGTACGTGGTGACCAAGGCGGGGGGGCAGATCTTCCGCGTGGAGGCGCAGGCGGTGCCGGGGCCGGGGGGGCTTGGGGTGTTTGCCGTGGGGGTGTTGGGGCTGGCTTTGGTCAGGAAGAAAGGAAGAGTCTTCTTTTTCTGAAGAAAAAGAAGCAAAAAGACTTTTCGACCTTAGGCCCGGGTGGTTGCAACCGCCCGGCCTAAAGTCGGAAAAGTTTTTTGGTTCTTTTTTTCAAAAAAGAACGTTCTTTCTTTGCTTAAAGCGCAAACCACCAAGACCGCACCGGCCCGGCCATCGCCAGCGTGATGCTGAGCTCCGCCGCCGGGTCGCTGTTGACGTTGCCCTGGACCAGCAGCTGGCCGCCGCCGAGATCCTGCCAGCGCAGTTCGCCGGGGGTGCCGCTGAAGGGGGCGGTGCCGATCATGGTGAAGGCGTCGTTGGCCAGGGTGCCGGCGATGGCGTCGATGCGGCCGAGATCGAGGCGTTCGCCGGCGTTTGGGTTGAAATCGGTGAAGGCGAAGCTGTTGGCCGGGCCGAGGGCGGTGGGGAGGAAGCGGAACTGGTCGCGCCCGTCGCCGCCGGTGATGGTGTCCTGGCCCTGGCCGATGACGAAGAGGTCGGGGAATTCGGTGCCGGCGAGGCTGTCGTTGCCGGTGGTGCCGAGGATGGTGTCGTCGTCGGTGATGATGCCGTGGGCGGTGCCGGTGGCGGCGTGGACGGTGGCGCCGGAGCCGTTGAAGAGGGTGACGGCGAAGCTTTCGTTCAGCTCGGCGCGGCGGTCGGCGGCGATGTTGACGGTGAGGGTTTGGGTGGTGACGCCGTTGGGGAAGATCAGCTCGCCGGAGGGGAGGGTTTCGCCGGCGAAATCGCTGGCCGCGGCCGGCAGGGTGCCGGCGACGGTGCCGGAGGCGACGAACCAGTTCACCGTGGCGATGGTGTCGAGGTAGCCGGTGCGGGTGACGGTGAAGGTCATGGCGGTGGTGCCGGCGTTGCCTTCGGCGGCGAAGACGGCGTGCGGGGCGATGGTGAAGCGGGCGTCGTCGTCCATGATGATGCCGCGGGCGGTGCTGTGGCCGAGCTGGGCGCCGCCGGTGGGGTTGGAGAGGGTGACCTGGAAGCGCTCGTTGGCCTCCACGGAGAGGTCGGGGGCGACAGGGACGTAGATTTGCCGCCAGGTTTCGCCCTCGGCCCAGGTGACGGTGCCGGAGGGCAGGACGCCGCCGACGAAATCGGCCGCGGTGGCGGGCAGGGTGCCGGGGCCGGCGAGGCCCTGGACGGACCAGGCGACGGTCTGGCCGGCGAGGGTGGGGCCGTTGCGGGTGAGGACGTAGGGGTAGGGCGAGGCGATGTCGTTGGACTCGTAGCCGACGAGGTTCCAGTTGGAGATGGTGATCTCCGAGTCGTCGCCGAGGATGGTGCCGGTGGCGGTGGCGTTGCCGATGCGCGCGCCGGGGGAGGGGACCTGGAGGGCGACCTTGAAGCCGTCATCCGGCTCCACCGCGGTATCCCCGACGGTGTGGACGGTGATGGTGCGGGTGGTGTCGTTGGGGCCGAAGGTGAGGCTGCCGGTGGGGAAGGTGCCGCCGACGAAATCCGCGGCGTCGGCGCCGTAGGGCTGGACGAGCCAATCGACCGTGGCGGTGGGGCCGGTGCCGGCGCGGGTGGCGGTGAAGGTGAAGGTTTTCGTGCCGGTGTCGCCTTCGACATGGCTGACGGTGACCGGGGCGAGGGCGAGGACGACGTCGTCGTTCAGGATGGCGGCGGTGGCGAAGGCGGTGCCGAGGGTGGCGCCGGGGGAGGCATCGGAGAGGGTGATGCCGAAGCGCTCGTTCAGCTCGCCGATGTCGTCGGCGGCGATGTGGGCGGTGATGGTGGCCTTGGCCTGGCCGGGGGCGAAGCTGACGCGGCCGGAGGGCAGGACGCCATCGGCGAAATCGACGGCGTCGGCGCGGACGGTGCCGGGTTCGTCGGCGCCGGCGGCGGACCATTCGGCGCTGACGGCGGAGGAGAGGACGCCGGTGCGGGTGACGGTGAAGGTGTAGTTGGTGGTGCCGCCGGGGGCGGTGCCTTCGGCGCGGGTGACGCCGGCGCCGGAGATGGCGAGGATGGCCAGGCCATCGGTGTCGTCGTTGACGATGGTGGCGAGCGCGTTGGCCTGGGCGATGGTGGCGCCGGCGGTGGGGTTGGAGAGGGTGACGGCGAAGCGTTCGTTCTGTTCGCCCTTGGTGTCGGCGGCGACGGCGACGGTGATGGTGGCCGTGGCCTGGCCGGAGGCGAAGCTGGCGGTGCCGGAGGGCAGGGTGCCGCCGGGGAAGTCGGCCGCGTCGGCCGGGGCGGTGCCGATGCCGATGGCGCCGGCGGCGGACCAATCGACGGTGAAGGGGGTGGCGGTGGCGCCGGTGCGGGTGATGGTGAAGACGTAGGGCATGACGCCGCCATTGCCTTCCGACGCGCTGGCGGTGGTGGCGGCGATGGAGAGGCTGGGCTGCTCGCCCTCGGCGGCGGTGGCGAAGGCGAGGCGGCCGATGGTGCCGCGGTAGAGCTCCGCGTAGTAGAGCGCGCCATCGGGGCCCTGGGCCATGTGGATGGGGCCGTAGTCGCCGGGCCAGTCGGCGAGGAAGGTGATGTCGGCGCGGTTGGTGGTGTCGACCGCGAAAAGGTTGCCGCCGACGAAGTCGCTGAAGACGAAGTGGCCGGCGAGGCCGGGGGGGGCCTGGCCGCCGGCTTCGATCATGCCGCTGGAGATGATGGCCTGGAGCTGGTAGCCGGGCGCGATGGTGTTGTGGGAGAAGCCGCGCCAGGCGGGGGTGACGATGGTGGTGCCGGCGGCGACCGCGGCATAGAACTCGGCGGCGCTGGCGAAGTCGCGGTATTGCGGGGTTTGGAAGAGGGCGCCGTTGTCTGCCCCTTCATAGTACGGCCAGCCGAAATTGGCGCCGGGGCCGGCCATGTTGATCTCTTCGTAGGCGAACCAGCCGACATCGGCGATGAAGAGGTTGCCTTCGGCGTCGAAGGCGCCGGAGAAGGGGTTGCGCAGGCCGTATTGCCAGATGCGGGCGCGGTTGGTGGCGAGGTCGCCATCATGCGCCTGGGCGGCGAAGGGGTTGTCGGGGAGGCCGTGGCCGGTGATGGGGTCGATGCGCAGGACCTTGCCGGAGAGGCTGTCGAGCGACTGGACGTCCGGGGTGCGGGGGTCCGGGTAGTCGTAGGAGGTGCCGTCGCCGGTGAAGGCGTAGAGCATGCCGTCGGGGCCGAAGAGGAGGCGGCCGCCGGCGTGGGAGCGGTTGTCGACCTTGAGGTAGTCTTGCTTGAAGTTGTCGACGACGAGGTCGTCGCTGTCGAAGATGCGGTCGGAGGCGATGGCGTCGGCGTGCTCGATCTCGGTGTAGTCGAGCAGGCCGGCGCCGCTGATGTCGGCGAGGGACTGGCCGGTGGCGCCGACGAGGATGGTTTCGCTGCCGGGGACGATGGTGCGGTGGCCGGTGGCGGCGTCGGCGGTGTAGCGGACGATGTGGGCGTAGCGGTTGCCGACGCCGTCGCGGCCGGCGGGGGCATCGGCGGGATCGACGACGTAGAAGGCGTAGACATAGGGGTTGGCGGCGAAATCGGGGTGCAGGGCGACATCGAGCAGGCCGCGGTCGCCGGCGTTGTTCACCTGGCTGCGCAGGTCGAGGAAGGTGGTGATTTCGCCGGTTTCGAGGTCGGCGACGCGGATCATGCCGTCCTTCTCGGCGATGAACATGGTTTGCGCATCAACGGGGGAGAAGGCGAAGCGGACGGGGCGGGTGAGGCCGGCGACGACGGTGGAGAGGGTGGCGTCGTAGG
>CANHCJ010000300.1 GCA_947458025.1 Rhodospirillales bacterium | reverse complement strand
GGTGGCGCGGCTGCGCACCGGCGGGCCCAGCTGCATCCGGTCGTCCCCGCCGCCGCGCAGCCAGGCCAGCTCCCCGTCGGTCAGCTCCACCCGCCCCACGCCCGGCCCGGCGCTGTGCGCCTTCACCATCCCGTCCGGGTCCAGCAGCGCCACCTGCACCTGCCGCCGCCCCAGCACCGGCCCGCGGCTCAGCGCCACCAGGTCGAACCCGGCGGGGTCGCGCAGATAGCTCTCGCGCAGGAACAGCAGGCTCTGGTCCAGCGCCTCGAAGCTGCGCTCCAGGTTCTCGGCGAAGCCATAGGCGGTGTTGCGCGCCTTCTGCATCGCATCGAAGCTGGTCTGCCGGTATTCGCGCAGCAGGTGGATGTACACGCTGCCCCAGGTGAGGCAGATCGCCACCCCGATCAGCATCGCGAACGCATAGGAGGCGCGCAGCGCCCCGCGCCGCATCGGCGGCGCCGCCCCCACGGTGCGCCCCGCCTCGGCACGTCCCGCCTCGGCGCGCGCCTCCGCCCCCTCCGTGCCCCGGGCGGTCGCCTCAGTCACGGTACTGGCCTCGCGCGCGTCCCATGGGGCGTCAGCCGCACTCCTGTCCTGATCCGTGCGGCGATCCTAGCGCGGAACGGCCGCCTGCACACGCAGCAGGGCTACAGCGGCCCGGCGTTCGGCCCCTTGCCGGCGGCGAAGCGCACCGCCTCCTCCGCGGCGCGGAACAGCGCGCGCGCCTTCTGCCGGCATTCCTCGTATTCCGCCTGCGGCACCGAATCCGCCACCACCCCGGCGCCGGCCTGCACATACATCGTGCCGTCCTTCACCAGCGCGGTGCGCAGGGCGATGCAGGTGTCCATGGAGCCGTCCGGCGCGAAGTAGCCGATGCACCCGGCATAGATGCCGCGCCGCACCGGCTCCACCTCCTCGATGATCTCCATCGCCCGCACCTTCGGCGCGCCGGAAAGCGTGCCGGCCGGGAACCCCGCCACCAGCGCATCCACCGCCTCCAGCCCCTCGGCCAGCCTGCCCTGCACCTCGGAGGAGATGTGCATCACGTGGCTGAACCGCTCGATGGTGAAGCTTTCCGTCACCTTCACCGTGCCGATCTCCGAAACCCGGCCCACGTCGTTGCGCCCGAGATCCAGCAGCATCAGGTGCTCGGCCCGCTCCTTCGGGTCGGCCAGCAGCTCCTCCTCCAGCCGCATGTCCTCCTCGTTGGTCGCCCCGCGCCGGCGCGTGCCCGCCAGCGGCCGGATCGTCACCATCCCGTCGCGCAGCCGCACCAGGATCTCGGGCGAGGAGCCGACGATGGAGAACCCGCCGAAATCCAGGAAGAACAGGAACGGCGCCGGGTTGATCCGCCGCAGCGCGCGATACAGGGAGAACGGCGGCAGCGCGAACGGGGCGGAGAAGCGCTGGCTCGCCACGATCTGGAACGCGTCGCCGGCGCGGATGTATTCCTTGCAGCGCTCCACCGCGGCCAGGAATGCCGCGTGCCCGAAGGTCGAATCCGGCTCGGCCATCGGCGGCAGCGCCACCGGCGGCGCGCTTTGCGGCAGCGGCCGCTCCAGCGCCGCCTCCGCCTCGGCCAACCGCGCCTGCGCCGCCTCCCAGGCCTGCAGCGCGGTCACGCCCTGGCGCGGATACACGGGTGCCGCCAGCGTCAGCGTGTCGTTCACGTTGTCGAAGATGGCATACAGGCTCGGCCGCGCCATGATCGCCTCGGGCAGGCCGATATCGTCCTTGTTCTTGGCCGGCAGCTTCTCCATCAGCCGCACCATGTCGTAGCCCAGGTAGCCGATCAGCCCGCCGCACATCGGCGGCAGCCCCTCCGGCACCGTCAGCCGGCTCTCGGCGATCAGCGCCCGCAGGCTGTCCAGCGGCGGCTTCGCCTCGGCCACGAAGGCGAAGGGCGCGGCCCGCGCATCGCGGTTCAGCTCCGCCGTCGCGCCCCGGCAGCGCCACACCAGGTCCGGATCCAGCCCGATGATCGTATAGCGCCCGCGCGAGGCCCCGCCCTCCACCGATTCCAGCAGGAAGGTGTTGGGCTTGCCATGCGCCAGCTTCAGGAACGCCGCCACCGGCGTCTCCAGGTCCGCCACCCCGCGCGACCACAGCAGCCGGCCGATGCCCTGCTCATAGTCAGCGCGGAATTCGGCGAAGCCGGGCGGCGGCGAGGCGTTCATCATCGGTCTCCGGTGGGCGTCAGGCCGCGAACCTACTCCGGCTGCACGATCCGGTCGACCATCACCCGGTTCACCTGCGGCTTGGCCCGCGCGCGCAGCCCCGCCGTCAGCGCGGCCTGCACGTCGTCCCCGATCGCCGCCCCCAGCGCATCGCGCACCTGGCCGAAGCCGATCGGGTCGGCATCCGGCGTCGCCGGCTGGATCTCGGCCAGCACCGCCACCGCGAACCCGTCCACCGTCTCCACCATCGTCGCCTCGCCGAGCTTGAGGTCGAACAGCGGCACCACCAGCTGCAGCGGCACCTCGTCGGCCGGCCGCGCCCCGCGGCTGATCTCCGGCAGGCGCCGCACCGGCAGGTCGGCGATCACCGCCGCATCGGCCAGGCTCTGCCCGCCCTTCAGCGCCTCCAGGATCTTCGCCGCCGCCTCCTCCTGCGTGCGCCGGATCGCCGCGGCCGTCCAGTCGGCCAGCACCGCCTCGGCCACCTCCTCATAGGGCCGCGGCGCCGGCGGCATCACCTCCTCCACCACGAAGGCATAGAAGCCGGAGAGCAGGCCCGGCTGGCGCGGCCCCTCGATCAGCCGCGGCGGCTCGCCGGTCTGCGCCTGGAACGCGGCCTGGATCAGCGCGCGGCGCAGCTCATCCCCGCCCGGGATCGGCGCCGCCGCCCCCTCCGCCGTCAGCCCGCGCGCATCCAGCGTGCCCATCACGCCGGTCAGGCCCAGGTCCCCCGGCATCTCGTCCAGCGGCGTGCCGCCCGAAAGCAGGTCGTCCACCTTGTTGGCGCGCTCGTACAACGTGTCCGCGGCGCGCTCGTTGCGGATCTGCGTCTCCAGCTGCCCGCGCACCTCCTCGAACGGCCGCACCACCCCCGGGGTCACCTTCGACACCCGCAGCACGTGCCAGCCGAGCGCGCTGCGCACCGGCCCGGCCACGGTTTCCGGCGCCGCGCCGAACACCCCCTCGGCCAGCTCGGGCGAGGGGATCTCGCGCCGCACCGCATCGGTCAGCTCCACCGGCGCCGCGCCCTCGGCCCTGGCCGCCTCCTGCATCGCCGCCCAGTCCGCACCCGCGGCCCATTTTTCCGCCAGCGCCTTGGCCTTGGCCTCGTCCTGGCTCAGCAGCACCTGCACGCTGCGCCGCTCCGGCGTGTTGAACTCCGCCGCCCGCGCCGCATAGGCCGCGCGCACATCCGGCTCCGAAACCGCCACCTCGGCCGCCAGCCGCTCCGGCGAAAGGATCACCGCCTTCACCCGCCGGTATTCCGGGGTGGAGAACCGCGCGATGTTGTTGGCGTGCCAGCGCTCCAGCGCCACCGCCGGCGGCGGCTCCGGCGCCGGCGCGGCCTCCAGCCGCAGCTCCACCATCTCGGCGATGCGCTTCTCCTGCTGGAACGCGTACACCAGCTTCGTCATCGTCTCCGGGCTCGCCGCGCCGGAACGTGCGGCGGCCAGCAGCTGGCGCTGGGCGATCTCGGTGCGCATCATCTGCAGGAAGCGCGCCTCGGTCAGCCCGTTGCTGCGCAGCACCTCCTCGAACTGCCGGCGGCTGAACGCCCCGTCCGGCCCGGCGAACACCGGCGTCTCCCACACCGCCTGGCGCAGCGCCTCGTCCGGCACCACCAGCCCCATGTCCTGCGCCGCCGCCGTCAGCGCCACCTGGGTGATCAGCCGCTCCAGCGCCTGCGCCGCCACGCCGCGCTTGATCTCCATGGTCGGCTCGATCGTGCCTCCCAGCATGCGCGTCACCTGCGCCAGCTGCCGCCGGTAGGAATCGGCCACCTCCTCGATCTCGATCCGCTTGCCTCCCACGGTCGCCACCGCCGTGTCGGAGGGGCGCTGCGTCAGCACGTCGCCCACGCCCCAGATCACGAACACGCCGATCAGCAGGGCGAAGAACACCTTCGCCGCCCAGGTGTTCAGGAAGGCGCGGAACATGGAGATCATGGAATCATCCCGGTCATCAGGCCGCCGGCGGCGGAAATGGTGCCTGCCCTATGCCAGATCGCCCCGCAAGGCGCAAAAGCCGCCGCCCCCGAACGCGAAACCGGGGAGCGGCGTCCCGCTCCCCGGTCCCTGTCGGCTGAAAACCCTGGGTCTGAAATCGCAGGCTGGAATGCTTTCCCGGGACGTAATCTCGTGGCGCGACGGCGGCGGCGGGCTACTGCCCGCGCCCGGTCACCATCACGCTAACGGTGCGGAACATGATCATGACGTCAGAGAGCAGCCAGCCGCGGAACGTGGCCAGCCGCATGGCATAGGCGGCATCGAACCCCACCTTGCGCCGCACATCCTCCACGCTGTTGTCGTAGCCCTGCACCACCTGCGTCAGGCCCGTCACCCCCGGCCGCAGCCCGGCGGTGCGGTCGGCGAAGAACGGCACCGCCTGCTCCAGCCGCCGGTACATCGCCGGCCGCTCCGGCCGCGGCCCCACCACCGACATGTCGCCGCGCAGCACGTTGATCAGCTGCGGCAGCTCATCCAGCCGGGTCTTGCGGATGAAGGCGCCCACCCGGGTGATGCGCGGGTCGTGCTTCTGCGCCCACACCGCCCCGGTGCCCTTCTCGGCATCGGCGCGCATGGAGCGGAACTTCAGGATCATGAACAGCTCGGTGCGGTCCCCCAGGATCCGCCCCACCCGCATCTGCCGGTAGATCACCGGCCCCGGGCTGTCGAGCCGGATCGCCAGCGCCACCAGCGGCCACAGCGGCGCGGTCAGCACCAGCCCCACCAGCGCCACCACGATGTCCATCGCCCGCTTGGCCACCAGCACGCTGCGCGGAACATAGTCCAGCGCGGCGAGTTGCTCGGTCGTCAGCACGGTGCCGCTTGGCTTGCGATAGGACATCAGCAGTTCCTGGTCGGTCATGATCGGCCTTCGTGCCAGGCACGGGGGGGAGCCCGGCCCTTGCGAGCCAGGCATGGCAATGCAACCGCCGTGCCATTGTGCAGCAATGTCGCCAAAACGTTACCCCCGGGTTGCAGAAGCGCAGATCGCGGCCCCTCAGTCAGCCGGCATCAACCCTTCCGCCCGCCAGCTCTGCAACTTGCGGTAGACGGTGGAGGGGTTGATCTCCAGCAGCGCCGCCGCCTTCGGCACGTCCTGCCCGGTATGGCGCAGCGCCGCCAGGATCAGCCGCCGCTCCATCACCGCCAGCGGCACGATCTCCGGCACCGCCTCCTCCGCCGCATCCGCCGCCGGCCGCACCACCCGCGCCGCCGCCGCCGGGGCGGGGGCCGG
>CANHCJ010000299.1 GCA_947458025.1 Rhodospirillales bacterium | reverse complement strand
GGGGGCCGGCTTCGGGCAGGATCGCTGGCAGCACGGCGGTGTCCTGCATCAGGGCGACGGTGGCGGCGGGGTCGGGGCCGGCGAGGATGCGCTTCAGCTCGCTCCAGACGCGCTCGGCCGAGAGGCGGGCGAGGCCGGGGATGGCGGCGCGGATGGCGGACAGGGCGGCTTCGTCCGGCGCGCTGCGCCCGTAGCGGGCGTGGAAGCGGAAGAAGCGCAGCACGCGCAGGTAGTCCTCGGCGATGCGGGTGGCGGCGTCGCCGACGAAGCGGACGCGGCCGGAGGCGAGGTCGGGCAGGCCGCCGAAATGGTCGAACACCTCGCCGGTGGCGGCCATGGACATGGCGTTGATGGTGAAGTCGCGCCGGGCCGCATCGGCCCGCCAATCGGCGGTGAAGGCGACCACGGCGTGGCGGCCATCGGTGGACACGTCCTGGCGCAGGGTGGTGACCTCGAAGCCGCGATGGGACGACACCGCGGTGACGGTGCCGTGGGCGAGGCCGGTGGGGACCGCCTTCAGCCCGGCTTCGCGCAGGGCGGCCATCACCGCCTCTGGCGCGTCCGGCGTGGCGAGGTCGATGTCGGCGACGGGGCGGCCGAGCACGGCGTCGCGCACGCAGCCGCCGACCATGCGCGCGCGCGGAAGGGCGGCGAGGACGGCGCGCAGGGCGGGGTCGTTGAGGAATGAAGGTGGGGGGTCGAGCCGGGTGGCCGGGGCCTCGTTCATTGCGGCGGCCGGCGCACCGCCTGGCCGGGGACGATGCGGCCATCCTCCATGTGCGGGGGGACATACTGCATGGTGGGCGGGACGGCGCCGCTCAGCTCCAGCCAGGCGGCGGTGAACAGCAGCACGAGCATGATGCCGAGCGTGCCCCAGAGGATCTGGCCGGTGTAGCGCCGGCCGCCCCACAGCCAGAGGCCGTAGCCGGCGAAGGGCATCAGGAACAGCACCAGCTCCACCAGGCGGAGCATGCGGCTACCCTGCCGATCGGAGCCGGTGCGCGAGATGCACCAGCATGGCCGCGGTGGCGCCCCAGATGTAGTGGTCCGGGTGCGGCCAGACCCAGAATTCGCGCCAGGCGCCGCGGAAATGCGAGCGCCTTCGCTGCGGGGCGGCCGGGTCCAGCACCACCGAGAGGGGCAGGGAGAACACCGCCTCCACCTCGTGCGGGGAGGGGGAGAGGGCGAGATGCTCCAGCTCCGCGCCCTGGGGCAGCAGGCCGAGCACGGGGGTGACGCGGTAGCCGGTGCCGGTGACGTAGTCTTCCAGCCGGCCGACCAGCTCCACGTGGCGCGGGGCGAGGGCGATCTCCTCATCGGCCTCGCGCAGGGCGGCGTGTTCGGGGCTTTCGTCGCCGGGGTCGATGCGGCCGCCGGGGAAGCTGACCTGGCCGGCATGCTTGTTGAGATGGGCGGTGCGCTTGGTGAGCAGCACGCCGGGCTGGGCGCCGAGCACGAGGGAGACCAGAACGGCGGCCGGGACCAGCTTTCCGGTGGCGAGGTCTTCCCCGTCGTGGCTTTGCAGCGGGGCGCCGATGGCGGGCGGGTCGGCGACCGCGCGGGCGGGCTGCATGGCGGTGCCGGGGGCGGGGAGGGGCGCGGACAGGCGCGCGCGCAGGAGTTCGCGGTTCACCGGGGCATCCTACGCCCGGGCGGGCGGCGCCGCCAGAAGCTCAGCCCCGGGAAGCTCAGCCCCCGGACGTTCAGCCTTGGGAGTCGCCCCACGCATCGCCGCCATCCTCGGGGAGGTCGCCCAGGGGGAAGAAGATGCCGCTGCTCCAGACGCCGAGCACCTGGCGGCCCTGGACCATGCCGGGCTCGGCCAGCGCCACCAGTTCATAGTAGACGGCACGGCCGATGCGGGCCTCCAGCGGGAAGCGGCCGGCGCCGTCGCGGACATGGACGTAGGGGGTGGGCTCGCAGGAGACGACGTCGTGGGCCATGCGGATGGGGTGCTTCGGCCCGGCGGTGACGACCTGGTCGACATTGGTGCGGAAGGTGAGGACCTGGTCGCGCCCGACCCCGGCCCAGCCCAGCTCCACGGCGACGAAGGGGGCGTCCTCCACCTCGATCACGCCGCGTTCGGCGGGGGTTTCGAGCAGGAAGCGGCCGCGGGGGTCGCGCTTCAATACCGAGGAGAACAGGCAGACCAGCTCCTTCCGGCCGATCGCGCTGCCGCGGTACCACCACGACCCGTCGCGCCGGATGACGAAGGGCAGCGTGCCGTGGTCCATCGGCTGACGGTGGGGGGAAAGGCCCGCCGCCGCTGCATGGCCGCCGTGTGCTTGCTGGATCAGTTCGTTCACGTTGCATACCCCGGGACAGAGAATGCTTCCGCCCTGGCCGGAGATATAGGTAGCATCCCCCCCGGAGTGAAAGATGCCCGCGCGGGGTCGTAACCCCGCGAAGGCGCACAATCTCCATCCGAGCCCCCTTTCCCCTTCAGGACGAGGTTGATGCCCGCCACCCCCGCGACCTTCCAGCCGGCCCCCGCCTCCGACGACCTGCTCGCCGAGATCGAGGCGCTGGGGCGCAAGGTCTCGGCCGCGCGCAGCCAGATCGGGCGCGCGATCTATGGCCAGCAGGAGGTGGTGGACCAGACGCTGATCACCCTGCTCTCCGGCGGGCACGTGCTGCTGGTGGGGGTGCCGGGGCTCGGAAAGTCGAAGCTGGTGGAAACACTCGCCACCGTGATGGGGCTGGGCTCCAAGCGCGTGCAGTTCACGCCGGACCTGATGCCGGCGGATATCCTGGGCTCCGAAGTGCTGGACGAGGGCGAGGACGGGCGGCGGCACTTCCGCTTCGTGCCGGGCCCGGTGTTCTGCCAGCTGCTGATGGCCGACGAGATCAACCGCGCCTCGCCGCGCACCCAATCCGCGCTGCTGCAGGCGATGCAGGAGCAACGGGTGGCGATCGGCGGGGTGGAACACCCCCTGCCCCGGCCGTTCCACGTGCTGGCCACCCAGAACCCGATCGAGCAGGAAGGCACCTACCCGCTGCCGGAAGCGCAGCTGGACCGGTTCCTGCTGGAAGTGCAGGTGACCTACCCGGACCTGGCCGCCGAACGCGCCATGCTGGTGGCCACCACCGGCGCCGCCGAAGACAAGCCCGACCAGGCGCTGACCGCCGAAGACCTGATGGCGGCCCAGGCACTGATCCGGCGCGTGCCGGTGGGCGATACCGTGGTGGACGCGATCCTCGCCCTGGTCCGCTCCGGCCGGCCGGAAGCCAGCGAAGACGAAACCGTGCGCAAACACGTCGCCTGGGGACCCGGCCCGCGCGCCGCCCAGGCGCTGATGCTGGCCTGCCGGGCGCGCGCGCTGCTGGACAACCGACTCGCGCCCTCGATCGATGACGTCGCCGCCCTGGCCCCGCCCGTGCTGCGCCACCGCATGGCCCTGAACTTCTCCGCCCGCGCCGACGGCCTCGCACTCGACACCGTCATCGCCCGGCTGGTGGAACGGCTTGGATGAACGGGGCCGAGGACAGCAAGGCCAGGGGCGCTGCCCCTGGACCCCGCTGGGGCCTTAGGCCCCAGACCCCTCGACTTTTTCCGCCTTCGGCGGGGAGGGGCCGTCGAGGCGGTGGAGAGACCCGGGCGGCCCCTCCCCGCCGAAGGAAGAAGCTGATGTGGGTCCAGGGACCTCAGGTCCCTGGTGGGGGTCCAGGGGGCAAAGCCCCCTGGCCTTCTTCCCGTCACCCTCAGGGCGCCACGGCGTAGCTGTCGCGGCGGGGGTCGGCGGCGCCGGTGAGGGCGCCGTTGGTGGGGTCGATGGCGACGGCCTGCATGCCGCCGACCTGCATGGTGAAGTCCGGTGCCTTCACCGCGCCGTGGCCGCGGCGGACGAGGGCGGCGATGACTTCGTCGCGGATGCGGCCTTCCACGTCGATCTTGGTGCCGTCCCACAGCCGGCCGCGCGGGGCGGCGATGGCGTCCTGGATGTCCTGGCCGAAATCGACGTATTGCACCAGCGCCTGCACCTGGGTCTGCATGATGCCGTAGCTGCCTGGCGTGCCGATGGAGAGCACCAGCTTGCCGTCGCGCGTGCCGATGGAGGGCGAGACGCACAGCGCGATTTCCCCGCCGGCCACCAGGGGCGCGCGCCCGCCGGTGTCCACTTCCGACCAGTAGAGGAAGTTGTTCATGCACACGCCGGTGCCAGGGATGACGATGCCGTTACCGAAGCCGGCGCCCAGGGACTGGGTGATGCACACCGCATTGCCGAACTTGTCGGCGATCGACAGCGAGGTGGTGTGTTCCTTGTTGAGGTCGATCGGCTGGGGCGTCACGAACTGTTCGGTGGGCCCTTCCACCGGCTTACCGTCGGCCACGCGTGCGCGCAGCTTGGCCACGTGCGCGTCGGACAGGATTTCGGCGAGTTCGGCGGGGTTCGGGTTGTTGCGCGCGATGCGCACCCCGGCGGCCAGGCGGATGGCGCGGAAGACGGTGTCGAGGTGGTCGACGCCGTTGCGTTCCATGGCCCCGAGGTTGAATCCTTCCAGGATGCGCAGCGTCAGCAGCCACTGGAACGCTTCGGACGGCGGCGACATGCTGTGCACGGTCAGGCCGCGGTAGTTCACGCTGATCGGGTCCACCCATTGCGGCTTCACGCCCGCCAGGTCTTCCTCGGTGATGCAGCCGCCGATGGATTGCAGGTAGGCGGCCATCTTCTTGCCGAGCGGGCCGCCATAGAGGTGGCCGGGGCCGTCCTTCACGATGGCCTCGTAGGTGGCGGCCAGGTCGGGCTGCTTCAGCACCTCGCCCTGCTTCACGCGGCCGCGGCCAAAGGCGTAGACGCGGTTCAGCTCGGCGTATTGCGGGTGGTCGGCCAGCTGCACGCAGGAGAGGTTGGTCAGCTCCACGTTGAAGCGGCCGAGCGGGAAGCCGTCACGCGCCAGGGCGATGGCGGGGGCAAACACCTCGGCCAGCGAGAGCTTGCCGTGGGCGCGCACCAGCTCGCACCAGCCGGCGAGGTTGCCCGGCGTGCCGGAGGCAAGCGGGTGGCGCTGGATTTCCTCGCGCTCGGCGAACTTGCCGGCGGGGAACTTGCCCGGAATGCGCGGGGCGTAGTTGAGGCAGCGCACGCGCTGTTCGGCGGCGATGTAGCAGGTGGCGTAGCCGAGGCCGGCCAGGCCGGACATGTACGGCTCCACCACGTTCAGCGCCGCGGTGGTGGCGGCGGCGGCGTCGAAGGCGTTGCCGCCCATCGCCAGGATGCGCGCGCCGGCCGAGGCGGCGAGCGGGTGGGCCGCGGCGACCATGCCGTGCACCGAGGAGACAATGGGGCGTTTGCCGTCCATGGAAATTTCCTGCCGTTTCTGTCGTGGTCTGGGGGTTTCAGCCTGCGCCGGCGCGGGCGCGCGCGCAAGCCAGCCGGGCGGCGGCCAGGGCCGCATCGGTGATTTCCATGCGCGGCG
>CANHCJ010000298.1 GCA_947458025.1 Rhodospirillales bacterium | reverse complement strand
CGCTGGAGGCGGCGGCGGGCCAGGGGGATGAAGATGGGGGCGAGGCGGATGAGGAGGGGGAGGCGGAAGAGGAGGGCGAGGAAGACGGAGTCCAGGCGCTCGCGGAGCGCGACCAGGGGATGAGGCGGCTGGTCGTGCGGGGTGGGGACCGGGGATTGCCATGCCCATGTCATGGATGGGGATATAATCCGGTCGATGGACGGATGCAAGGGGTAGTTAGAAAAATTTTCTGACTATCTTCGACTCAGATTACCCTGGCGGCGGAGCGACGCCGGTTGGTCAGGCCTTGGGCTTGCGCAGGGCGGTGCGGCGGCGGGCGAACTGGGCGGCCACTTCCTCGTCCGGGATGGGCGGGGCCGGGTTGGCGAGGGCTTTCTGGACCTGGGCACGGAACCAGGCGTCGTGGGCGGCGGGGTCGGTGACGAGGCCGGGGGGGAGGGCGCCCTCATTGGCGACGCGGGTGAGCAGGATGCGCACGGCGTCGGAGACGGTGAGGCCGGCACGCTGCAGCGCCGCGGCGGCGCGGTCGCGGGTTTCGGGATCGATGCGGGTCTGGACGAGGGCGGTCTGGGCCATGGGGGGAGGATAGCGGGCGGGGTGGGGATTGTCATTCAAATGAATGGCGCGTGTGGTGCGCGGCGCTACTCGCCCGGGCGGTCGGGCGTGCCGCGGGCGGCGATGGGGAGGCGCCAGCCGCGGTAGAGGGCCATGAGGCGGAGGAAGAGGCAGATCGTGGCGCCTAGGGGGACGGAGAGGGCGGGGGGGAGGCCGGCGGCGTGGCCGAGGACGACGGCGGCGGCGCCGGCGAGGGCGGCGACGGCGTAGATCTCGGCCTGGAAGACGACGGGGACGCGGGCGGTGAGGACATCGCGGACGATGCCGCCGCCGATGCCGGTGACCATGCCGAGGACGGCGGACATGGGCAGGTTGAGGCCGTGGTTGAGGGCGACCTGGGCGCCGGTGGCGGCGAAGACGCCGAGGCCGGCGGCGTCGAAGAGCTGGACCGGGTGGCGCAGGCGGTCGGGCAGGGCCGGACGGAGGAAGCAGGCGAGGCCCGCGGCGGCGGCGAGCGCGATGGGGCGCCAGTCGGCGATGGAGGCGGGGGGGATGGCGCCGATCAGGAGGTCGCGCAGGATGCCTCCCGAGACCGCCGTGACGATGGCCAGGACGAGGACGCCGAAGAGGTCCATGCGGGCGCGCACGGCCAGCGTGGCGCCGGAGAGGGCGAAGGCGATGGTGCCGGCGAGGTCGAGGGCGTGGAGGAGGGGGGACATGGGGGGGGAATAGCGCGATTGGCGGGCGCTTGGGCATGGTGCCTGCGATGCGCGGCCGGGAGGGGCTCAGGTATCCTCGTACCGGTCCAGGGAGGGATCGAGGAACTTGTTGTTGTCCAGCCGAATCCTGGCGGCCGCGTCGTCGTAGAGGAATGGCAGGAAGGCGTAGCGCTCCCCGTGCGTTACACGCGTGACGGCGTGCAGGAGCGAGCAGGAGAAGACGACGGCGCTGCCTGGCCAGGGCTTGAAGCGCTGCGGGCCGAATTCGGGGAAGCCGATCTCGCCGCCCTCGAAGCCGTCGTTCAGGTTGATGGACACCGCGAAGCGCCGGTGCGCGGTTCCCTTGGTGGTGTTGTCGCGGTGGGCGCGGAAATGGCCGCCGTCTGTCGCCGCATAGCAGCCGACGAGGTAGCGTTCCATGCGGGTGGCATTGAACTGGAACGCCTTGGCGATCTCCGGAACGATCCGGCGTTTGACCCGTGCCTGGATCGCCTGTTGCAGGGCGGGATCATCGATGAAGTAGTCGCGGCGGCGCTTGTGGGCCGGGTCGGCGACCAGGACGGTCTTGCCGCCGGCTTCCTGCATGAACCCGCTGTCCTCGCCGCCATGGGATTTGTAGAGCGCGATCAGGTGCCGGCAGAGCTCCGGTTCGAAGACATTCGGCAGCAGCAGGATGGGAGCGGGGACCTGCATGCCATCGAGGATGCCTGGCTGGGGAAGGGAGGCGAGGAACGCGAACAGCTCCGCCTGCTCCGCGCCGCCCGGACGAAACAACTCCAGCCGCAGGACGCGCAGGCTGGGATCCAGAAGGAGCCAGAAGCGGCGCAGTGGCACCCTGGTTTCGGCCGCGGCGGCGAGGGGCACCGCGCCATAGGCACGGGAGATGGCGCCGTCGAAATCCCAGAAATGGCGCAGGCCCGGCATGCTTTCGCGCAGCCTTCCGGTGGCTTGGTCCGACGGGTCCAGGGTGACCCCGAAGAAGCTCAGGCGGGCATCGTCGAACAGGTGGCGATGGGTGGCGACCGCGCGGATGGCCGAGGCGCCGTCGGGGTCGCTGGCGGTGCCCAGGAAGCACAGCAGGATGTAGCGGCCGGCGACGGAGGAGAACGCGTAGCGCGGGTTGCTGGTGCTGTTCGCCGTGAACCAGGGCGCGGGGTCACCGGGAGCCAGGTTGACGAACTTCGGTTCCATGCCCGGACGTTGGAGTCGGCCTTCGCGAGTGTCAATCGGGGACGTGTTCCGCACCGCCGGTCTTGCCGGGACCGCGGCGGGACGGGACGCGGCGGCCGTGATGGCGGGTTGAAACGCGCCATGCGGAGGTTACGGGCATGTTCGGGTGGCGGAGTGCGTTCGTTTCGCTCGGGTCGATCCTTCAGCCGGGCTGGAGTGCGTCACGGATGAGCTGGGGTTTGCGGGCGATGGCCTGGAGGTAGGCGGCGGCGGGGGCATCGGGGGCGCGGCGGCCCTGTTCCCAGTTCTTCAGCGTGGCCAGCGGGATGCGGTAGGCGTCGGCGAATTCCTGCTGCGACATGTGGAGCTGGCGGCGGATGGCGCGGACGTCTGGTATTTCGACCACGTGCGTGGTGGCGCCCTTGGCCGTGCCATCGGCGTGGGCCACGGCTTGCGCCATGCCCTCGATCAGGTCCTTGGCGAACTTGCTCATCGGGTTAGCCTTTCCTGCCGTAGCTCTGCTTGAGGGACGTGGCCAGGGCGCTTACTTGCTTCTTCTCATCGGGCGTCATGTTCTCCTGTTGGGCCTTGGCGTAGACCAGCAGCAGGAAGATCGGCATCTCGCGTAGCGAGAGAGCCCCCCTCATTGATCCGCTTTGCGGCTCAATCCCCCGGCTTCGCCGAGGGGAGAGAAGAATCGGGGTTCGTCAACGTAGGAGGTCGTGGGGTCTGGGGCCGTCGCATCAAGGCGTGCGCGGGAAAAGGCGGGTTGAAACCCGCCCTACGAGCGGCCGCCTTCGAAGAATTCCTTCACCTTGGCGAAGAAGCCTTCGGATTCCGGGCTTCCCTTGTTGTTGCCCTTGGCTTCGGATTCGAATTCCTCGAGGAGTTCGCGCTGGCGCTTGGTGAGGTGTTGGGGGGTTTCGACGGCGACCTGGATGTACATGTCGCCGCGGGCGGCGCTGCGGAGGACCGAGAAGCCCTTGCCGCGGAGGCGGAATTGTTCGCCGGACTGGGTGCCGGGGGGGATCTTCACGCGGGCCTTGGTGCCGTCGATGGCGGGGACCTCGACCTCGCCGCCGAGGGCGGCCTGGGTCATGCGCAGGGGGACGCGGCAGAAGACGTTGGCGCCGTCGCGCTGGAAGATCTCGTGCGGGCGGATGCCGACATGGACGTAGAGGTCGCCGGGGGGGGCGCCGGGGCCGCCGGCCTCGCCTTCGCCGGAGAGGCGGATGCGGGTGCCGTCTTCCACGCCGGCGGGGATCTGCACCGAGAGGGTGCGTTCGCGCTGGACGGTGGCGGCACCATGGCAGATGCGGCAGGGGTTCTTGATGGTCTGGCCGCGGCCCGAGCAGGTGACGCAGGTGCGCTCGACGAGGAAGAAGCCCTGCTGCATGCGGACCTTCCCCGCGCCCTGGCAGGTGGGGCAGGTTTCGGTGGCCTTGGGGTCCTTGGATTCGGAGCCGGTGCCGGTGCAGGCCTCGCAGGCGACGCGGGTGGGGACGCGGAGCTGGACCTTGGTGCCGGCGAAGGCGCTGGCGAGGTCGATTTCCACCGCGGCGCGGATGTCGGCGCCGCCGCGGGGGCCGCGGCTGCGGCCGCCCATCTGGCCGAACATCTGGTCGAAGATGTCGCCGAGGCCGCCGCCGCCGAAATCGAAGCCGCCCGCCTGCTGGCCGCCGCCGCCGTTCTCGAAGGCGGCGTGGCCGAAGCGGTCGTAGGCGGCGCGCTTCTGCTCGTCCTTGAGGACGTCGTAGGCCTCGTTGATTTCCTTGAACTTGGCCTCGGCCTTGGCGTCCCCGGGGTTGCGGTCGGGGTGGTACTGCATGGCGAGCTTGCGGTACGCCTTCTTGAGGTCGTCGGCGCTGGCGTCGCGGGCGGCGCCCAGGGTGGTGTAGTAGTCGGCCTTGGCCATGCGTCAGCCCTCAGTGTGGCGCTGATGAACCAGCGGCTTGGCACGCATTAGCGGCTTCGGCACGGGTTCGGCAACGGGCGCCCGGACAAGGGAAGGAAGGTCTTCTTTTTCTGAAGAAAAAGAAGCAAAAAGACTTTCACCCATTGATGCGGAGAGACCGGGCCTCTCCGCATCCAGTGGGAAAAGTTTTTTGGTTCTTTTTTTCAAAAAAGAACCGCTTCCTTGCCTTACTGCTTCTTCTTCTTCTCGTCGACTTCCTCATACTCGGCGTCGACGACCTTCTCCCCGCCTGGGGCGGCGCCTTCGGCGGGCTTCTGTTCGCCGGCGGCTTGCTGGGCCTTGTACATCGCCTCGCCGATGCGCATGGCGACCTGGGAGAGGCGTTCGGTGGCGGACTTCACCGCGTCGATGTCCTGGCCTTCCAGGGCGGACTTGGTGGCGGCGATGGCGGCTTCGGCCTCGCCCTTGTCCTGGGCGGAGATCTGGGCCTCGTGCTCCTTCAGGTTCTTTTCGACCTGGTGGACCATGGCTTCGGCGCTGTTGCGGGCCTCGACGAATTCGCGGCGCTTCTTGTCGGCTTCGGCGTTGGCTTCGGCTTCGCGGACCATGCGCTGGATGTCGGCTTCCGACAGGCCGCCGCTGGCGGTGATGCGGATCTGCTGTTCCTTGCCGGTGGCCTTGTCCTTGGCCTGGACGGAGACGATGCCGTTGGCGTCGATGTCGAAGGTGACTTCGATCTGCGGCACGCCGCGCGGGGCGGCGGGGATGCCGGTGAGGTCGAAGTTGCCGAGCTGCTTGTTGTCGGCGGCCATTTCGCGCTCGCCCTGGAACACCTTGATGGTGACCGCGGTCTGGCCGTCATCCGCCGGGGGGAAGACCTGGGACTTCTTGGCGGGGGTGGGGGTGTTGCGGTCGATCAGGCGGGTGAAGACGCCGCCGAGGGTCTCGATGCCGAGCGAGAGCGGGGTGACGTCGAGCAGGAGGACGTCCTTGACGTCGCCCTTGAGGACGGCGCCCTGGACGCCGGCGCCGATGGCGACGACCTCATCGGGGTTGACGTTGCGGGCGGG
>CANHCJ010000297.1 GCA_947458025.1 Rhodospirillales bacterium | reverse complement strand
GCGCGGGCGACGCGGCGATGGTAGGGGCGCGGCCCCGGCGGCGGCAGGCGGGAGAGGCGGACCACGACCGCGATACGCCCTTGCGGCGCGCGCGCCTCGCGTTCCAGAACATCGGCCAGCAGCAATTCGCCGGCTCGGGCGCCGCGTCGGGCGCGGGTGGGAAGGGGAACGGGCCGCGCGGGCGCGGCCGTCAGCGCCAGACTCATCGTGTCACCCTCCTGGTGCGATGGGCCATGCCTTGTAGCGGCCCGGTCGCGGAGGCTAAGGGGGCTGAATGAACGAGAGGTTAGCGCCCGCAATCTTGCCGCCCGGGCAAAGGATCTATGCCGTGGGCGACGTGCATGGCTGCCTGGACCAGCTGGAGGCGATGCATCGCGCCATCGGCGAGGACCTCCGCGCCCGCCCGCATGCCAACCCGCTGGTGATCCATCTCGGCGACTACATCGACCGCGGGCCGGACAGCGCCGGCGTGATCGGCCGCCTGATCGCCCCCTTCCCGGTGCCCGGCGTGCGCGTGCTGAACCTCGTCGGCAACCACGAGGACCTGCTGCTCGGCGCCCTCGCCGGCCGCCGGTCGGAGGCGGAGGTCTGGATCGCCAATGGCGGCCACGCCGCCCTGGCCAGCTGGGCGGTGCCGCCGCGCACCCCGCTGCGCCAGTGGGAGGCGCTGATCCCGCCGCCGCATTTGGCCTTCCTGCGCGGCCTCGCGCTGATGCACCGTGCCGGGGGCTACGTGTTCGTCCATGCCGGCCTGCGCCCCGGCCTGCCGCTGGACCGCCAGACCCGCCAGGACCTGCTGTGGATCCGCGAGCCCTTCCTTTCCAGCGAGGCGATGCACGAGGCGGTGGCGGTGCACGGCCACACGCCGGAGGACAGCCAGCCGGTGGTGAAGCCCAACCGCATCGGGCTGGATACCGGCGCGGTGCTGGGCGGCCCCCTCACCTGCGCGGTGCTGGAGGCGGACCGGATGGGGTTCATCCAGACCTAGGCCCGGCTTTCCCTAGGCCCGGTTGTCGCTCAGCACCCGCCCGACCATCGTCTCCGGCGCGCCGGGCAGCAGCGCCGCAAGGTCCGGCGCCACCTGCGCGTGGGCCGCCTCCAGCTCGGCCCGCGTGGCGAACAGGGTGAACAGGGCCACCTGCCCCTGCCCCTCGTCCACCAGCGCATGGCCCTGGAACCCCGCCAGCGTGGCCAGGCGCGGCAGGACCAGCGAGTCGATCCGCCGGGCCAGCTCCGGCACCTCGGTGCAGCCGGCATGGCGGCGCACCGCCATCGCGTCCGCCCGCCCCGCGCCCCGGTGGTGCAGCAGCACCTCGCCCGCGCGAACCTCCGGCGGCTGCTGCATCAGGTCGGACAGCGTGCCGCGGACCAGCGCCGGCACCGCCGCGGCCATCCGGTCCGCCCCGGTCCGGTCCGCGAACAGCGTGTAGCTGCCCAGCACGCCGCCGCGGAAATCCACCATGGTATAAGCCATGAATCCCGGCAGGGTCCGCATCGCCGGCACCGCGGCCGTCACCACCCGCCGGTTGATTTCCTCGGGCAGCAGCACGTCCCGGTAGAGCCGCTGGACCAGATGCATGGGCGACATCCTTCCGCCCCGGCGAAGCGGCCACGGGATGTGCCGCCCGGCCCGGCGGCCGACATGGTCGTCGGCCACCGTTCCTCGTCCGAGACAGTCACACCATCGGCGTGTCGCGCCCGGCCCGCAAGCCTATTCGGCCCAGCTCGACCGCCCCTGGATGCCCCAGCGCCCGTCCTTGAACGTGACGATGTAGAGCGACTTGTAGCTGCCGATCGCCGAGCCGTCGGCGCGGTAGCGGGTGAACTGCACCCGGAAATGCACCTTGCCGGCCCCGGCATCCACCGGCTCCACATAGTCCCACGCCGTGCGCGCCCAGCCGGCCGACTGCCCGCTTGCGGCGTCGCGCTGCTGCCACACCAGGTTGTTGCGGTGCTCCTCGGCGGTCTGGAAGATCGTCACCTTGCCGCTGTGGAAGCGCACATGCGGGTAGTGGAACCACTTCTCCCGCAGCGCCTGCAGGTCCTCGCGGTTGAACGCCGCCATGAACCCGTCCATGCAGGCGCGCGCGCCCGCGATGTCCTCGGCCTCGCCCATCGTGCCTATCCCCTTGCTCAGCCCTTGCGCCGCGGCAGCTCCTCGGCCAGCTCCCAGGCCGTCGCCACCTTCTCGGCCAGCTTCGCGCCGACCAGCAGCCCGATCACCACCGCGGCGATCGCCGCCACGTTCGGGCTCACCCCGTAGGTTTCCGCCAGCGGCATCGCCGGGATCACGATCGCCAGCGCCACCGCCAGGCGCAGCACGAACCGCAGCAGCACCCGCGCCAGGAAGGGATTGCGTTGCGCCCAGGACTTCATCGGCCGTCGTTCCTCATGCCAAGGCGGCCGGCCCCGACTGCTCCAGGCACCAGCGCGCTACCTGCTCGTGGGTGGCGAACCAGCACCCCCCGCGCGCCTTCATGTGCGCCACCAGCCGCTGCAGCACCGGCATCCGGCTGCGATGCCCGATCACATGGGGGTGCATGGTCAGCAGGAACAGCCCGCCCTCCGCCCAGGCACCCTCGAATTCGGCGATGAAGATCTCCTCCACCGCGCTTGGCGGCGTATAGGGCCGCAGCGCGCTGAAGCGGTGCATGTTGAAATACACCGCGTCGTCGCGGATCCACTCCGGCGGCAGCTCCACCACGCCGGAGGGCTCGCCGTCGTCCAGCAGCTCGTAGGGCTCGTCGTCGGCCATCAGGGAGCTGTCGTAGAGCAGCCCCATCTCCTTGATGATCACCAGCGTGTGCGGCGAGAAATCCCAGCTCGCCGTGCGCATCCCCACGCAGGGCCGCCCGGCCAGGTTGTCCAGCACCTCCGCCGCGCGCAGCGACAGGTCGCGCTCCGCCTCGAAGGGCAGGGTGGTGTTGCGCTCGTGGATCCAGGAATGGATGCCGATCTCGTGCCCGTCCCGCGCCACGCCGCGCACCTCGTCCGGGTGCAGCAGGGCGGAGACGGCGGGGTAGAAGAAGCTGGCCGGGATGCCCTCGCGCTGCAGCAGGTCGCGGATGCGCGGCACGCCGCGCCGCGCGCCGTACTGGCCCTGGCTGATCCGCATCGGGCTTTCATCCGAATCGCGCAGCGGGATCGTCTCGTGGTCGGCATCGAAGGACAGCGCCACGGCGCAGCGCGCGCCGCCCGGCCAGCTGCACCGCCCGTCCGGCAGGCGCGGCGCCAGGCTGCGCCCGGCGCGCACGCGTTCCACGATCGGCCGCCAGACCTGCTCCGGCCACTGCCAGGGCTCGCCATGCGGGTTGTCGTGCGGCTCGTCGTTCATCTTGCGGGTTTCCTTGGCCGGCGCGATCCCTATGCTGCCGCCCGCCCGCGACGCGGGCAACCTTCGTAAGATACGCGCCCACGTTTCGGGCAACACGCGACGACACCAAGCGGCAGGAGAAGGCATGTCCGACCCCACCCAGATGACGGCCGAGGACCTGCTCGCCGCCTATGCCCGCACCGCGCTCTCCCCGGTGGAGGTGCTGCAGGCCGTGACGGAACGCGTCGCCCGCCTCAACCCCAGCATCAACGCCTTCGCGGTGATGAACCCGCATTCCCTGGCCCAGGCCGGCGAGAGTGCGGCCCGCTGGCGCGCCGGCCGGCCGATCGGCCCGCTGGATGGCGTGCCCGTCACCATCAAGGACCTGGTCGACATCGCCGGCCTGCCCACCCGCCGCGGCTCCCGCCTCACCGACACCGCCGCGGCGGCGGAGGACGCGCCGATCGCCATGGCCCTGCGCAGCGCCGGCGCCGTCATCGTCGGCAAGACCACCACCACCGAGTTCGGCTGGAAGACCCCCGGGGACTGCCCGCTGCACGGCATCACCCGCAACCCGTGGAACTTCCACCACACCCCGGGCGGCAGCTCCTCCGGCGCCGGCGCCGCCGCCGCGGCCGGCTTCGGCGCGCTGCACCTGGGCACCGATGCCGGCGGCTCCATCCGCCTGCCGGCCGCCTGGTGCGGCGTGGTGGGCCTGAAGCCGACCTTCGGCCGCGTGCCGCAATGGCCGCTCGGCGCCTTCGCCGCGGTCGCCGTGGCCGGCCCGATGACCCGCACCGTGCGCGACTGCGCCCTGATGCTGAACGTGATCGGTCGCCACGATTTGCGCGACCCCTACTGCCTGCCGGACGACAACAGGGACTGGCGCGACGGCATCGAGGGCGGCATCGCCGGCCTCAAGGTCGCCGTGATGCGCCGCCCCGGCTTCGATGCCCCGGTGGATTGGGAAAGCATCGCCGCCATCGAGCAGGCCGCCGCCCTGATGCAGGAACTCGGCGCGGAGGTGGAGGAGGCCGATCCCGGCCTGCCCGACACGCGGGCCATCTTCAGCCGCGTCTGGGGCATCGCGCTCACCCGCCTCGTCCACTCCTTCCCCGAGACCCGCCGCCACATGCTGGACCCCGGCCTGCTGGAGGTCGCCGCCGCCAACCGCGGCCTCACCGCCGAGGACTTCATGGAGTTCGAGGCCAGCCGCATCCAGGCCGCCCACCTCATGGCCCGCTTCATGAAGCGCTACGACCTGATCCTCTGCCCCACCGTCCCCAACCCGCCCCCGCTGGCCGAGGCCGGCACCCACAACCCGGTGGACGCGCTGTGGTCCAGCTGGGCGCCCTGGACCGCGTTCGCCAACCTCACCCGCCAGCCGGCCATCACCATCCCGATGGGCTTCTCCCCCAACGGGCTGCCGCGCTCCGTGCAACTCGCCGGCGCGCTCTATCGCGACGACGTGGTCCTGCGCGCGGCGCGGGCGATCGAGGTGGCGCAGCCGTTTCCGGTGCCCGATTTGGGGTAGGGGAAGGAAGGAGTCTTCTTTTTCTGAAGAAAAAGAAGCAAAAAGACTTTCTCCGCTTGCGCCCGGTTCTTCCTGGCGGGCGCGGTGCACATTGGGCGGTTCTTGCCTTCCCTGGCCTGGAACCCACCCCCGCATGCGGCGTTGCCTAGGCCAAAGGCAGGCTCGGGCCCGTCATCACGCAGGCGTGAGAACCGCTCCGGCGTGGTCATGCCCTAGTCTGCATTGGATACCGCCGGACGTCCGAGTCCCACCAGGATACCCATCACGCATGTCGCACGCACCCAATCCCGCGGCGACCGATGCCGACGCCCCGCCCGCGCCAGGGCGGCCATCCGTCGCGGGAATCTGCTGAATGTCGGCGCGCCCCGCATCCATGGCCCGGCACCGCCCGGTGGAGCCGCCCGACCGCCGCTACCGCCACCTCATCGAGCAGATGCAGGAAGGCGCCCTCACCCTGGCCCCGGACGGCGGCGTGCTCTACGCCAACCGCCGCGTGGCGGAGCTGCTGGGGCTGGCGCCGGAACGTGTCGTCGGCCAGGACCTCGCCGGCTTCATCGCCCCGCGCGACGGCCCCGCCTGGCGCCGGCTGCTC
>CANHCJ010000296.1 GCA_947458025.1 Rhodospirillales bacterium | reverse complement strand
CGGCACCAAGGGCATCGGCTTCCTGCGCCCGAAGGTGAAGGAGCCGGAGCAGGTGGGCCACGACGACCACGGCCACGCCAAGATCGGCCACGACTCCCACGAAAAGCCGCCCACGGGGGGGCACCACTAAGATGATGCTGCCGGTTCCGCTCAGCCACTACCTCGCCGTGTCCGCCATCCTGCTGGTGATGGGCATCTTCGGTATCTTCCTCAACCGCAAGAACGTCATCATCATCCTGATGTCGATCGAGCTGATCCTGCTCGCTGTGAACATCAACCTCGTGGCCTTCTCCGCCGCCCTCGGCGACCTCGCAGGCCAGGTGCTGACCATGTTCGTGCTCACCGTGGCCGCCGCCGAGGCGGCGATCGGGCTCGCGATCCTGGTGATCTACTTCCGCAACCGCGGCTCGATCGAGGTCGAGGACGTGACGCTGATGAAGGGCTGACCCCAGATGCTGTTCGCAACCGCGGTCTTCGCGCCGCTGCTCGGCTCCCTGGTCGCCCTGCTGTTCGGCAAGCAGATCGGCGACCGAGCCGCCCAGGCGGTGACGATCATCGGCATGGTCGTGGCCGCCATCTGCGGCACCTCGGCCTTCGTCGCGCTGGTCTATGGCGGCGCCTCGCCGGGCGTGATCACGCTGGGCACCTGGGTCTCCTCCGGCGACTTCACCGTTACCTGGGCGCTGCGCTACGACACGCTCTCGGCGGTGATGGTGGCGATGGTCACGTTCATCGCGACCCTGATCCACATCTACTCCGTGGGCTACATGAGCCACGAGCCGCACGGCAGCGTGTGGCGCTTCTTCAGCTACCTCTCGCTGTTCACCTTCGCCATGCTGATGCTGGTGACGGCCGACAACCTGCTGCAGCTGTTCTTCGGCTGGGAAGGCGTGGGCCTGGCGAGCTACCTGCTCATCGGCTACTGGTACCAGAAGCCCAGCGCCTGCGCGGCCGCCATCAAGGCCTTCGTGGTCAACCGCATCGGCGACCTGGGCTTCGCGCTCGGCATCGCGCTGATCTTCGTGGTGTTCGGCACCATCACCTTCGACGGCATCTTCGCCGCCGTCGGCCAGCACCAGAACGACAGCTACAGCGTGCTCGGCGGCACCTTCCGCGCCTATGAGGTGATCGGGATCCTGCTGTTCATCGGCGCCATGGGCAAATCCGCCCAGCTCGGCCTGCATGTGTGGCTGCCGGACGCGATGGAGGGGCCCACCCCCGTCTCCGCGCTGATCCATGCCGCCACCATGGTCACGGCCGGCGTGTTCCTCATGGCGCGCATGTCGCCGGTGCTGGAATACGCGCCCTATGCCATGGCCTTCGTGACCTTCGTCGGCGCCAGCACCGCGCTGTTCGCCGCCACCGTCGGCGTGGTGCAGAACGACATCAAGCGCATCATCGCCTACTCCACCTGCTCCCAGCTGGGCTACATGTTCATCGCCGCGGGCGTGGGCGCCTACCAGGCCTCGGTGTTCCACCTGCTGACGCACGCCTTCTTCAAGGCGCTGCTGTTCCTGGGCGCCGGCAGCGTGATCCACGCCATGTCCGACGAGCAGGACATCCGCCGCATGGGCGGCATCTGGAAGAAGATCCCGCTCACCTACGCCATGATGTGGATCGGCAGCCTGGCGCTCGCCGGCGTGTTCCCCTTCGCCGGGTTCTATTCCAAGGATGCGGTGCTGGAGGCGGCCTATGCCTCCCACGGGGCCTTCGCGCATTACGGCTTCTGGTGCGGCATCCTGGCTGCCTTCCTCACCGCCTTCTACTCCTGGCGCCTGCTGATCCTCACCTTCCACGGCGCGCCGCGGGCCGACCAGCACACCATGGACCACGTGCACGAAAGCCCGCTGGTGATGACGGTGCCGCTGATGCTGCTGGCCGCCGGCGCGGTGCTGACGGGCTTCACCTTCGCCCCGCAGCTGCTGGGCGAGCACTGGCAGCATTTCTGGGGTGCCTCCATCCACAACGGCCCGCACAACCACGTGCTGCACGACATGCACGAGGTGCCGGGCTGGGTGGTGGCGCTGCCCGCCGTGATGGGCCTCTCCGGGATCGCGCTCGCCTACGCCGTCTACATGGGCATGCCCGCGCTGCCGGCGCAGATGGCCGAGCGCTTCGGCGGGCTGTACCGCTTCCTGCTCAACAAGTGGTATTTCGACGAGCTCTACGACCGCATCTTCGTGCGCCCCACCATGTCCCTGGCCCGCAGCCTGTGGCAGGTGGGCGACGCGACCATCATCGACGGCATCCCGAACGGCGTGGCCTCGCTCACCGCCCAGGGCGCCGGGCGCGTGGTGAAGGTGCAGACCGGATCGATCGCCCACTATGCCTTTGCCATGCTGATCGGCGTCGTCGTGCTCGTCAGCATCTACCTGATCATCCGGTGACGCAGCCATGAACGCGCTCAACGCGGCAGGCTTTCCCCTGCTTTCGCTCCTCACCTTCCTGCCGCTGGTCGGCGGCGCGGTGATCATGATGATCCGCGGACCAGAGGCGGCGGTGGCCGCCAACGCGCGCTGGACGGCGCTGTGGACCAGCCTGATCGTCTTCGCCCTCTCGCTCGTGCTGTGGTTCAAGTTCGACACCTCCAGCGCCGACTTCCAGTTCGTGGAGGAGGTGGCCTGGCTGCCGCAATGGGGCATCAACTACAAAATGGGCGTGGACGGCATCTCGGTGCTGTTCGTGCTGCTCTCCACCGCCCTGGTGCCGCTGTGCATCCTGGCCAGCTGGAACAGCATCGAAACCCGCGTGCGGGAGTTCATGTTCTCCTTCCTGGTGCTGGAAACCATGATGGTGGGCATGTTCGCGGCGCTGGATTTCGTCGTGTTCTACATGTTCTTCGAGGGCGTGCTGATCCCGATGTACCTGCTGATCGGGGTGTGGGGCGGGCCGCGGCGCGTCTATGCCGCGATCAAGTTCTTCCTCTACACCCTGGCCGGCTCGGTGCTGATGCTGCTGGCGCTGCTGGCCATGTGGTACGCCGCCGGCTCCACCGACATCCCCACGCTGATGGCCACGCAGTTCAAGCCGGCCGTGCAGACCTGGCTGTTCCTGGCCTTCTTCGCCAGCTTCGCGGTGAAGGTGCCGATGTGGCCGGTGCACACCTGGCTGCCCGATGCGCACGTGGAGGCCCCCACCGCCGGCTCCGTCATCCTGGCCGGCGTGCTGCTGAAGATGGGCGCCTACGGCTTCCTGCGCTTCTCCGTGCCGATGCTGCCGGATGCCACCGCCTATTTCGCGCCGATGATCTTCGCGCTGTCGGTGGTGGCGGTGATCTACACCTCGCTGGTGGCCCTGGCGCAGACCGACATGAAGAAGCTGATCGCCTATTCCTCCGTCGCCCACATGGGCGTGGTGACGATCGGCATCTTCACCGTGAACGAGCAGGGCATCTCCGGCGCCTTGTTCCAGATGCTGAGCCACGGCGTCGTCTCCGGCGCGCTGTTCCTGTGCGTCGGCGTGGTCTACGACCGCATCCACTCGCGTGAGATCGCGCGCTATGGCGGCCTGGCGGACCGGATGCCGAAATACGCGCTGGCCTTCATGCTGTTCTCCATGGCCTCCGTCGGCCTGCCCGGCACCGCCGGCTTCGTCGGCGAGTTCCTGGTCCTGGTCGGCGCCTTCAAGGTGAGCTTCTGGCTCGCCCTGCTCGGCTCCATGGGCATGATCCTGGGCGCGGCCTACATGCTCTACCTCTACCGCCGCGTGATCTTCGGCGGCATCACCCGCGACGAGCTGAAGTCCATCATGGACCTCTCCCCGCGTGAGATCGCCGTGTTCGCGCCGCTGGTGCTGCTCACGCTGTGGATGGGCATCTACCCCTCCAGCTTCACCGTGTTCTGGGATGCCTCCGTGCATGCCATGGTGGAGAAGCACGTCGCCGCACTCGCCAGTACCTCCAAGCTTGCCGGAGTGATCGCGCCGTGAACTGGCAACTCGCCCTCCCGGAGATATTCCTCTCCTGCGCCGCCATGGCGATCCTGATGTACGGCGTGTTCGCCCGCCCCGAGCGCAGCTTCGTGATGGCCTCCATGCTGTCGGTCGGCGCGGTGCTTCTCACCGCCATGCTGGTGCTCAGCGGCGCGCCCGGCACCGGCTACAACGGGCTGTTCACCGTCGATGCCTACAGCCATTTCGGCAAGCTGCTGATCCTGACGGCCGTGGCGCTCGGCGTGGTGATGTCGCTCGACTATGCCGAGCACGCCAACATGCAGCGCTTCGAATTCCCGGTGCTGATGCTGCTGGCCGCCGTCGGCATGATGCTGATGGTCTCCGCCACCAACCTCATGACGCTCTATCTCGGCCTCGAGCTGATGAGCCTGTCGATCTACGTCCTGGCCGCCTTCGCGCGGGATGAGCGGCGCTCGGCGGAAGCCGGCCTCAAGTATTTCGTGCTCGGCGCGCTTGCCTCCGGCCTGCTGCTGTATGGCGTGTCGCTGGTCTACGGCTTCTCCGGCAGCATGTCCTTCGCCGAGATCGGCCGCGCCATGGCCGATCCGAAATCCGCCTCGCCGGGCCTCACCGTCGGCATCGTGTTCATCGTCGCGGGCCTCGCCTTCAAGGTCTCCGCGGTGCCGTTCCACATGTGGACGCCGGACGTCTACGAGGGCGCCCCCACCCCGGTCACCGCCTTCATGGGCACCGCGCCGAAGGTGGCCGCCATCGTGCTGCTGGTGCGCCTGCTGTCCGACCCCTTCGGCGCGCTGCTCGGCCAGTGGCAGCAGCTGATCGTGCTGGTCTCCATCGCCTCCATGATCCTCGGCTCGCTCGCCGCCATCGGCCAGCGCAACATCAAGCGGCTGATGGCCTATTCCTCCATCGGCCACATGGGCTACGCGCTGATCGGCCTGGCCGCCGGCACCGGCGCGGGCGTGCGCGGCGTGCTGATCTACATGCTCACCTACGTGTTCATGAACGCCGGCACCTTCGCCTGCATCCTCGCCATGCGCCGCAAGGGCCGCAACGTGGAGGGCGTGGGCGACCTCGCCGGCCTCGGCCGCACCGACCCCGCCATGGCGCTGGCCATCGCCGTGTTCATGTTCTCGATGGCCGGGATCCCGCCCTTCTCGGGCTTCTGGGGCAAGTATTTCATCTTCACCGCCGCTGTGCAGCAGGGCATGTGGCTGCTGGCCGTGGTCGGCGTGCTCACCAGCGTGATCGGCGCCTTCTACTACATCCGCATCATCAAGGTGATGTACTTCGACGAGCCGGCCCCCGCCTTCGATCCGCGCCCGGTCTCGCTCTCCTTCGTCGCCTGCGCCTCGGGCCTGTTCACCACCTTCTTCTTCCTCTTCCCCGCCCCCGTGGTGGCCGCGGCGGAGGCGGCGGCGAAGGTGCTGTTCCCGTGACCCCGGCATCCAGCCGCCTCGCCTGGCGGCTGGAAGCCCACGACGAACTTGGCTCCACCTCCGATCTCGTCCGCGCCCGCGCCGAGGCCGGCGAGCCGGAGGGGCTGGCCGTG
>CANHCJ010000295.1 GCA_947458025.1 Rhodospirillales bacterium | reverse complement strand
GCTGCACGGGGTGGGCGGGCTGCAAAATCGGCGCGGGAAGGGCGGCAGGCTCCGGCGGCGGCGGCCTGCTGCGGCCGGGCATGGGCGTTACGCGCTGGGCATAGGCCGCCCACTCGGCCTGGTCATGGTCCGAAAGTGGGCGCGGGCGCCTCACGCGAGGGCGGCGGGGTCATCATCCACCAGCACCACATGCAGCCGGCGGGGGCCGTGGGCGCCCAGCTCCAGGGTGGATTCGATGTCGGCCGAGCGCGACGGCCCGGTGACCCACATGATGTTGCGCGGCATGAAGCCGCCGGTGGTCGCGTCCCGGTTCTCGGCGCGGATCAGGTCCCAGGCGGCCTCCATCCAGCCGACGATGCGGCTGGCGCGCAGCACCACGATGGCGGTGTCGCCCAGCAGGTTCAGCGTGGTGGGGCGGTGCGGGGAGGCCGGGAGCATCAGCGTGCCGGTCTCCGCCACGGCGGCGTAGCCGTGGGTGAGGCAGACGGCATCGCTGGGCTGGGCGCGGCCGGGGCGCAGGGTGAGCAGCGGACGGCTGGACCAGTCGATCGATTCGAGCTCGGGATGCGGCGCGATGGCGAAGTCGCTCGGCAGGTTGTTGGCGGCCAGGTAGTCGGCCACTGCGGCGGGCACGTCCGCCAGCGCGGCCACACGGGTGCTGGTGCCGAATTCCTTCTCCACGTTGCGCAGGAACAGCGCCACCTGCTCCGGGCGCGGCAGCTGGGCGCGGGCGGGGATGAGGTGGCGCGGATGGGCCTCCAGCCGGGCGCGCAGGGCCAGCTGCTGGTCGTCCGGCAAGGGGCCGCGCTTGAGGCCGCGGCGGATGGCGCCGAGAATCGCTTCCTTGGTCACGACGCGTTATCCCGCTGCTGGCGGGCGTAGCGGGCGAAGAAGGTCTCGCCCTCCGGCGCCGGCAGGTCGCGCCCGTCGGTCCAGCCGCCGGCAAACGGCAGCGTGTGGAAGCGGCCCTTCTTGCGGCCCATGCGGCCGAGCACCCAGGCCGCGGCGCGGGTGGCCATGCGGTAGAGGCCGGGGCGTTTCGCGAACCAGGCCCAGATCGAGAGGTTGGTGCGCATCGTCTGCGGCGTCAGGTGGCGCTCGAACTCGCGCTCCCGCCAATGGCGCATCAGCTTGGGCAGCGGGATCTTCACCGGGCAGACGCTCTCGCACTTGCCGCAGAACGTGCTGGCATTGGGCAGGTGCCCGGCCTTGTCCACGCCGATCAGGCTCGGCGTCAGCACGCTGCCCATCGGGCCCGGATAGACCCAGCCATAGGAATGGCCGCCGACGGTGAAATACACCGGGCAATGGTTCATGCACGCCGCACAGCGGATGCAGCGCAGCATCTCCTGGAACTCGGTGCCGATCATGGCGCTGCGGCCGTTGTCGACCACCACCACGTGATACTCCTCCGGCCCATCGAGGTCGGCCGGGCGGCGGGCGCCGGTGGAGAAGGTGGTGTAGACGCTCATGTCCTGGCCGGTGGCAGAGCGGGCCAGCAGGCGCAGGAAGGTGCAGGCATCCTCCAGCGTCGGCACCACCTTCTCGATGCTGGCCAGCACGATGTGAACCTTCGGCAGCGTCTGCGTCAGGTCGCCGTTGCCCTCGTTGGTCACGATCACGCTGCTGCCGGTCTCGGCGATCAGGAAATTGGCGCCGGTGATGCCGACATCGGCCGCCAGGAACTCCTCGCGCAGCTTCTTCCTCGCCTCCGTGAGGATGTCGCGCCGCTCGCCGAACACCCGCTCCTCCGGCAGGTCGGTGTGGGACGCCCGGAAACTCTCCTCCCAATCCTCCCGGTTGAGATGGAACGCCGGCGCGATGATGTGGCTCGGCGGCTCCTTCCTCAGCTGAAGGATGTACTCGCCCAGATCCGTCTCCACCGGGCGGATGCCGTGCTGCTCCAGATGGTCGTTGATCCCCAACTCCTCGGAGATCATCGACTTGCCCTTGGTGACCGTCCGCGCCCCGGCCTTCTGGCAAATCGCCAGCACCGCGGCACGCGCATCATCCGCCGTGCTGCACCAATGCACCCGGCCGCCAGCCCGCTCCACGTTGCCGGCCCAGGTCTCCAGATAGAAATCCAGGTTGGCCAAGACGTGGTTCTTGATGTCGCGCCCGACATCGCGCAACTGCTCGAACTCCGGCAACCCCGCCACCGCAGCACTGCGCTTGCCGGCAAAGTTCGGGCGCGTGAACGCCAAGGCCTTCTGCAAGCCCGCATCGGCGAGCGCACCCTTCACGTTCTGCTTGAAGGCAGGACTGGTGGCCAACATCGTCGCCTCCGTTCAGCGAATGGGTGCGGTGGGAAGGGAAGCGGGAAGGAAGGCCAGGGCTCTGCCCTGGACCCGCCAGGGACCTGAGGTCCCTGGACCCACATGAGTCTTTCCGCCTTCGGCGGGAGGGGCCGTCACGACGCGCGACACAGACCGGGTCGGCCCCTCCCGCCGAAGGCGGAAAAGGTCGCGGGGTCTGGGGCCTAAGGCCCCAGCGGGGTCCAGGGGCAGAGCCCCTGGCCTTTCTTCCTTCTGCCCCATCCTACCCGCGCCCTTCGCCGATCGGGGGGACGTCGTTGGTCATCCCGGCCAGCACTTCGGCGATGTGGCGGACGCGGATGGGGCTGCCTTCGCGTTTCAGGCGGCCGGCCATGTTGAGCAGGCATCCCATGTCGCCGGCGAGCAGGGTATCGGCGCCGGTGCTGGCGATGTCCTTGGTTTTGTCTGACACCATTCGGGTGGAGATATCGGGGTATTTCACGCAGAAGGTTCCGCCGAAGCCGCAGCAGGTTTCGGGTTCGGCCATTTCCTTGAGCGTGAGGCCGGAGACGCTGGCGAGCAGGGCGCGGGGCTGGGATTTGAGGCCGAGTTCGCGCAGGCCGGAGCAGCTGTCGTGGTAGGTTGCGGTGCCCTGGTAGAGGCCCGGGACCGAGGTGACCTTCATCACGTCGGCCAGGAAGGCGACGAGTTCGAAGGTTTTGGCCTGGAGGGTTTCGGCGCGGCGGCGTTGCTGGGGGTCGTTGTCGAACAGCCCGGCGAAGTGGTGGGAGATCATGCCGCCGCAGGAGCCGGAGGGGACGACGACGTAGTCGTAGCCGGAGAAGGCATCGAGGATTCCGGCGGCGAGGTCGCGCGCGGTGGCGCGGTCGCCGGAATTATAGGCGGGCTGGCCGCAGCAGGTTTGGGCGCGCGGCACTTCCACCTGGCAGCCGGCCTGTTCCAGCAGGCGGATGGCGGCGAAGCCCACCGTGGGCCGGTGCAGGTCCACCAGGCAGGTGACGAAGAGGGCAACGCGGGGGCGGCGGGATGCTTCGGGCATGCCCCTTGTTATAGGGATTCCGCCTGGTTTGGCGAGGTATCCGCGCGGGCGGTGACGGATTCCTCCGGGAAGCCCGGGAACTGCGGCAGGTCGTCGGTGATGGTGAACCAGGGCGCCTTGAAGGCGACGAAGGCGTGGAAGCCCGGCGTCACGCCGGGGTCGTCGTCCAGCGTGGCCAGCGCGATGCCGTAGGTTTCCAGCGTGGCGGGGTTGCGGCGGCCGTATTCGGAGTCCGCGGTGTTCCAGTTGACGACGGGTGCGCCGCAGCGGCCGCAGAAGCCGCGATGGAAGCCGGGGGTCGATTGGCTGGATTGCACCAGCTCCTCCCCGGCCAGCCAGCGGAAATCGGCCCGGCGCACCCGGGCGCGGGTGCGGAAGGCGGCGCCCTGGGTCTTGCGGCAGGTGGTGCAGTGGCAATTGCCCACGCCCATCAGGGGGCCGTCGATCTCGAACCGCACGCCGCCGCAGCGGCAGCTTCCGCGCAAGGCCATGGTGGTCTCAATCCGGTGGGAAGGGCTGGGAGGCGGGCTCGGCGGCCAGGCGGGCTTCGGCGATGGCGACGTAGCCGGGATCGATGTCGATGCCGATGCCGTGGCCGCCTTCGCGGTGGGCGGCCACCAGCGTGGTTCCGGTGCCCATGAAGGGGTCCAGCACCACCGGGGCGGGCTGGCCGTGCAGGCGGATGCACCATTGCGGCAGTTCCACCGGGAAGGTGCCGGGGTGGTGAAACTTCCCGGCGCGGCTTTGCACGGTGCGGTAGGGGATGAACCAGGTGTTGCCGCGGCAGTGCAGGTCCTGCGCGTGGCCGCGGCGGGCGATGTTGGACTTGTCCTTGAACGGCACGCCCACGGCCAGACGGTTCAGCGTGACGTGGCCATCCTGCGTCAGGTGGAAGATGTGCTCGTGGGCATGGTTGAGGAAGCGCTGGCCGTTCACCGGCTTGTAGTGGCCGGAGCTGTCCTCCCCGATGGCGATCGATTTCACCCAGGTGATGTGGTTCTGCAGGTGGAACAGCGGCCGCAGCCGCACGATCAGCTCGAACGGCAGCCAGGGCCGGCTGGAGGAGCCGGAGATGTTGAGGAAGAAGCTGCCGCGCGGCTTCAGCACGCGGCGGATCTCGGCGCAGACCGCCACCATCCAGTCGAGGTAGTCGGCTTCCTCGCGGCGGTCGCGGTAGGCGCCGTAGCGCAGGTCGAGGTTGTAGGGCGGGGAGGTAACGGCGACGTCGATGCTGCCCGGCTCCATGGCAGAGAGCACGGCCAGGCAGTCCCCGGCGATCAGGCGGTGGCGGTGGGCGGCGTCAGCGCGGGAGCAGGACATAGAGGCTGCCGGGCTGGCGCATGCGGCCGGCGCGTTCCTCCGCCTCCGTGCCCCAGCCGAAGAACAGGTCGGCGCGGGTGGGGCCGCGGATGGCGCCGCCGGTGTCCTGCGCCATCACCAGCCGGCGCAGAGGGGTTTCCGGCGCCAGCGGGTCGTTGGTGTCGAGCCAGAGCGGGGTGCCGAGCGGGATATGGGCACGGTCCACGGCGATGGAGCGCATGGGGGTGAGGGGCACGGCCTGGGTGCCCGGCGGGCCCTGGTCGGGGGCGAGCCCCTCCACCTCGCGGAAGAAGATGAAGCTGGGGTTCTGGTCCATCACCGCGTCGGCCTCGCCGGGGTGTGCGCGCAGCCAGGCGCGGATGGACTGCATGGAGACATCCTCCAGCCGCATCTCGCCGCGATCCACCAGCACGCGGCCGATCGGCACGTAGGGCTGCTCGTTCTTGCCGTCGTAGCCCACGCGCACCACCGAGCCGTCCGGCAGGCGGGCGCGGCCGGAGCCCTGGATATGCAGGAAGAAGGCGTCCGCCGGGTCCGCCACCCACAGCATCTCCAGCCCCCGGCGGGCGAGCGCCCCGCGGTTGATCTGGGCGCGGGTGGGCAGCACCTGGCCGGCGACATGGCCGCGCGGGCGGCGCAGCAGCGGGGTCTGGTACTCGCCGCCGCGGGTGCGGGAGGCGCGGAACTCCGGCTCGTAGTAGCCGGTCACCAGCCCCTGGGCGGACCCGCCGGCGGAGGCGAGGTGGGGCAGGAAGGATTGCTCGAAGAAGGCGCGCGCCGCGCTGTCGTCGCTGCGCGAAAGGGCGCGCGCCTGGGTGCACAGCGCGGGCAGCCGGGGATGCACGGCGGGGTCGAGCCGGGCGCAGCCGGCCAGGAAGGGGGC
>CANHCJ010000294.1 GCA_947458025.1 Rhodospirillales bacterium | reverse complement strand
CCGGGGGTGCGGGTGGTGCTGCTGACCGAGGAGGCCGACGAGTCGCGGCTGGACCAGTTCCGGCTGGGCGGCGGGCGGACGGTGGTGCGGCTTTCAGCGCCCCTGGAGGAGGTGCTGGCGGCGGTGCGGGCGGCGCGGCCGGTGCGGGCGGCGCGGCCGGTGCGGGCTTCGGACTGGGAGGCGCCGGAGACGACGCTGAGCGAGCGCGAGGCGCTGGTGCTGCGGCGCAAGGCGAACGGGCAGGCGAACAAGGCGATCGCGGCCGAGCTGGGCATCAGCGTGAAGACGGTGGAGACCTACTACACGCGCGCGATGGAGAAGCTCGGGCTGCGCGGCCGGGCGGAGATGCTGCGCTTCGGCGTGGCCCAGGGGTGGGTGGGTAACGGTCTGTAACCCCTTATGAAGTAACGTGAAGTTACACAATGTAGGGATTCCCCCGACAAGATTTCCGAAACCTTTCCGACTAGGTTTTGTCGACTCCTGAATTTCACGCCGACGTATCCGCCGATTTGGCAGGGAAGAGCCCGACCATGATGAATGTATTTCGAACCGGTTTCATCGCCGCCGCCGTGGCGCTGGCGGCCGTGCCGGCCGAGGCCTCCACGGTGAGCTTTGCGGCGCTGTCCGGGAACCTCGCGGCCTCCGTGACCTTCGGGGCGCTGCCGGGCAGCCAGCTTGAGGTGGTGCTGACGAATACCGCCGCGACGGCGACGGGCATCCCTTCGAACATCCTGACCGGGGTGTTCTTCAGCGGGCTGACCGGGCTGACGCCGACGAGCGCGATGCTGCACAACGGCAGCACGGTGATCAACGCGTCGAACAACACCTCTCCCTACACCAACCTGCAGCCGCCGGGTGGCAATGTGGGCGGCGAGTGGGCCTATGGGGCGGTGAACTCCGGCAGCCTCGGCGCGGCGACGGCGGGGATTTCCAGCTCCGGGCTGGGGCTGTTCGGGTAGCCGAACTTCAACGGGCCGAACCTGCAGGACCCTTCGGCAGTGGACGGGATGCAGTATGGCATCGTGTCGGCTTCCACCCAGCCGAACACGGGGAATGGCGGCGTTGAGGGCAATGCGCTGATCCGCAACGCGGTGCGGTTCGTGCTGAGCGGCTATACGGGCGGGGCCGGCGGGCTGCAGTCGATCGGCGCGGTGCAGTTCCAGTATGGCACGGCGCTTTCGGAGCCGCGGCTTTCGGCGAACCCGCCGACCTGCGCGAATGGTGGGGTGTTCCCGATCTGCTCGCCGCAGCAGAACGTGACGACGCCGGAGCCGGTGAGCCTGAGCCTGCTGGGCGTGGGGCTGGCGGGGCTGGTGGCGATGCGGCGGCGGCGCCGCGCGGCCTGAGTGTGATGGGCTGATCCGGCCCCTGGAATGACAAACGGCCGGTGCCCGAGGGGGCGCCGGCCGTTCTTCATTGCGCCGTTCGGTGCGGCGCGGTCAGGCGCTGGCGGGCTGGGGCCGGCGGCGGCGGGCGGCGATGCCGAGGCCGAGCAGGGCGGAGCCGAGCAGGGCGATGCTGGCGGGTTCCGGGACCTCGGCGATGTCGTTGAAGACCAGGTCGGCGGAGGGGCCGGCGAGCATGTCGCCGTCGGCGAGCATGTTGCGCTTGGTGGGGCGGCCGCCGCCGCCGCCGCCGCCCTTGCCGCCGCCGCCCGTGGAGCCGGTGGTGGTGCCGCCGCTGGTGCCGCCGAAGACCGGGGTGGTGGTGCCGGGGACGGTGTTCCAGCCCAGCACGTCCATCAGGATGCGGTCGGCGGTGGTGAGGTTGTTCACCATGCCGGTGCCGGCGGCGAAGCTGTAGGCGTCGCCGGGGGTGTAGACCCAGGAGTCGCGCTCCTGCCCGGAGCCGTTGGCGAAGTTGGCGAGGTTGGTGGTGCCGCCGTCGATGGAGAAGTAGGTGGCGGCGCCGTAGTTGAAGCTGGGGGCGCCGGGGGCGGTGTAGCGGAAGGCATCGATCGGCAGGGCGTTGGTGGGCGTGCCGGCGGTGAGGCCGCTGACGCGGCCGAGGACGTGGCTGATTTCGTGCAGGGCGACGCCGGTGAAGTCGTAGGCGCCCGGGGCGATGCCGTCGGCGCGGTTGAAATCGAAGTTGTAGCCGCTGCCGAAGCCGATATAGCCGTCGAACCCCGAGGCGATGGCCGGGGCGACGCCGAGGGCGCGGGCCAGGGCGGGGGTGAGGGTGAAGTTGAGCGATCCGGCGGGGTTGCTGCTGGGGAAGCGGCTGTAGGCGGCCTGGTCGTTGGCGGAGGTGGCGGTGGCGCGCAGCATGGTCTGCATCTGGCTGTAGCTGTAGCTGCCATAGCCGGTCATGCCGGCGACGCCGAGGGTGGTGACGGGGCTGCCGAGGAGCTCGCCCCAGCCGACCTGGATGTTGATGGTGACGGGGTTCACGAAGAGCGACTGGTAGGTGCTGGTGGCGGCCTGGAAGCCGGCCTGGATCTGGGCGGCATAGGGCGAGCCGAGGACGCTGGCGGAATAGGTGGTGTTGAAGGTGAGCGCCTGGGCCGGCAGGGCGCCGCCGAGGGCCAGGGCGGAGGCGAGCAGCGTGGCGCGCAGCACGGGCGAGGTTGCCGAGGGCGCGACGACGGGGCGGCGGCTGGGCGCGAGGGCGGCGCGGGGCATGAATGGGACTCCAGTGGCAAAGGGCGACCGTACGCGGATGTCGCTGTTCACAATCGACTACATACAGTTAACGCAGGATTCTTACTGGACAGTTTCGGGTGCCGCCAGCACTGAAGACACGCCATGGTGTGGTAGTGAATGAATTTCGAGACGGAGGGCGGCGCAGTACAGATCCGCGCGACCGGAGGCGGGGTTTTTGCTGCTGCTGCGGGGGATTCAGGCGGTTTGGCGCGATTCCTGGGACATTTACCTGGAATGTAAAATAGAGCGCCGAATTGTAATTTATTGTGTCTTGTGGGTGCCAGGCCGGGTCAGGCGGGGCGGGTGGCCACCACGTAGGTGACGCCGAGGCGGGCGACCTCGGTGGTGCCCTCGGTGACCTCGATCTCCAGCGCGGCGCGGCCGCGGGCGGGGTTGGCGGGGGAGGGGCTGATCTCTGTCCAGCGGGCGCGGACGGTGTAGGTGGTGTCGGGCCAGGTGGGGACGAGGAAGCGGGCCTCGTGCAGCTTGTAGCCGGCGACGACGGCGACATCGGCGATGCGGCGGACCATGAGGCCGATGGCCATGCCCTGGGTGTGCAGGCCGGAGGCGCAGAGGCGGCCGAAATAGCTGTGCGCGGCGGCTTCGTGATCCAGGTGGAAGGGCTGGGGGTCGTACAGGGCGGCGAAGGCGATGATCTCCCCGGCGGTGAGGCGGAAGGTGCCGCAGGGGAACCAGGCGCCGAGGGGGAGGGTGTGCAGGTACTGCATCAGCCGGCCAGGATGAATGCGCGCAGCAGGGCCATGGCGGCCTGCGGGTCGTCGTTGTGCACGCCGTGGCCGGCGTTGGGGAAGACCTCCAGCCGGGCGAGATGGGCGGGGAGGCTGGCGGCCAGGAGGCGGCTGCGGGTGACCGGGGTGATGGGGTCGTCCTCGCCGGCCACGACGAGGCTGGGGCATTGGATGTTGGCGAGGGCGGCGGTGTAGTCGAGCCGGACGGCCTCGCCCTGGGGGCCGCCGAAGTGGAAGGCGACGTCGTTGTGGTCGATGCTGCGCAGGGCGGCATCGGGGTCGCGGGTGCCGCGGCGGTTGTAGAGCGGGTAGCAGGTTTCGATGTAGGCGCGCTGGCTTTCGGGGCTGGGGGTTTTCCAGCGGGCTTCGGCGACCGCGCGGGCGTGGGGGCCGCCGAGGCGTTCGAAGACGGCGTAGTTCTCCTCGCGGTCCACCTTCGGGGAGGTGCTGTAGAAGACCAGCTTGCCGGGATGGGCGGGGTGGCGGGTGGCGTAGGCCTGCAGGACCATGCCGCCGAAGGAGTAGCCGAGCACGATCGGCTTTTCGATGCCGAGCAGGTCGCAGAAGGTTTTCACGTCGTCGCCCCACTGGGCCAGCGTCCATTCCTCCGGCGTGCGGCGTTCGCTGCGGCCGTTGCCGCGGTGGTCGAGGTAGATGACCTGGGCGATGTCGGACAGTTCGTCGAAGCGGGGGCGGAACATGGAGTGGTCGCCGCCGGGGCCGCCGTGGAGAAGGATGAGGGTGGGGCGCTCGACCATGCGCGGGCCCTGGGGGACCAGCTTCTCGCCGCGGATGTCGAAGAAGAGGCGGGCGCCGTTGACGGTGATGTGCATGAGGCTGGGTTTCCCTGCGCCGGCGGATGCTGCCGTCGTGTCCTGAACAGGCGGACAAATCAAGGGGCGGGGGTGTGCAATGTCTCCGCTTGTTCATGTTCGCGCGGGGCGGCGATGCGCTACGCAGAGGGACGGGGAAGCCTGGGCGACGGGAACGGACGGATGACGCACGACACGGGACGCGACGACGCGGCGGCGCAGACGGATTGGCTGCACCGCGAGCTGCAGGATGATTTCGACGAGGAGCTTGAGCAGGAGATCGATGATTCCCGCGTGCCGGCGGAGCTGCGCGACCTGCTGTCGCGCCGGCCGGCGAGCACGCTGGAGCGGGGGTTCTACTTTCGTGAGTTGCTGCGGCTGCAGGCCGAGCTGGTGAAGCTGCAGGAGTGGGTGGCGCATCGCGGGCTGAAGGTGGTGGTGCTGTTCGAGGGGCGGGACAGCGCGGGCAAGGGCGGGGTGATCAAGCGCATCACGCAGCGGGTGAACCCGCGTTCCTGCCGGGTGGTGGCGCTGCCCGCGCCCTCGGACCGCGAGAAGACGCAGTGGTATTTCCAGCGCTACGTGCCGCATTTGCCGGCGGCCGGGGAGATCGTGCTGTTCGACCGCAGCTGGTACAACCGGGCGGGGGTGGAGCGGGTGATGGGCTTCGCCGGCGAGCAGCAGGTGGAGGATTTCTTCCGCGACGTGCCGGAGTTCGAGCGGATGCTGGTGCGGTCTGGCATCATCCTGATCAAGTACTGGTTCTCGGTGACGGACGAGGAGCAGCAACTGCGCTTCCTGATGCGCATCCATGACCCGATCAAGCAGTGGAAGCTGTCGCCGATGGACCTGCAGAGCCGGGTGCGGTGGGAGCAGTATACCAAGGCGAAGGAGGAGATGTTCGCGCGCACGAACATCCCGGAGGCGCCGTGGTACATCGTGCAGGGGAACGACAAGAAGCGGGCGCGGCTGAACTGCATCGCGCATCTGCTGTCCCAGGTGCCGTACGAGGTGGTGCCGCACGAGCCGATTGCGCTGCCGGAGCGGGTGTACAATCCGGATTATGAGCGGGCTTCGCTGCCGCGGGAGCTTTATGTGCCGGATCGGTATTGAAAAGTAGCAAAAAAGACTTTCCCCGTTTGCGCCCGCCTTAAGGCGAGCCGCAAACGGGGAAAAGTTTTGGGGCTGGCCTAGCTAAGGGTTTCGGGTAGGCCTGTGTCAGCCACTATGTTTGTTAGAGTGTGGATAAGTGGCTTGCCGGAGCGGCCATTCGAAGCCTGGCGCAGGCAAGCCACTTATCCACACGGCGTTCGAGGCGG
>CANHCJ010000293.1 GCA_947458025.1 Rhodospirillales bacterium | reverse complement strand
CCAGCTCGCACCCCGCCGCCCCGCTGCCCACCACCGCGATGCGCTGCCCGGCCACCAGGTCGCGCTCGATCGCCTCCAGCCGGGCCAGGAACCGCCCGATCGGCTTCACCCCGATCCCGCTTCCCGGCGGCATCGCCGGCACCCCGCCGACATCCACCGCCAGCAGGTCGAACCCGACCGGCGGCCGCCCCGCCACCGCCACCTCGCGCCGCACGAGGTCGATCGCGGTCGCCTCGCCCAGGATCAGCCGCGCCCCGCTGGCCGCGGCCAGCTTCGCGCAATCGAGGTGCGCATCCTCGAAGCCATGCTCGCCGCGGATCAGCCCGGGCAGCATGCCGGAGTAGGGGGTGAACCCCTCGCGCGCCACCAGCGTCAGCCGCACGCCGGGCTGCGGCGCCATCGCGAAGCGCCGCAGCACCTCCACATGGGCGTGCCCGGCGCCGAGCAGCACGATATCGGTGGCAACCGGGGTCGGGGTCATGCCAGGCACACTAGCCCGGTCCGGGCGCGGCATGCACCCTCCCCGCGCCGGCAACAGTCTGAAACCCGCACGACGTCTTGCCATGCCCGGCGCACCCCGGCACGATGCGGCAGCCGACAAAAACACAACAGGGGGAGCAGACGCGCGACGGGCCTTCGCACCGTCGCGCCTGCTGCGTTTCCCGAATGGAAAGGACGAGCGATGGCCGCGACCCGCCTGAGATCCCTGTTGCTCCTGGCCGCACTGGCGACACCCCTCGCGGCCCCCGCGGCGCTCGCCCAATCCGGCCCCGCCGGCACGCTGCGGATCGGGCTCGATGTGGATGCCGATGCGCTCGATCCCACCCTCTCGCGCACCTATGTCGGCCGCATCGTGTTCAACGCGCTGTGCGACAAGCTGGTGGACATCGACGACAAGCTGAACATCGTCCCGCAGATGGCCGCCAGCTACACCTGGGTGAACCCCACCACGCTGGAGTTCAAGCTGCGCCCCGGCATCAAGTTCCATGACGGGACGGACGTGGATTCGGTGGCGATCAAGTTCAACATGGACCGCCACCTCACCATGCAGGGCAGCACCCGCCGCGGCGAGATCGCCGGGATCGAGAGGGTGGAGGAGGTGGACAAGCTCACCGCCCGCATCGTGCTGCGCACGCCCAACGTGCCCTTCCTCGCCCAGCTGACCGACCGCGCCGGCATGCTGGTCTCGCCCAAGGCGGCCACCGCGCTCGGCGCCGATTTCGGCAAGGCCCCGGTCTGCGCCGGCCCGTTCCGCTTCGTGGAACGCATCCCGCAGGACCGCATCGTGCTGGAGCGCTTCGCGGAGTACTGGGACGCCGGCAAGATCCACCTCAACCGCGTCGTGTACCAGCCGATCATCGACGGCAGCGTGCGCCAGGCCAACCTGCGGGCGGGCTCCATCGACTTCGGCATGGGCTTCCTGCCCAACGACGCCGTCGATCTCGCCAAGGACAACCGCATCCGGCTGCACACCTTCGCCGGCCTCGGCTACCAGAGCCTCACCTTCAACCACACCAACGGCACCCGCCCGCGCACGCCGATGATGAGCGATGCCCGCGTGCGCAAGGCCTTCGAGCTGTCGATCGACCGCACCGCGCTGATCCAGGTGGTCTATAACGGGCTCTACACCCCCATCGCCCAGATGGTGCCGCCCAACTCGCCCTTCTATTCGCCCGAGGTGCCGCCGCCGGCGCGCGACGTGGCGAAGGCCAGGGCCCTGCTGGCCGAGGCCGGCGTGCGCGCCCCGCTGGCGGTGGAGCTGATGATCGCCAACAGCCCCGATGCCCGCCAGGCCGCCGAGGTCATCCAGTCCATGGCTGCCGAGGCCGGGTTCGACGTGAAGATCCGTTCCACCGAGTTCGTCACCGCGCTGCAGGCCTCCGACAAGGGCGATTTCGAGATGTTCTGGATCGGCTGGTCCGGCCGCGCGGACGCCGATGGCAACATCTGGAACATGGTCCGCACCGGCGGGCCGCTGAATTCCTCCGGCTATTCCAACAAGGAGGTGGACACCCTGCTGGAACAGGCCCGCACCGTGCCGGACGTGGCCGCCCGCCGCGCGCTGTATGGCCGCGTGGCCGCCCAGCTGCACCAGGACCTGCCGCTGATGTACGTGTTCTCCGGCAAGTGGATCATGGCCACCACCGGCCGCGTCAGCGGCTTCCAGCCGGTGCCGGACGGGTTGATCCGCCTGCAGGGCGTGCGCGTCTCGAACTGAAGGTGACAGTCATGACGATCCGATATCTCGCCGCCGCGGCCCTCGGGCTGCTTGCCGTCCAGCCCGCCTTCGCCCAGGAGCTGCCGCCGCTGCGCGTCGCCTTCTCGGAGGATGCCGACGCGATGGACCCCACCACCGGCCGCGCCTACGTGCAGCGGGTGGCGATGCTGAACATGTGCGACAGCCTGTTCACCTACAACGGCAAGATGGAGATCGTGCCGCGGCTGGCGCTCTCCTACGAATGGGCCGATCCGCAGACGCTGGTGGTGAAGCTGCGCCCCAACGTCACCTTCCACGACGGCACGCCGGTGGATGCCGCCTCGGTGAAATACAGCATCGAGCGCCACGCCACCTTCCAGGGCAGCGCCCGCCGCGGCGACGTCTCCAGCGTGGCATCGGTGGAGGTGGTGGATCCGCTTACGGTACGCTTCCGGCTGAAGACGCCGGACGTGGTGTTCCTGAGCCAGCTCGGCGTGCGCGCCGGCGTGCTGGTGTCGCCCAGGGCGGCGGAGGCGGCGGGCCGTGACTTCGCGCTCAACCCCGTCTGCGCCGGGCCGTACCGCTGGGTGGAGCGGGTGGCGCAGGACCGGATCGTGATCGAGCGGGTGGCCAACTACTGGGATGCGGCGAACTACCACTTCTCGCGCGTGACCTTCCGGCCGATCCCGGACAGCTCCGTGCGGCTGGCCAACCTTCGGGCCGGGGCGGTGGACGTCAACATGAACATCCCGCCGATCGAGGTGGACAATGTCCGCAAGGACCAGCGGCTGAAGCTCTACAGCTTCGACGGCATCGGCTACACCGGCATCACGGTGAACATGGGCCGCAACAACACCAAGCCGGGGCCGTTCGGCACCGATGCGCGGGTGCGCCAGGCCTTTGACCTCGCGATCGACCGCGAGGCGATCACCAACGTGGTGTTCAACGGGGTGCATGCCCCGAACGCCTATCCGGTGCCGCCCACCAGCCCGTTCTTCGACAAGGCGCTGCCGCAGCCGAAGCGCGACGTGGCCCGCGCCCGGGCGCTGCTGGCCGCCGCCGGGGTGCGCACGCCGTTCACGGTGCAGCTGACCGTCTCGAACAACCCGGAGAACATCCAGGTGGCCGAGGTGATGCAGGCGATGGCGGCCGAGGCGGGGTTCGACCTGCGGCTGAACACGATGGAGTTCGTCTCCACCCTGGCCGCGGCCGACAAGGGCGACTTCGCGATCTGGATGGTGGGCTGGACCGGGCGGCCGGACGTGGACGGCAACCTGCGCGACCTGCTGTACACCGGCGGGGGCACCAACTATGTCGGCTACAGCAACCCGAAGCTCGACACGCTGCTGGACCAGGCGCGCAGCACCGGGGACATGGCGGCGCGGATGGGGACCTACCGGCAGATCTACGGCATGCTGCGCGAGGAGCTGCCGATCATCTACCTGTTCTCGCCGCGCTGGAACTTCGGCATGGCGGCGAAGGTGGAGGGGTTCGAGCCGGTGGCTGACGGGATGCTGCGGCTGAACGGGATGAGGTTCGCGCGATGAGGGGTCATCTCGGGGTTCGCGTCGCGCAGGTCATCCCCACGCTGCTGCTGGTCAGCATCATGGTGTTCTGCCTGCAGCAGCTGATGCCGGGCGATCCGGCGCTGGTGCTGGCGGGCGAGGAACGCGACCCGGAGGTGCTGGAGCAGATCCGGCGCGAGCTGAAGCTCGATCAGCCGCTGGTGATCCAGTATTTCTACTGGATCGGCAACGTGCTGCAGGGCGACCTGGGCTTTTCGTGGCGCATCCGCCAGCCGGTGACGGAGCTGGTGGCGACCAAGCTGCCGGTGACGCTGCAGCTGGCCGGCATGGCGTTCATCATCGCGGTGCTGATCGGGGTGCCGATGGGCATCCTTTCGGCGGTGAAGAAGAACACGTTCTGGGACTACCTGGCCAACGGGATCGGGCTGGCCGGGTTGTCCACGCCGAATTTCTGGCTGGGGATCATGCTGATCCTGCTGGTGTCGGTGCATCTGGGCTGGCTGCCGCCATCGGGATACGTGCCGCTGACGGAGGACTGGAAGCAGTCGCTGGCCACCACGATCATGCCGGCCTTCGTGCTGGGCAACGCGATCTCGGCGGTGCTGATGCGGCATACGCGCAGTGCCATGCTGACGGCGCTGCAGCAGGACTATGTGCGCACGGCGCGGGCCAAGGGCGTGCGGGAATGGACGGTGGTGACCAAGCATGCGCTGCGCAACGCGCTGGTGCCGGTGGTGACGCTGGGGGCGCTTGAGCTGGGAACGCTGCTGTCCGGGGCGGTGCTGACGGAGCAGGTATTCTCCATCCCCGGGTTCGGGAAGATGATCGTGGATGCGGTGTTCAACCGGGACTACCCGGTGGTGCAGGGCGTGGTGCTGGTGACGGCCACCGTCTACGTGCTGCTGAACCTGCTGGCCGATGTTCTGTATGTGCTGATCAATCCGAGGCTGCGCGGGGCATGAGTGCGACTGTGGCGACTCCCTCGAACAGCGCCGGGGCGGTGATGGCCTCGGCGAGCCAATCGCCGGCGCGGATGGCAGTGCGGCGGTTCCTGGCGCGGCCGGCGGCCGTGGTGGGGCTGGTGGTGGTGGTGTTCTTCGTGCTGGTGGCGCTGCTGGCGCCGTGGATCGCGCCGTACGATCCGGTGAAGACATCCTGGACCATGATCCGCAAGGCGCCTTCCTGGGCGCACTGGATGGGGACGGACGAGAACGGGCGTGACGTGCTTTCGCGCATCATCTGGGGGGCGCGGGCGAGCCTGATGGCGGGCGTGATCTCGGTGACCATTGCCACCGGGGTTGGGGTGCCGATCGGGCTGCTGGCGGGGTTCGCGGGCGGCAAGACGGATGCGATCAGCGGGCGGCTGGTGGATGCGATGCTGGCCTCGCCGTTCCTGATCCTGGCGATCGCGCTGGCGGCGTTCCTGGGGCCAAGCCTGCAGAACGCGATGATCGCGATCGGCATCACGGCCACGCCGATCTTCGTGCGGGTGGCGCGCGGGGCGACGATCGATGCGGCGACCAACGACTATGTGGAGGCGGCGCGTGCGCTGGGCAACCCGCCCTGGCGGGTTGCCGTTCGACACGTGCTGCCGAACATCATCCCGCCGGTGATGGTGCAGGCGACGCTGGCGATCGCGGGCGCGATCATCGCCGAGGCGAGCCTTTCGTTCCTGGGGCTGGGGCAGCAGCCGCCGGCGCCTTCCTGGGGCAGCATGCTGAACTCGGCGCAGCGGTTCCTGACGCAGGCGCCGTGGCTGGCGGTGTTTCCGGGGGCGGCGATCTTCCTGGTGGTGCTGAGCTTCAACCTGGTGGGGGACGGGCT
>CANHCJ010000292.1 GCA_947458025.1 Rhodospirillales bacterium | reverse complement strand
TGGCGCGCGGACGCGACGGCGAAGCCGTGACGCTGGAGCTGCGCGTGGCCGCAGGCCCGGCCACGCCCGCGCCATCCGGGCTGCTCGCACCGGCCGGCGGGTGGAAGGATTTCCCTGTCGTCTACAAGGACGAGAAGTCGCTGCTGCGCGTCACGCTGAACGGCGGCCTCGGCGCCTTCTCCGAAGGCAATGCCTGGTTCGGCCGGCCGCGTGTCTTCACCCAGCGCAATCCACTGGTGGCCGACCCGGCACAGGGCGCACGCACCGGCGCACGATCGACCTGGTTCGAGTCCTATGTGGAATACGGCCTCGGCGGCGCCACGCGCATAGGCAGCAGCCCGTTCTACGTCTACGGCGCGGTCTCCGGCGTCAGCATCGGCTCGACGGGGCAGGACATCTTCCGGTCCGATACCCGCACCTCCACCAACGTGGAGAAGCTCTACGGTGGGCTGATCTACGCCCCGCCCGACAGCGACCTGCGCATCAACGCATCGGTCGGGCGGCAGAACTTCACGCTGAACGACGGGTTCCTGGTCAACCAGTACGGCTCCCAGTCCAACGCCGGGCCGCGCCCGGGCATCGGCCTGGCACCGCGCACCACGCACGACATGGCGGCGCTGGCAACGGCGAAATGGGGCAGCTGGGTGCTGAAGGGTTTCTACCTCGATCCGAACGAGTTCGAAAGGATCGAATCGAACACCCGCCTGCTGGGCGGCAACCTGCGCTACAACATCACCAGCGGCTTCCATGTCGACGGCACCGTGATGAAGGTGGTGGGGTCCGACACCCGCTACCAGATGACCTCCGGCCCGTCCCGGCCGCGCGCGGGGCTGAACACCTATGCCGCCCACGTGCGCTGGTCCGACCGCGCCGTGGTGCCGGGGTTGTGGCTGGAGGCCGAGCTGGCGCACCAGACGCATGATCGCTTCCCGATGTCGGCCTGGGCGGGCTACGGCATGGTTGGCTACATCGCGCGCGACCTGCCGTGGACGCCCAGCCTCTCCTACCGCTACGCGGCCTTCGGCGGCGACAACCCCAACACAAGCCGCCTCGAGCGCTACGACCCGCTCTGGTCCGGCGGCCTGAACGAGTGGCTGCAGGGCATCACCATCAACAAGGTGCTGAGCCAGGCCAACCGCACCACGCACCGCATCCGCCTCGACATCCAGCCGCTGGAGGGCACGCACCTCACGTTGGACTGGTACATCCACCGCGCCTCGTCGCTGGTCAACAGCGGCGGCAATCGGGCGCTGGCCGTGCTGCGCTCGGCCGATCTGGGGCAGGAGTGGCAGCTAATCCTGCGCTCGGAGATCTCGCGCAACTTCTACTTTGTGGGCGTGGGCTCCGTCGCGCTGCCCGGGGCCGCAATCCGCGACGCGGCCGGCGGCTCGGCCAGGGCATGGACCTCGCTGCAGGCCCAGCTCTATTGGTTCCTTTAGCGAAAGAAACGCCAACATGGCCGGCACCGGAAACCTCACCTTCAACGGCCGCAGCCTGCTGATCACCGGCGGCAGCCAGGGCATCGGCGCGGCCACGGCGCGGCTGGCCGCCAGCCGCGGCGCGCGGGTGATGATCGCCTCCCCCGACGCCGACAAGCTGGCCGCCGTGACCGAGGAGATCAACGGCGCCGGCGGCATCTGCTCCTGGGTGCCCTGCGACATCACCGACCCCGCCCAGGTGGAGACGATGGTGCGTGCCACCGTCGACACCTACGGCGCGCTCGACCTCGCCTACAACAACGCCGGCATCTCGCACCCGCCGATGATGCCGCACGAGGTGCCGGACGAGATGTGGCGCCGTACCATCGAGGTCAACGTAAGCGGCGCGTTCTGGTGCTGCCGCGAGCAGCTGAAGGTGATGGTGGCCCAGGGCCGCGGCGGCGCCATCGTCATCACCGGCTCGATGGCCGGCATCCAGGGCGTGGGCACGATGGCGCCCTATTCCACCAGCAAGCACGCCGTGGCCGGGCTCGTGAAGTCGCTCGCCGTCGCCTACGGCCAGCACAACATCCGCATCAACTTCCACGGCCCCGGCGCCACCGAGACGCCGATGTACGACCAGTCGGTGAAGGACGTGATGGCCCTGCGCGCCGCCGGCGGCGTGCCGGCCGTGCCCGGCAAGATCAAGGGGCCGCTCGACCGCAACCAAACCGCGGAGGAGCAGGCCGAGGTCGCGTGCTTCCTGCTCTCCGACGCCGCCGCGGTCATGACCGGCGCCATGGTGATCGCCGATTGCGGCGCCACCGCCTACTGAGCCGGGGCGAACGATGGAAGCGGGTGCCGTCCCCTACGCCACGCTGGGGCAGTTGCTGTTCACGATGATGGGGCCGGTCGGCCTCATCCCCGTCTTCGCGCGCGTGGCCGGCGGCGCTGACCGTGCGCTGCGCGTGCGGGTGGCGCTCGCCGCCTTCGCGCTCGCCTGCGCCGCGCTCGCGCTGGCGACACTGGTCGGCGCCTCCATGCTCGCCTCCTCGGGCACGCGGCCGGAGGCGCTGATCATCGCGGCCGGCCTCGTGCTCACCCTCGTGTCGCTGCGCAACGTGCTGGCGATGGGCGCACCGGCCACGCCGCCGCCTGCGCCCCCGGCGCTGTCGCTCGCCGCCGCGCTCCAGCCGCTCGCCTTCCCCACCATGGTTCAGCCCTACGGCGTCGGCGTGCTGATCATCTTCGTCGCCTACTTCCCGGCGCCGGAGCACAAGCTCGGCATCCTGGGCGTGGCGCTTGCGGTCATGACGCTCAACCTCGCGGCCATGCTGGCGGCGCGGCGCGTCATGGCCGTGGTCGGTCCGGTGCCGCTGATCATCCTGGGCGCCGTGCTGAGCATCCTGCAGGTCGCTCTCGGCATCCAGATGCTGCTCAACGGCTTCGCGCGGGCTGGCGCGTGGGGCTGAGCCGTCGGGGCCGCCGCGCTCATTTTGAGCACGTCCCGCATGGGGGCGGTGTCGGACGACGACTAGTGTCCTGTCCCGGACCAGGGAGTGGGTTCTGATGCTGCGGCGCCTGTTGCTGGCCTGTGCCTTTTCCATCGTCCTCGCGGGCACCGCCGCCCGGGCGCAGGGCCTGGCTGCGCTGATCTTCTTCCAGCCCCACAGCGCCTTCATCGACGACCAGGCGCAGGCGCAGCTGGTGCGTGTCGCCGAAGACCTGAAGGCGCGCGGCGGCACGGTCGAAATCCGCGGCTTCGCCGACCCCGAGGGCGGGCTGGCCTTCAACCGCGCCATGTCGCTGGCCCGCGCGGAGCTGATCGCCCACACCCTGCGCGAGCTGGGCGTCCCCGGCGACCGGCTGCGCATCACCGGCCGCGGTCCGGTGAGCGCGATCGCCGACGACCAGGAAAGCCGCAGGGTCGAGATCCGCATTGTCCGCTGACGCGTCCGTCTCACGCGTCCTGCCCATGCTGGGGCGACGCGGCGCACTCGCGGGGCTCGCCGGCCTGGCCGGATGCAGCGTGCCCCAGCGCGGGCAGGGCGTGCCGGAGGCGCTGCGTCTGGTGGCCGTGGTGCCGGGCATTCCCGGCGCCCGCTTCTACATCGACCGGTCCGACGCGGAGCTGACCCGCTGGATCCTCGCCACACAGGCGCTGGAGCGGGGCCGACCCCCGGTGCGCGGCGACGTGCTCAGCATCTCGGGCGGCGGCGAGGATGGGGCCTTCGGCGCCGGCCTGCTGACGGCCTGGACGCGGCGCGGCGACCGCCCGAACTTCCGGGTCGTCACCGGCGTTTCCACCGGGGCGCTCACCGCGCCGCTGGCCTTCCTGGGGCCGTCGCGGGATGCGCAGCTTGAGGCGGTGTACACCACGCTGGGCGCCGAGAAGATCTTCCGGTGGCGCCCCTACACCGCAGCGCTGTTCGACGATGGCATGATGGACAGCCGGCCGCTGCTGGAGGTGATCGCCGGCATACTCGACAAGGCGATGCTCGCCGAGATCGCCGATGCCTACGAGAACGGCCGCCTGCTGCTGGTCGGCACCACCGATCTCGATGCGCGCCGCGCCACCATCTGGAACATCGGCGCAATCGCCCGCAGCGGCGCACCGGGGGCGCTGGACCTCGCTCGCCGCGTGCTGCTCGCCTCCGCCTCGGTGCCCGGCGCCTTCCCGCCGGTGATGGTGGACGTGGAGGCGGAGGGCCGCCGCTACCAGGAAATACATGTCGATGGCGGAACGGTCTCCCAGGTGTTCCTCTTCCCCTGGCGCGCGGCCGCTGCGGCGCGCGAGGCCGGGGCCCAGAGCCGCCCGCCCCGTGCCTGGGTCATCCACAACGGCAGCGTCGCACCGAAGGACGAACCTGTGCAGCGGCGCACCCTTTCCATCGCCGCCGCGGCCGTGGGAACCATGATCCGCGCCGGCGCGGCCAACGACGTGCGCAGCATCTGGCTGCGCGCCGAACGGGCCGGGATCGAATTCCGTCTCGCCCAGATCAGCTCCGAGTTCGACCTTCGCTACGCCGAGCCGTTCGACCTGCCCTACATGCGCGCCCTGTTCGCCTATGGAACCCGCCGCATGGAGACGGGCACGGCCTGGGTTGCGGCCCCATCGGCCGAATAGTGGCGCAGCGTCTTTCCCGCACACCCCAACGAGCAAGAAGGATCCTGCCGATGCGACACCGATTGCGAACCCTGGCCCTGCTGGCCGGCATGTCCGTGCCGGCGGCGCTGCCGGCCACCGCCCAGCAGGGCGGGTTCATCGGGCGCGAGACCCGCGAGCTTGTCGCCATCTGCGGCATGCCCGCCGCCGCTGCCGCCCATGTCGAGGCGCGGGCCTTCTGCCACGGCTACCTTACCGGCCTCTACTCCACGGTCCTGGCCATGCAGCCGGCCGGCGCGGCGCCCCTGCATTGCGGCCTGCCGCAAAGCCGGCAGGAGCCGGTGGACCGGTTCGTCGCCTGGGCCCAGTCGCGCCCGGCAGACCTTGCTGCCTTCCCGCCCAATGCCTTCCTCCGGTTCATGGACGAGACCTATGCCTGCCCAGCCCGCTAGCCCGCACCGTCGCCGCCTCGGCCCGCTCGCGCTGGCAGCCTCGCTCGCTCTGGCCGCCTGCGGCGACATGAGCGCCACGCAACAGCGCACCCTCTCCGGCGCCGGCCTTGGCGCTGCGGGCGGCGCGCTGATCGGCTCCATCACCGGCGATGCCGGGTGGGGCGCGCTGATCGGCGCCGGCGCCGGCGCCGCCGGCGGCTACCTCTACGACCGTACCAGGAAGAACGAAGATGCCGCCTACCGGCGCGGCTACCAGGAGGGCCGCCAGCGGCGGTAGCGCGCCACGGCAGCGCCGACACCTCGCCATCGCCCGGCAGGCCGCCGAAGGCCGCCGGGCCAGTCCTGCCGCAAGGGCCGGAACCTGCTCACCCCGGGCAGGGAACCCTGGCGCCCTGAGGTGTGCCGGCGCCGCGGGGCTGCCCACGGATCGCCTCGCCTTCCTCTTCGCGGGCCCCAAGCCTGGCCTGGGCAATGCTGAACGTGAGGAAGCAGGAGGGGATATCGGCCACGCAGCGCACCGGCGCGCCACCCGGGTGGCTCTGCACCACGCGCTCCACCTGCGCCCGCGCGCCGCCCGCGCGGCATGCCGGTCAGGGATCCGG
>CANHCJ010000291.1 GCA_947458025.1 Rhodospirillales bacterium | reverse complement strand
CGCAAGCCCAGCCCCCCGAAACCCCGCCGCTGGAAACTCACCGACCCCGAACTGAAGCTCCGCCCCTACGAGATCCGCGCCATCCGCTACTGGCGCAAAAAATACGGCCCCGACTGACCCTATCCCCCCGCGCCACCATCATTACGATATCAAAAAATTCCATCCAAAAACAACAAGGGGGCGGTTTCCCGCCCCCTCGCCGCCGTCCAACCCGCGCAGGGGTCAGGCCGGAATGCGTCCCATCGCCACCAGCCGCTCCCGCAGCCGGCGCGACGACATGCCGTGCTCGATCGACTTCGACAGGTCCATGATCTGCCCGATATTCTCGGCCACCATGTCCAGCGTCACCGGCGCCGCCGGGTCGAAATACACGCCCTCGCTCTCGATGTACTTCACCCGCCGGAAATGCCCGGCATTCGCCCCCAGGATCTCGCCCGAGAACTCGCACTGCTCGCTGCACATATAGGCCACGATCGGGCTCACCAGCTCCGGCTTCATCCACTCCGCCACTTCCAGCGGAATCAGGTTCTCCGTCATGCGGGTGCGCGCCGAAGGCGAGATCGCGTTCAGCTTGATGTTGTAGTTCTGCCCCTCGTGCCGCAGCACGTTGATGAACCCGTTCACCGCCATCTTCGCCGCGCCATAGTTCGCCTGGCCGAAATTGCCGACCGTGCCGGAACCGGAGGTGGTCACCACCACCCGCCCGTAGCGCTGGCTGCGCATGATCTGCCACGCCGCCTTGGTGCAATACACGGTGCCCATCACGTGCACCTGCATCACGAACTCGAAGTCCTCCATATCCATGTTGTTGAAGGACTTGTCGCGCAGGATGCCGGCGTTGTTCACCAGGATGTCCAGCCGGCCCCAGGTGTCCATCGCCGTCTTGATGATGTTCTGCGCGCTGGCGAAATCGGCCACCGAATCATAGTTCGCCACCGCCTCGCCGCCGGCCGCCTTGATCTCGGCCACCACCCGGTCGGCCACCGCCGCCGCCGTGCCGCGCCCGTCCACCGCCCCGCCCGGGTCGTTCACCACCACCTTGGCCCCCCGGCTGGCCAGCAGCTTGGCATGCTGCTCGCCCAGCCCGGCCCCGGCGCCGGTCACGATCGCCACGCGGTTGTCGAATCGAATGGCCATTGGCCGTTCCTCCTCCTGTTGGTGGACCGATGCTACCCCGAGGCCCCGCCCCCGCAAAGCCGCCCCCTGGCGCAATCGGCCGCCATCTCAATTTCTTCGCCCGCGCTAGCGATCCGTTAAGGAAAGCAGGGGAATTCTGCCCCTGCCGCCCGATGCGGCGATCCTTCAGCAGGTGCCCCGATGCCGCCCTCCATCGCCCGCCCCCAGCCCACCGCCGACCGCCTCCTCTCCCCCGGCTTCGGCCGCCGCGCCGAGACCGAGCAGGACCGCTGGCCCGCCCCCATGGCCGCCCTCGTCATCCTCGGCCTCTCCGCCGCCGGCTGGGCCCTGCTGTTCCACGCCGCCAGCTTCATGGCCAGCCTCGCAGGCTAGTTCAGATAGAACTCGTCGCGCGGGAACAGGTCGGTCAACGGCGCCGCCCCGCGCGGCATCCCCGGCGTCCAGCGCCGCTCCGGCTCGTGCAGCATCGACCGCCAGTCGCAGCACCCCGCCCGCCCGCGCGCCAGGTGCGCCGCCACCTCCGGGCTCGCCAGCCGCGCCAGCAGCGCCTCGCGGTCATGCGGGATCGGATCGTTCGACCCGATCACGATCGAGATCGGCCGCAGCAGCACCACATGCGGGAACACCGCCGCAAACGTCTCCACCACCCGCGGCGACGGCGCCCACTGCACGTAGAGCCCCCCCGGCGCCAGCCGCCCGCGCACCACCTGCATGAACTCCGCCGAATACAGCACGCCGGACTGCGACGCCTCCGGCAGGATCGCATCCGCCTCGATCACGTCGTAGCGCCGCGCATCATGCGTCACCAGCCGGCGCCCATCGCCGTACTCGATGCGGAAGCGCGGATCGGTGAACAGCGCATGCATCGGGCTGTCCGGATACTTCCGCCCCACTTCCTCCAGCACCGTCAGCACCGGCGCCACCAGCTCCACCGAGCGGATCTCCCGGCTCACCGGGTTCACCCCCGCCGCCCACGGCGTCCCGCCGGAGCCGACGCCGATCACCAGCACCTCATGCGGCGCCGGATGCACCAGCGGCCCCACCGCCCCCAGCAGCAGGTGGATCGGCAGGAACGGGATCGTCCCCTGCGAGAAGCCCTGGATGAAGAACGGCGCCGTGCCCTCCTGCCACGCCGTCCGCTCCCGCCCCGCCACCCCGCGATCCTCGCGGAAGAACGCCACGCCCGACCGATCCTCCGCCCAGGCCACCATCTGCCCCGGCTTCTCCACATGCATCCGCCGCCACCAGGCATCGTTGCCCGGCATCACCGCCATCCCGGCCACCACGGCGGCCAGCACCGCCCAGCCCGCCCGGCTGCCCCGCCCGGTGCGCAGCAGCCACAGCAGCAGCAGCCCCGCCGTCACCGCCGCCAGCAGCATCAGCGTGCCCGCCGTGCCCAGCAGGTGCAGCGCCACCAGCCCGGTGCCGAGCGAGCCGGCGGCATTGCCCAGGATGTTCGCCAGCTGCACCCAGCCCACCCGCGCGCCCACCATCGCCAGGTCCCGCTGCACCGCCCGCTGGATGAACGGGAAGGTCAGCCCGATCAGGAACGAAGGCGGCGCCACCAGCAGCACCGTCACCGCGATGCCCACCCAGAAATCCCCGCCGCGCAGCCGCGACACGTCCACCCAGGTGGGCAGCACGCCCGAAGGCACCAGCGGCACCCCCCACCACAGCGCCAGCAGCAGCCCCAGCGCCAGCACGAACCCGCAGCCCTGGGCCAGGAAGAACCCCGGCCGCGGGTCGCGCGCCCGCTCCACCAGCCGCCCGCCCACCGCCATGCCGGCGCCGTCGGCCAGCAGGAACACGCCGAGCAGGGTCGAGAACATGTAGGCGTGGTACTGGCCGAACTGCCCGATCACCCGCACCCAGACGATCTCCAGCGCCACGATCACGAAGCCGGAGGCAAAGGCCAGCATGCACCACAGCGGCACCGTGCCCACCCCCGCCGGCACCGCCACCTGCCGCGCCTCCACCGGCGCCGAAGCCGGGTCCGGCATGCGCCGCATCGCCGGCACCAGCGTGAGCGCGAGCCCGGCGGCCAGCAGCTCCAGCAACGCCGCCACATGCAGCGCCCGCTCGAAGCCCAGCGTGCCCAGGATCACCCAGCCGCCCATCAGCGCCCCCAGCCCGGCGCCGACCGTGTTGAGCCCGTAGAGCAGCGCGATCCGCGCCGCCAGCGCATCCACCGAGGTGGCCACGGCACGCGAGAGCAGCGGCAACGAGGCGCCCATCAGCGTGGTCGGCAGCACCAGCCCGGCGAAGCACAGCGCGAACACCCCGGCCATGCCCCCGATCCGCCCGGCCATCTCCAGCGCCAGCCAGTCGTACAGGAACACCTTGGAGACCAGCGCGAACCCCGCCACCCCGATCTCGCACAGCGCGAAGGCGATGATCGCCTGCGACCGGCTCAGCCGGTCCGCCACCCGCGCGGCCAGGATGGTGCCGATCCCGAGCCCGGTGAGGAACGCCCCCACCACCAGCGCCGCCGAGACGGTGTCGGAGCCGGCGAACAGCCCCAGCATGCGCTGCCAGACCACCTGGCACAGCAACGCCGCGAAGCCGGATGCAAAGAAGGCCAGGCCAAGCTGTAGCATCCGGCGTGTTTCCCCCGCGCACGCGGAAGCATGCGCCGGATGCGCCGCGTATCAGACACCGTCCCTCCGGTGCAATACGGCATGCCGCCCGGCGCCGGCCCGCCCGCCGCGAATGTGCGGAAAATCGTCTGCAGGTCTGGCATCTTCCCGCGGCCGCGCCAAGTATGCAGGGACCAGACCGGGCGAGCGGCAGGCGCCGGATCATCGTCCCGCACGGGAAAGGGCAAGGCCATGAAGACCCCTGCCCTGGCCCTAGGCCTGGCCCTCGGCTTGGCCATGGCCCTCATGGCCCCGGCCGCGGCCCAACAGGCCAGCACCGGCCGCGCCGCGGTGAAGGATGCCGACAGCATTGTGATCAACGGCCGGCAGTTCCGCCTTTGGGGCATCGACGCGCCCGAACGCGACCAGACCTGCCGGCGCGACCGCCGCAGCTGGGAATGCGGCGCGCAGGCCACCCAGGCGCTGGAACGGCTCATCGGCCGGAACACCGTCACCTGCCGAACGCTGGAACTCGACCGGTTCCGCCGCGAGGTCGCGCTCTGCTACCTCGGCGGAGAGGAGATCAACCGCTGGATGGTCGCCCAGGGCTGGGCCGTCGCCTACCGGCAATTCTCGGAGGCCTATGTGCCGGAGGAGGACGAGGCCCGCGCAGCCCGGCGCGGGCTCTGGAGCGGCACATTCGTGGCGCCTTCAGACTGGCGCCAGGGGCATCGCCGCTGACGTTCTACCCCCGCGCCAGCCTACGCTGCACGAAATCCAGCCGGTCCTGGCCCCAGAAGATCTCCTCGCCGATCACGTAGCTCGGCGCGCCGAACACGCCGCGGGCCAGCGCCGCCTGGGTGTCCGCCGCCTTGCGCTCGGTCCAGCGCGGCTCGGCGCCGAGCGCCATCACCTGCGCCGCGTCCAGCCCGCATTCGCCGATCAGCCGGGCGAGCACCGCCTCATCCGCCGGGTTCAGCTCCTCCTCCCAGATGGCCTTCAGCACGCGGTGCGCCAGGCGGATCGCCGGGGCGTCGCCCATCGTCTCCCGCAGGGCGATGCAGCAGGCCGAGGACAGCGCCTCCGAGGTGGGGAAGTGCTTGGGCTGGAGATTGATCGGAATGCCGAGGAAATCGCGCCAGCGGGGCAGTTCCTGCATCCGGTAGGCCTGGCGCTGCGGCGAGCGCTTGGGCAGCGGCAGGCCGCCGGAGCCGGCGAAGATGGTGCCGAAATCCACCGGCCAGATGCGCAAGGACGCACCGTGCTGCGCGCACATCGCCTCGATCCGCGCCGCACCCAGATGGGTCCAGGGCGAGTTGAGCGAAGCGTAGTAGTCCACATGCAGCGCCATGGCCGGCTCCCGTTCGTTGCGTGTATCGTGGCGGTGTTAGGGGAAGGAAGCAAGCCCTTCTTTTTCTGAAGAAAAAGAAGCAAAAAGACTTTCCCCCTTTGCGCCGTGGCTAACCCCCGAGCAAACGGGCAAAAGTTTTTTGGTTCTTTTTTTCAAAAAAGAACAACTCTTACCTTCGCTTGACTGCCTCAATCGCCGACCGCACCAGCCGGGCATCCTCGCCATCCCCCGGCAGCACTTCCAGCAGCCGGTCCCACAACCCCACCGCCTCGGCCATGGCGCCGCGCTTGGCGGCTTCCACGCCCAGGTGCCACAGCGCGGCGGGCTGCTTCGGGTCGGCGGCGATCACCCGGCCCAGCAGCTCCAGCGCGCGCGGCGGGAAGGGGGCGGTGGCGGGCAGGCCTTCCAGCAGCGTCTCCGCCTCGGCGAGCGCCAGCGCCATGTCGTCCGGCCGCAGCGCGCCGGCGCGGGCATAGGCGGCGGCGGATTTCCCGCGCTCGCCCAGCACGCCCCAGGCGCGGCCCAGGCGCTGCCAGCCCTCGGCGTCGTCCGG
>CANHCJ010000290.1 GCA_947458025.1 Rhodospirillales bacterium | reverse complement strand
CTCGCGCGCGCTGATGGAGCGCGCCACGGCCGCCGCCGCGCCGGTGATGGCGGCACCATCCGAGACGGTGGCCGCCAGCGAGGGCGCGCAGGAGACGGTGTTCGCCCTGCCCGCGGCGGTGACGCTGGCGGCGGGGCATACCGCGACGCTGCCGATCCTGGACCGCGAGGCCTCGGCGCGGCGGATCGGGCTGGTGCAGCCGGGGCGGGCGCATCCGCTGGCCTCCGTGCGGCTGGTGAACGACACCGCCACCACGCTGCCGGCCGGGGTGCTGACGCTGTACGACCCGGCCTCGCCGGCGATGTTCGCCGGCGATGCGCGCGTGGGGGTGCTGCCGGCCGGGGAGAGCCGGCTGCTGTCCTTCGCGGAGGACCTGCGCACCGAGGTGCGCTGGCAGCAGGACGACAGCGCCTCGCTGGCCGCCGTGGCCGCCAGCCAGGGCGTGCTACGCATCGACGAGCGGCTGCGCACCACCACGCAGGTGACGCTGGTGGCGCCGGCGCGGGAGGAGCGGGTGCTGCTGGTGGAGATCGCCAAGCGGCCCCAGGCCACGCTGGTGCCCGATGCGGCGCTGGCGCCCGCCGAGGAAACCGCCACCGCCTGGCGGTTCGAAGTGGCGCTGAAGGCCGGCGAGCGGCGCACGCTGGCGGTGCGGCAGGACCGCATCGTTCGCCAGAGCGTCGCGCTGATGGAAGGCGAGCAGGCGGTGGCGCGGGTGCTGGGGCTGCAGGGGCTGGACCCCGCTGCGCGGGCGGCGCTGCAGCGCCTGGTGGAGTTGCGGGCGGCGCGGGCGGCGCGGGGCGCGGAGGTGGAGCGGCTGAAGGCACAGGCGGCGGAGATCGAGGTGGACCAGGAACGGGTGCGGCGCAACCTCGGCTCCGTGCCCACGACCGATGCGCTGCACGGGCGGCTGCTGCGGCAGCTGGAGGCGCTGGAGACGCGGATGGAGGCGCTGCGGCGCGGCCAGGAGCAGGCGCGCGCCGCTGTCGAGCAGGCGCAGCGTGAGCTTGAGGCAGCCATTGCGCGGTTGGTGATCTAGGAAGGAAGCATGTTCTTTTTTGAAAAAAAGAACCAAAAAACTTTTATCCGTTTGTGGCGGGTCTCTCCGGCAAGCGAACGGGGAAAGTCTTTTTTGCTTCTTTTTTCTTCAGAAAAAAGAAGATTCTTCCTGTGAAACGCTTCTCTTTCGCCGCCCTGCTGCGCGAGGCGCTGCGCGGCCACACCGGCTGGGGCCCGCAGTGGCGCGATGCCGAGCCCAGGCCGGCCTATGACGTGGTGATCGTGGGCGCCGGCGGGCATGGGCTGGCGACCGCCTACTACCTCGCGGCGGAATGCGGGGTGCGCAATGTCGCGGTGGTGGAGAAGGGCTGGCTCGGCGGCGGCAACACGGCGCGCAACACCACGATCATCCGCAGCAACTACCTGTGGGAGGAGAGCGAGGCGATCTACGAGCACAGCATGAAGCTGTGGGAGGGCCTGTCGCATGCGCTGAACTACAACACGATGTATTCCCCGCGGGGGGTGATGATGCTGGCGCACAACGTGCATGACGAGCAGGTGCTGAAGCGCCACGTGCATGCCAACCGCCTGGCCGGGATCGACAACGAATGGCTCAGCCCGCGCGAGGCGCAGGCCTTCTGCCCGGTGCTGGAGGTCGGGCCCGGCCTGCGCTATCCGGTGCTGGGGGCGGCGCTGCAGCGGCGCGGCGGGGTGGCGCGGCATGATGCGGTGGCCTGGGGCTATGCGCGCGCGGCCTCGGCGCTGGGCGTGGACATCATCCAGAACTGTGCGGTGACGGGGGTACGGCGCGGGGCGGATGGGGCGGTGCAGGGCGTGGACACGGAGCGCGGCTTCATCGCGGCACCGCGGGTGGGGGTGGTGGCGGCGGGGCATACCTCCGTGCTGATGGCCATGGCCGGGGTGCGCATGCCGCTGGAGAGCTTTCCGCTGCAGGCGCTGGTGAGCGAGCCGGTGAAGCCGGTGATGCCCTGCGTGGTGATGTCCAACACGATCCACGCCTACATCTCGCAATCGGACAAGGGGGAGCTGGTGATCGGGGCCGGGACGGATGTGTACACCTCCTACTCGCAGCGCGGCGGGCTGCATATCGCGGCCGATACGCTGGAGGCGGTGTGCGAGCTGTTCCCCAGCCTGCGCCGGCTGCGGATGCTGCGCAGCTGGGGCGGCATCGTGGACGTGACGCCGGACCGCTCGCCGATCATCGGCGCCACGCCGGTGCCGGGGCTGTTCGTGAATTGCGGCTGGGGCACGGGCGGGTTCAAGGCAACGCCGGGCTCGGGGCATGTGTTCGCGCACACCATCGCCAAGGGCGAGCCGCACCCGATCGCGGCGCCGTTCTCGCTGGACCGTTTCAGGACCGGAAGGCTCATCGACGAGGCCGCGGCGGCGGCGGTGGCGCACTGATGTTGGTCATTCGGTGCCCGTATTGCGATGCGGACCGGCCGGAGCCGGAGTTCCGCCATGCCGGGGCGGCGCATATCCTGCGCCCGGCCGATCCCGCTTCGGTGAGCGATGAGGACTGGGCCGCGTTCCTGTATCTGCGCGACAATCCGCGCGGCACGGTGGCGGAGCGCTGGCGGCATGTGCATGGCTGCGGCCGGTTCCTGAACGCGCTGCGCGACACTGTGACCGACCGCATCCTGGCTACGTATCGCGCCGGGGAGGCGCGTCCGGAATGATCGGCGCGTCGAGGCAGGAAGGCATGATGCAGCGGCTGCTGCTGGGGCGCATGTTCCAGGGGCGGCTGCTGCCGGAGTCCATGCGCACCGAGGCGGGCGGGCGGGTGGAGCGCGCGCGGGACATCCGCTTCCGCTTCGATGGCCTGGACTACCTGGGCTGCGCGGGCGACACGCTGGCCTCTGCGCTGCTGTCCAACGGGGTGCACCTGGTGGGGCGCTCGTTCAAGTATCACCGGCCGCGCGGCATTTTCTCGGCCGGGGCGGAGGAGCCGAACGCGCTGGTGACGCTGCGGCGCGAGGATGGGCGCAGCACGCCGAACCTGCGCGCCACGCAGCTGGAGCTGTACGAGGGGCTGGAGGCGATCAGCCAGAACCGCTGGCCCTCGCTCAGCACCGATTACGGCGCGCTGGCCTCGCTGGCCGCGCCGCTGCTGCCGGCGGGGTTCTTCTACAAGACGCTGCTGGGCCCGCCTGGCTGGAAGCTGTGGCAGCGCGCCTTCGAGCCGTTGCTGCGCCGCGGGGCGGGGCTGGGGCGGGCGCCGGCGCGGCCGGATGCGGACCGCTATGCGCGCTACCACGAGCATTGCGACGTGCTGGTGGTGGGCGCGGGCCCGGCGGGCATCGCCGCGGCGCTGGCGGCGGGGCGGGCGGGGCAGCGGGTGATCCTGTGCGATGAGCAGGCCGAGCCGGGCGGCACGCTGCTGACCGAGATCCGCGCGCTGGTGGAAGGCATTCCGGCGCGGGAATGGCTGGCGCGCAGCCTGGCCGAGCTGGCGGCGATGCCGAAGGTGCGGGTGATGCCGCGCACCACGGCGTTCGGGCTGTATCCGCACAACCATGCGGGCCTGGCGGAGCGGGTGACGGACCATCTCGCCGCGCCCGATCCGGAGCTGCCGCGCGAGCGGCTGTGGCAGGTGCGCGCGGGGCGGGTGGTGCTGGCCGCGGGGGCCATCGAGCGCCCGCTGCTGTTCGCGGACAATGACCGCCCCGGGGTGATGCTGGCGGGTGCGGCGCGCGACTACCTGCTGCGCTACGGCGTGAAGGTGGGCAACCACGTGGTGGTCGCCACCGCCTGCGACAGCGCCTACCTGGCCGCACTCGACCTTGCGGCGGCCGGGGTGGAGGTGAAGGTGGTGCTGGATCTGCGCCCGGCGCCCGAGGGGCCCTTGCCGGCGGCGGTGCGCCAGGCGGGCATTCCGGTGCTGGCCGGCGGGCAGGTGCTGGGCACGCATATGCGCCGGCTGCGGCTCGATTCCGTGAAGCTCGGCCGCGCCGATGGCCGCACCCGCTGGTTCGATTGCGACGCGCTGCTGGTGGGCAATGGCTGGACGCCGAGCGTGCACCTGGCCGCGCAGGCCCGCGCGCCGATGCGCTGGGACGCGGGCTGGGGCGCGTTCCTGCCCGGCGATGTGGAGGGCGTGGCGAGCATCGGCGCCTGTGCCGGGGCGGCCAGCCTGGCCGAGGCGCTGTCCCAGGGGGGCGCGCTGTTCGGCATGGCGGCACCCGCGGTGGAGGATGAGCTGGCCGCCGCGCCCGCCCCCGGCACGATCGCCGGGGCGGAGGCGGGCACGGTGTTCGTGGACCTGCAGAACGACGTGACCGCGCGCGACGTGCGGATGGCGGTGGGCGAGGGGTTCCGCAGCGTGGAGCACGTGAAGCGCTACACCGCTGGCGGGCTCGGCACCGACCAGGGCAAGACCGGCAATGCCGGGCTGTTCGCGCTGATCGCCGCCGCGCGCGGCGAGGATCCGGCGCAGGTGGGCACCACCACCTTCCGCCCGCCCTACACGCCGGTGACCTTCGGCACGCTGGCCGGGCCGGCGCGCGGGGAGCTGTTCGACCCGGTGCGCACCACGCCGATGCACGAGCAGGCCGTGGCCGAAGGCGCGGTGTTCGAGGATGTCGGCCCGTGGAAACGCGCCCGCTTCTTCCCGCGCACGGGCGAGGACATGCATGCGGCCGTGGCGCGCGAGGTTGCCGCCACGCGCGCGGCGGTGGGGATGTTCGATGCCTCCACCCTGGGCAAGATCGAGGTGGTGGGGCCTGATGCGGCCGAGTTCCTCGACCGGATCTACGTGAACGCGCTCTCGGGCCTCAAGCCGGGGCGGTGCCGCTATGCGGTGATGCTGAGCGAGGCCGGCTTCGTGATGGATGACGGCGTGGTGGCCCGGTTGGCGCCGGATCGCTTCCATGTCACCACCACAACCGGCGGCGCGGCGCGGGTGCTGCACCACATGGAGGATTATCGGCAGACGGAATGGCCCGACCTGCGCGTGTGGCTCACCTCCACCACCGAGCACTGGGCGGTGGTGGCGCTGCAGGGGCCGCAGGCGCGCGCGGTGCTGGCGCCGCTGTGCGAGGGCGACATCTCGGCCGCCGCGCTGCCGCACATGGCGGTGCGAGAGATGGCGGTGGCCGGCGTGCCGGCGCGGCTGATGCGGGTGAGCTTCACCGGGGAGCTGGGCTTTGAGGTGAACGTGCCGGCACGCCACGGCACGGCGCTGTGGGAGGCGCTGCGCGCGCGGGTGGCGGCGGTGGGCGGCACGCTCTACGGCACCGAGGCGATGCACGTGATGCGCGCCGAGAAGGGCTTCATCATCGTCGGCCAGGAGACCGACGGCACCGTGACGCCCGGCGATCTCGGCCTGCCGGAGGGGCGCGGCAAGCGCGACTTCGTCGGCAAGCGCTCGCTCTCGCGGCCGGACATGCTGCTGCCGGAGCGCCGGCAGCTGGTGGGGCTGCTTACGGAGGATGCGCGCGTGGTGCTGGAGGAGGGGGCGCAGGTGGTGGCCGAGGCGAGCCCGGCGCCCGGCACGGCGGCGCTGGGCCACGTGACCTCGGCCTACCACAGCCCGGCGCTGGGGCGTTCCATCGCGCTCGCCCTGGTGGCGGGCGGGCGGGCGCGGCTGGGGCAGCGGTTGTT
>CANHCJ010000289.1 GCA_947458025.1 Rhodospirillales bacterium | reverse complement strand
GCCGCGGTGGCCGCCGAGGCGCAGGCCCAGGCGCCGGCGCGCGCGGAGGTGGCCGCGCAGTCCGTGCGGGTGGACGTGGCGAAGGTGGACCGGCTGGTGAACCTGGTGGGTGAGCTGGTGATCAACCAGTCCATGCTGGTGCAGATGGGCAGCACCCTGCCGCCCGAGATCTGCCCCGGGCTCATTGCGGGGCTGGAGACGCTGTCCCAGCACCTGCGCGAGCTGCAGGAAGGCGTGATGGCGATCCGCACCCAGCCGGTGAAATCGGTGTTCGGGCGGATGCCGCGGCTGGTGCGGGAGCTTTCGGCGCAGCTGGGCAAGGATGTGCGGCTGATCGTGACCGGCGAAGGCACCGAGATCGACAAGACGGTGGTGGAGCAGCTGGCCGATCCGCTGACCCACCTGCTGCGCAACGCGCTGGACCACGGCATCGAGGCGCCGGAGCAGCGCGCGGCTGCGGGCAAGCCGCGGCAGGGCACGGTGGTGCTTTCGGCCGAGCAGCGCAGCGGGCGGATCGTGATCGTGCTGGCCGATGACGGGCGCGGGATCGACCGGGCGCGGGTGCTGGCGCGGGCGCGCGAGCGCGGGCTGGTGGCGGCCGATGCGGCCCTGACCGACAGCGAGATCGACGAGCTGATCTTCCTGCCCGGCTTCTCCACCGCGGCGGCGGTTTCCAGCGTGTCGGGCCGCGGCGTGGGGATGGACGTGGTGCGGCGGAACATCCAGGGCCTGGGCGGGCGGATCGCAATCGAATCGGTCGCCGGCCAGGGCAGCCGGTTCATCCTGTCGCTGCCGCTGACGCTGGCGGTGATGGACGGGCTGGTGGTTTCGGTGGGCGAGGAAACCTGCGTGGTGCCGATCACCTCCATCGTGGAAAGCCTGCGGCCGCTGCGGGCGAACATCCATCCGCTGGTCGGCGGGGGCGAGTTGCTGGCGATCCGCGGGGCCTACATCCCGCTGCTGCCGCTGGGGCGGCAGTTCGGGGTGGCCGGGGCGATCGAGGACCCCGCGCAGGGGATCGTGGTGATCGTGGAGACCGATGGCGCCGGCCGGCTCGGGCTGGTGGTGGATGAGCTCGTGGGCCAGCAGCAGATCGTGGTGAAGAGCCTGGAGGCGAATTACGGCCGCGTGGCGGGCGTGAGCGGCGCCACGATCCTGGGCAATGGCCGCGTGGCGCTGATCCTGGACGTGGCGGGGCTGGCCGGCCCGGGCGAACGACATCACCGCGGCAGCGTGCCGCAGGCCATCGCCCTGCAATAGGCAGGCACCCGAACGGGCCGCCGCACGCGGCCGAAGCCATCGAGACCGCGGCACACGCCGCTTATGGGATACGCCGACCGATGCATGTGGTTCAGCCTTCGCGCAGGACCTTTCCGATGAGCCTGTTCGACCGGCGCGGCAACGCCGACAGGCGCGCCGCGGTACGGGACATGGAGGCCAGGCTGGCCGCGCTTTCCCGCAGCCAGGCCATGATCGAGTTCGGCATGGACGGGCGCGTGCTGGACGCCAACGCCAATTTCCTGGCCGCGCTGGGCTATTCGCTGGAGGAGATCCGCGGCCGGCACCACGCCATGTTCGTGGCCGAGGCGGAGCGCGACAGCGCCGCATATCGTGCCTTCTGGGAACGGCTGGGGCGCGGCGAGCACGATGCCGGGCAGTACATGCGCCTCGGCAAGGGCGGGCGCGAGGTGTGGATCCAGGCGAGCTACAACCCGGTGCTGGATGCCGAGGGCAGGCCGGTGAAGGTGGTGAAGCTCGCCACCGACATCTCCGCCGAGAAGCAGAAGGCCGCCGACCTGGAAGGCCAGATCGCCGCCATCGGCAAGTCCCAGGCGGTGATCGCCTTCGACCTTTCCGGGCGGGTGCTGGAGGCGAACGCGAATTTCCTGGCCGCGCTGGGCTATTCGCTGGATGAGATCCGCGGCCGACACCATTCCATGTTCGTGACGGACGAGGAGCGGGAGAGCCCGGCCTACCGCGCCTTCTGGGAGCGGCTGGCGCGCGGCGAGCATGGTGCCGGCCAGTACAGGCGCCTGGGCAAGGACGGCCGCGAGGTGTGGATCCAGGCGAGCTACAACCCGATCCTGGATGCCGAGGGCCGGCCGTTCAAGGTGGTGAAATACGCCACCGACATCACCGCGCAGCGCATCGCCACGGCCAATTTCGAAGGCCAGATCGCGGCGATCCACAAGGCGCAGGCGGTGATCGAGTTCAGCCTCGATGGGCGGATCCTGGAGGCGAACGAGAACTTCCTGCAGGTGCTCGGCTACTCCGTCGCGGAGGTGCGCGGCCAGCACCATGTCATGTTCGTCGACCCCGCGGAGCGGGAGGGGCACGCCTATCGCGCGTTCTGGGAGAAGCTGGGGCGCGGCGAATACGATGCCGGGCGCTACCGGCGGGTCACCAAGGATGGCCGGGAGATCTGGATCCAGGCGAGCTACAACCCGATCCTCGACCTCAACGGCCGGGCCTTCAAGGTGGTGAAGTATGCCACCGATGTCACCGAGCAGGTGCGCGCCGAGCAGGCGCTGCAGGCGGCGGTGGCGGAAACCGGGGCGATCGTGGCGGCGGCGCAGGTGAACGACCTCAGCCGGCGGATCGCGCTGGAGGACAAGCGCGGCCAGATCGCCGAGCTGTGCACCGGCATCAACGCCATGCTGGACACGATGGCGGTGCACCTGGCCGCGGCCGATGCGCTGAAGGCCGCCGTTGCGGAGACGCAATCGATCGTGACCGCCGCGCAGGGCAACGACTTGAGCCGGCGCATCGACCTCGCCGGCAAGACCGGCGAGATCGCCGCACTCTGCGGCGGCGTGAACGCGATGCTCGACACGATGTCCGGCGTGGTGGCGACGATCAGCGAGAGCTGCGGGGCGCTCACCATGGCGGCGCGCGAGATCGCGATGGGCAACACCGACCTCTCCCAGCGCACCGAGGAACAGGCGAGCAGCCTGGAGGAGACCTCGGCCAGCCTGGAGGAGCTGACCGCCACGGTGCGCCAGAACGCCGACAACGCCCAGCAGGCCAACAAGCTCGCCGCCTCGGCCTCCGACATCGCCACCCGCGGCGGCGCCGTGGTGGGCGAGGTGGTGGGCACCATGGACGCCATCACCCAGGCCAGCCGCAAGATCAGCGACATCATCGGCGTGATCGACGAGATCGCCTTCCAGACCAACATCCTGGCGCTGAACGCCGCGGTGGAGGCCGCCCGCGCCGGCGACCAGGGCCGCGGCTTCGCGGTGGTGGCCAGCGAGGTGCGCAACCTGGCCCAGCGCAGCGCGAACGCGGCCAAGGAGATCAAGGCGCTGATCTCCGATTCCGTGGCCAAGGTGGACAGCGGCTCGAAGCTGGTCTCCGCCGCCGGGCAGACGATGGGCGAGATCGTCGGCTCCGTGCGCCGCGTGACCGACATCATGGCGGAGATCTCGGCGGCCTCGCAGGAGCAGAGCGCGGGGATCGAGCAGGTGAACACCGCCGTGTCGCAGATGGACAAGATCACCCAGCAGAACGCCGCCCTGGTGGAGGAGGCCGCCGCGGCGGCCAAGTCCATGGAGGAGCAGACCGACGCCATGGCCCACTTGGTGGCCGGCTTCGTGCTGGATGCGGCGCACCAAACCGCGGCGCCGCCGCCGGCCAAGGTGCCACCGCGCGCCGTGCCCAGCCGCCGGGCCCAGCCGGCGCGGCCGGTGGCGCAGTCCGACGATTGGAAGGAGTTCTGAGCATGGAGCTGAACCGGCATTCGTACGAGGCCGCCGCTTCGGGCGCGGGCTCGCGCCAGCTGATCACCTGCACGCTCGGCCAGGCCGAGTACGGCATCGAGATCATGGCGGTGCAGGAGATCAAGGGCTGGGCACCGGCCACGGCAATTCCGCAGGCGCCGGCCTGGATCCGCGGGGTGATCAACCTGCGCGGCGTGATCGTGCCGATCCTGGACCTGCGGGCCCGGTTCGGCATGGCGCCGACGGAGCCGACGGCGATGCATGTGGTGGTGATCGTGCAGGCGGCGGGCCGCACGGTGGGCATCCTGGTGGATGCGGTCTCCGACATCATCTCGGTCTCGCCCGAGGACATCCGGCCGGTGCCGGAGATGAGCTCGCGGGCCGAGGAGAAGCTGCTGAGCGGCCTGGTGCCGCTGGACCGGGGCATGGTGGCCCTGGTCAGCCTCGAATCACTTTTGGCGATGCCGGACGACACGCTGCTGCCGCCCGCCAGCGCCCCTGGCCTTCCTTGAACCTGGGAGACGATCGCCATGCATATCGGACAGGCCGTCAAGACCCTGTTGCCCGCGAGCTTCAGTGACCGGCGATCGGGCAAGGAGCGGCGCGCGGACGAGCTGCGCCAGAAGGCCGAGGCGCTGCGCACGCGCCAGGCGCTGGATTGCGTTTCCGTCGCCGTGATGATGGTGGACCGGGACTTCATCGTGACCCAGGTGAACACCACCACGATGGCGCTGCTGCAGCGCAGCCGGGACAGCTTCCGCAAGCTGTGGCCGGGCTTCGAGCCGGAGCGGATCCTGGGCATGTGCATCGACACGTTCCACCGCGACCCCTCCCACCAGCGGCGCATGCTGGCCGACCCGTCGCGGCTGCCGTTCCGCACCGACATTTCCGTGGGCGATCTGAAGTTCGCGTTGACGGTGCATGCGAGCCATGACGACCAGGGCGTGTACAACGGCAACATCCTGGAATGGCAGGAGGTGACCGAGCTGCGCACGCAGCAGGGCCAGCTCACCGCGATCGACAAGGCGCAGGCGGTGATCGAGTTCAGCCTGGATGGCCGCGTCCTGAACGCCAACGCCAATTTCCTGACCACGCTGGGCTACACGCTGGAGGAGATCCGCGGGCAGCACCATTCGATGTTCCTGGACCCGATGGAGCGCCAGGCGCCGGAGTATCGCGCGTTCTGGGAGAAGCTGGGGCGCGGCGAGTACGATGCCGGGCGCTATCGCCGCGTCGCCAAGGGCGGGCGCGAGGTATGGATCCAGGCCAGCTACAACCCGATCCTTGACCAGAACGGGCGCACCTTCCGGGTGGTGAAATACGCCACCGACATCACCGAGCAGGTGCGCGCCGAGCAGGCGCTGAAGGCGGCGGTCTCGGAGACGCAGGCAATCGTGTCGGCGGCGCAGGCCAACGACCTGAGCCGGCGCATCGACCTGGCCGGCAAGACCGGCGAGATCGCGCAGCTTTGCGGCGGGGTGAACAGCATGCTCGACACGATGTCGGGCGTGGTGGCCGCCATCACCGAAAGCTGCGGGGCGCTGGCCACGGCGGCGCGCGAGATCGCCATGGGCAACACCGACCTCTCCCAGCGCACCGAGGAGCAGGCGAGCAGCCTGGAGGAAACCTCGGCCAGCCTGGAGGAGCTGACCGCCACGGTGCGCCAGAACGCCGACAACGCCCAGCAGGCCAACAAGCTCGCCGCCTCGGCCTCCGACATCGCCACCCGCGGCGGCGCCGTGGTGGGCGAGGTGGTGGACACCATGGACGCCATCACCCAGGCCAGCCGCAAGATCAGCGACATCATCGGCGTGATCGACGAGATCGCCTTCCAGACCAACATCCTGGCGCTGAACGCCGCGGTGGAGGCAGCCCGCGCCGGCGACCAGGGCCGCGGCTTCGCGGTGGTGGCCAGCGAGGTG
>CANHCJ010000288.1 GCA_947458025.1 Rhodospirillales bacterium | reverse complement strand
CCGTGCTTCCCGCCCCTCCCGCCGCCGCCCGCCGCCCGCTCGGCGAGTCGCTCCGCCTGCGCCAGGTCCAGGCCGCCCTTGCCTTCACCCTGCTCGGCTTCACCGCCATCTTCAGCGTCGCCGCCTATCTCGGCCCGATCGCCACCCGCGCCACCGGCCTGGCCGGCGCGGCCATCGGCGGGTTCCAGGCCGCGGTCGGCCTCGGCGCCATCCTCGGGGTCATCCTCGGCGGCAGGATCGCCGACCGCAGCCACACAAGCCGCGCCCCCGCCGCGATCTTCCTGGCGATGCTGCTCTCGCTGCTGGCCTATGCCCCGCTGCTGATCCTGGGCCCCCAACTCTCCGTCCCCGCCGCGGCCACTTCGCTGGCGCTGCTGGCCCTGCTCGGGGCCGGCGCGCTGTTCACCCTGATCCCGCTGGTCCAGCTGCGCCTGGCGTCCGCCGCGCCGCAGGCCGGGCCGGTGCTGTTCGGCCTCAACGGATCGATGGTGTTCGCCGGCCAGGGCGCCGGCGCCCTGCTCGGCGGCGTGGTGGCCGACACGCTGGGCTACGCCGCCATCGGCCCGGCCGGCGCCGCGGTTGCCGCCCTTGCCCTGCTCGTCGTCGCCGCTACAGCAACCCCTCGCGCCGAAAGCTCAGCCACGTCCCGTTCCCGACAATGACATGGTCGTGCAGCACGATCGAAAGCGCGGAGGCCGCCCGCTTCACCTCCTGCGTCATCTCCAGATCGTCGCGCGACGGCGTCGGGTCCCCGCTGGGATGGTTGTGCACCAGAATCAGCGCGGTCGCCTTCAGCTCCAGCGCCCGCTTCACCACCTCGCGCGGATACACCGGCGTGTGGTTCACCGTGCCGCGCGCCTGCGCCTCGTCGGCCAGCAGCCGGTTGCGCGTGTCCAGGAACAGCACCCGGAACTGCTCCACCCGCTCGCGCGCCAGCACCGCGTGCAGATAGTCCATCAGCCGGTCCCAGTTGTTCAGCACGGGCCGCTCCACCACCTCCGCCCGCGCCAGGCGCTGCGCGGCCAGCTGCACCACCTTCAGCGTCGCCACCGCCGATTCGCCGATCCCCTTCACCTGCACCAGCTCCTCCGGCGGCGCCGCGATCACCGCCGAATAGCTGCCGAACCGCGCGATCAGCGTCTTGGCCAGCGTCTTGGTGTCCACTCGGGGCAGGGCGATGAACAGCATCATCTCCAGCAGCTCATAGTCGGCCATCGTCTCGCCCTGGCCGGCCAGGATGCGCGCGCGCATGCGCTCCCGATGCCCCTCCGCCCCCACCGCGGAGATCCCCTGGGCCGCCGGCACCTCCAGCAACCCCATCTGCTCGGACAGTCCTGCGTGCTTGCGCGCCATGTGCTAAGCACCCTGCCACGCCGCCTCACGGGTTGGAAAGGGTTTGCAATGAACAGCATGGCGCCGCTCGCCTACAGCGATGCGAAGATCCGCGCGATCCTGCAGCGCGTCAAAACCATCGCCATGGTCGGCGCCTCCTCCAACTGGAACCGGCCGAGCTACTTCGTCATGAAGTACCTCCAGTCGAAGGGCTACCGCGTCATCCCCGTGAACCCCGGCACCGCCGGCCAGACCCTGCTGGGCGAGACCGTCTACGCCAAGCTGTCCGACATCCCCGACCCCATCGACATGGTCGATGTCTTCCGCGCATCCGATGCCCTGCCCGCCATCGCCGACGAGGCGATCGCCATCGGCGCCAAGGTCCTCTGGGCCCAGCTCTCCGTCCGCAACGACGAAGCCGCCGCGAAGGCCGAGGCCGCCGGCCTCGAAGTCATCATGGACCGCTGCCCCAAGATCGAGTTCAGCCGCTTCGGCGGTGAGCTGTCATGGTCCGGCGTCAACTCCGGCATCATCCGCAACCGCGCCCCGGAACCGCCGAACGACCGGCCGGGCCGCAACCGCCCGCTGCCGCCGCGCAACCTCGAATACGGCTTCGCCACCCGCACCGTGCACGCCGGCGCAGCACCCGATCCCACCACCGGCGCCCGCGGCACGCCGATCTACCAGACCACCAGCTTCGTCTTCGACGATGTCGACCACGCCGCCTCGCTCTTCAACCTGCACAATTTCGGCCACGTCTACACCCGCCTCTCCAACCCCACCGTCGCGGTGCTGGAGGAACGCGTGGCCTCGCTGGAAGGCGGCCGCGCCGCGGTGGCCGCCGCCTCCGGCCACGCCGCCCAGTTCGTCACCTTCTTCACCCTGCTCAACCCCGGCGACGAGTTCGTCGCCTCCCGCAACCTCTACGGCGGCTCGCTCACCCAGTTCTCGCTCTCCTTCAAGAAGCTCGGCTGGACCTGCCACTTCGTCGATCCCACCGACCCCGAGAACTTCCGCCGCGCCCTCACACCTAAGTGCAAGGCCATCTTCGTCGAAAGCCTGGCCAACCCCGGCGGCATCATCGTCGACCTGCGCGCCATCGCCGACATCGCCCACGACAACGGCATCCCGCTCATCGTCGACAACACCCTGGCCTCGCCCTACCTCTGCCGCCCCTTCGAGCACGGCGCCGACATCGTCACCCACTCGCTCACCAAGTTCCTCGGCGGCCACGGCAACTCGCTCGGCGGCATCATCGTCGAGTCGGGCAAGTTCGATTACGCCAACGGCAACTTCCCCTCGCTCGCCGACCCGGAGCCCGCCTATCACGGCCTCAAGTTCTACGAGAACTTCGGCGACTTCGCCTTCACCACCAAGGCCCGCGCCGTGGCCCTGCGCGACTTCGGCCCCACCCTCTCGCCGATGAACGCCTGGCTCACCCTCACCGGCATCGAGACCCTGCACGTCCGCATGGACCGCCACGTCGCCAACGCCCAGAAGGTCGCCGAATTCCTCGCCAGCCACGAGAAGGTCGCCTGGGTCAGCTACGCCGGCCTGCCGTCCTCGCCGTTCCACGCGCTCGCGCAGCGATACATGCCCAAGGGGCCCGGCTCCGTCTTCACCTTCGGCGTCAAGGGCGGCTACGAGGCCGGCACGAAGCTGGTCGAGTCCGTCCGCCTCTTCTCCCACCTCGCCAACGTGGGCGACACCCGCAGCCTCATCCTCCACCCCGCCAGCACCACCCACCGTCAGCTGACGGACGAGCAGCGCCTCTCCGCCGGCGCCGGGCCGGACGTGGTGCGCCTCTCCATCGGCCTGGAAGACGCCGACGACCTGATCCGCGACCTCGATACCGCGCTGGCGGGCTAGAGCAACAGCCCATCAGGCGGAATCGCCTGATGGGCTTAAGTTGCTCGCCAATGCAAAGAGCTAGGGCGGTAGCCGACCGTCTATCAGGTCGGCTACCGCCCTAGCAGGGGCAGGGCGCCACCCCGGCGCGGCGGCGGGGCAGGGGGGCGTGCCCCCCCGCCGCTGTAACGCTGCGCCCTCCCGCGGCGAATGACCCCTCGAACGCACCCCTTTCCGCGAACGAGACCCATGGCCAGTCCCGCCCCGCCCAGCCTGGAACCCAAGCGCCCGGAGCACCGCGGCGGCGTCCTGCATGCCGATCTCTGCATCATCGGCGCGGGCTCCGGCGGCCTGTCGGTCGCCGCCGGCGCCGTGCAGATGGGCGCCTCGGTCGTGCTGGTCGAAAAGGGCGAGATGGGTGGGGACTGCCTCAACACCGGCTGCGTCCCCTCCAAGGCGCTGATCGCCGCCGCCCACGCGTCCCACGCCGTGCGCGACGGCCACCGCTTCGGCGTCCACGCCCCCGAGCCGGAGATCCGCTTCGGCGAGGTCCATGCCCATGTCCACGGCGTCATCGCCGCCATCGCCCCGCACGACAGCGTCGAGCGCTTCGCGGGGCTCGGCGTCCACGTGATCCAGGCCGCCGCCCGCTTCCTCGATGGCCAAACGGTGGAGGCCGGCGGCGAGAAGATCCGCGCCCGCCGCTTCGTCATCGCCACCGGCTCGCGCGCCGCCGTCCCCTCCATCCCGGGCCTGGCCGAGGCCGGCTGCCTCACCAACGAGACCATCTTCGCGCTGCAGCAACGCCCCGACCACCTCATTGTCATCGGCGGCGGGCCGATCGGCATCGAGATGGCGCAGTCCTTCCGTCGCCTGGGATCGCAGGTCACGGTGATCGAGGCGTTCGGCATCCTCGCCCGCGACGAGCCGGAGGCGGTGGAGGTCGTCCGCGCCGCCCTGCTGCGCGACGGCGTCACCCTGCTGGAGAAGCGCGGCGTGCAGGAGGTCCGGCGCGACGCCGACGGCATCACGGTGCTGCTGGACGGAACCAGCGTCCGCGGCACCCACCTGCTGGTCGCCGCCGGAAGGCGCCCCAATCTCGAAAACCTCGGGCTGGAGGCGGCCGGCGTGGCCGTCTCGCCGAAGGGGGTGCAGGTGGATGCACGGCTGCGCACCAGCAACCGCCGCATCTTCGCCATCGGCGATGTCGCCGGCGGCCCGCAATTCACCCATGTCGCCGGCTATCACGCCGGCATCGTCATCCGCAACGCGCTGTTCGGCCTGCCCGCGAAGGTGGACTACGCCGCGCTGCCCTGGGTCACCTATGCCGACCCGGAACTGGCCCATGCCGGCCTTACGGAAGCCGAGGCGCGCAAGGCCGGCCACGCGGTGCAGGTGCTCACCTGGTCCTTCGCCATGAACGACCGCGCCCAGGCCGAACGCGCCACGGACGGGCTGGCCAAGATCGTGCTCGGCGCCAAGGGCCGCATCCTCGGCGCCACCATCGTCGGCCCGCGCGCCGGCGAGCTGATCGGCGCCTGGTGCCTGGCCATCTCCGCCGGGCTCAAGATCGGCGCGGTCGCCGGCGCCATGCTGCCCTACCCGACGCTGTCGGAAATCTCCAAGCGCGCCGCCGGCAGCTACTACACGCCGAAGCTCTTCGGCCCGCTCACCCGCCGCATCGTCGGCTTCGTGCAACGCATCCTGCCCTGAGCGAGGCGCCCATGACCCTCTCCGGCATCCTGAAGGACCGGCGGCTCTGGCTGGTCCTGGCCGCCCTCGCCGCCTTCGCCCTGCTGCGCTGGTCGGGCCTGGCCGGCTACCTCTCGCTGGAAACCCTGCGCACCCACCGCGAGGCGCTCACCGCCTGGGTGGCCGGCAACCTCGTCCTGGCCAGCCTCGCCTATGTCGGCGCCTACATCGTCGCGGTGGCCTTCTCGGTGCCCGGCGCGGTGTTCCTCACCCTCTCCGGCGGCTTTCTGTTCGGCGCCGTGCTCGGCACGCTGCTCACCGTCACCGGGGCCACGATCGGCGCCACCATCGTCTTCGTCTTCGCCTCGGCGATCTTCGGCGAGAACGCGCTCGCCCGCTTCGGCGCCCCCGCCGCCCGGCTGGCCGAGGGGATCCGCCGCAACGCCGCCCCGTACCTGCTGGTGCTGCGCCTCGTGCCGCTGTTCCCGTTCTTCCTGGTGAACGTGGTGCCCGCCTTCGTCGGCGTGCCGCGCCTCACCTACGTGGTCACCACCTTCTTCGGGATCATCCCCGGCACGGCGGTGTTCTCCCTGGCCGGCGCCGGCCTCGGCGCGGTGCTCGACCAGGGCGGCGCGATCACCCCCGCGTCCATCCTCACCCCGCAGATCATCGCGGGCCTGGCGGGCCTCGCCGCCCTCTCGCTCGCCGCCATCCCGCTGCGCAAGCGCTTCGAACAGCGCGGCAGCTGACCCCCCCACGCACCGGAGCCCCCGCAT
>CANHCJ010000287.1 GCA_947458025.1 Rhodospirillales bacterium | reverse complement strand
TAGGCGATGCTGATGCCGGGCAAGCGCACCCTGCGCCAGCGCGTGCTCACCCGCCCCGGCGCCGCCTATCGCCCGCAACCCGGCGCCCCCGCCCCGGCCCAGGCGGCCAGCCCGCTCACCCCGCTCTTCGTCTTCGCCCGCCAGCCCGGGCCGGATGGCAAGCCGTGGCTGGAAGTGGGCCCCGGCAGCCGCGGCGCCACGCTGGGCTGGCTGCCGGAGGAGCAGACCATCCCCTGGCAGCACACCATGACCGCCGCCTTCCACAACCCCGCCGGGCGCGAGCGCACGCTGTTCTTCCGCGACCGCGACTCCCTGCTCTCCATGCTCGGCGGCGCCGCCCCGGCGCAGGAGGCGCGCCAGCTCGCCGCCATGGCCCAGCGCACCCCGCGGCCGGAGAACTTCCCGGTCGTGGCGATGGAACCGGCCCAGCACATCGACATCCGCCGCCAGTTCTACCTGCTGCCGATCCTGCAGGCCGAGAGCGTCTCCTTCCAGGACGGGCGCGAGTACCGCATGCTGGAGGTCGCCTCCATCCCGCTGGCCGACCAGGGCGCCGCACCCGGCCAGGCGCCCTTCACCGTCGGCATCGCCTTCGTGGTGGACACCACGCTGTCGATGGACCCCTACATCAACAAGGTGCGCGCGGCGCTGACGGATTTCGTGCGCGCCACCGCCGCCGAGCCCGGCGCGCCCACGCGCTATGCGCTGGTCGGTTTCCGCAACTCGCTCACGGTGCAGCCGCGGCTGGAATACCTCACCCGCACCTTCGCCAAGTTCGCCGACAGCGCCGATGCCGCCGGCTTCATCCGCAAGATCCAGGACATCCGCGCCACCAACGTGGACAGCCTGTCCTTCAACGAAGACAGCTTCGCCGCGGTGGCGGACGCGATCGACAACCTCGACTGGGGCGACATCCAGGGCCGCGTGGTGATCCTGGTGACGGATGCCGGCAGCCGCCTGCCCACGGATCCCGCCTCGGCCACACGCATGGGGCCGGAGGAGATCGGCAACAAGGCGCGCGCCGCGGGCGTGGCGGTGATGGCGCTGCACCTGAAAACCCCGCAGGGCGCCAACAACCACGCCCTGGCCGAGCGGCAATACACCACCCTCACCTCCGTGCCGCTGCCCGCGCTCGGCGCGCAATACTTCCCGGTGCAGAACGGCGACCCCGAGGTGCTGGATCGCGTGGTGCGCGACATGCTGGGCAAGCTGCGCGCCGTGCGCACGGACCAGGCCGCCGCCCAGGCGCAGCGCACGCCCCCCAACCCCGAAGACCGCGCCGCCATGATCGGCCACGCCCTGCGCCTGGCCTGGCTCGGCCGTCAGGAACGCGCCGCCGCACCCGACCTCGTGCACGCCTGGGCGCCGGATGGCTACAAGGGCACCAACCCGCCCGAGAACCTGGAAGTGCGCGTGCTGCTCACCCGCAACCAGCTCAACGACCTCGCGCAATCCCTGCGCTTCATCATCGACCAGGGCCGCGCCAACCTGCTCGACAGCAACGCCATGTTCGACCGGCTGCAGACGGTGGCGGCCCATCTCGCCCGCGACCCGGATGCGCTGCGCCAGCGCGGGCTGGAAAACCTCGGCGGCATCCTCGGCGAATACCTCGAAGGCCTGCCCTACGTCTCCGACATCGCCACGCTGGACCGCGCCACCTGGCGCAACATGGGCGGCGGGGCGCAGACGGAGCTGCTGGATACGCTGGAGGCGAGGCTGCGGCTCTACCAGGATTTCAACCGCACGCCGGAGCTGTGGAAAAGCTTCGATGGCGGGCGGGATGCGGGCGAGGCCGTCTATCCGGTGCCGTTGTCGGCGTTGCCATAGGAAGCAAGCGTGTTCTTTTTTGAAAAAAAGAACCAAAAAACTTTTCCCCGTTTGCTGATCGCCCCAGAGCGAGCGCAAGCGGGAAAAGTCTTTTTGCTTCTTTTTCTTCAGAAAAAGAAGAATCCTTCCTTATGACTCATTTGCTGGAAGTCTCCCGCCTCCACGTCACCCGCCGCGCCGGCGCCTATGCCTTCCGCCTGGAGGTCCCCGGCTTCGTCCTGCCCGCGGGCGCCGCCATCGCCCTGCTCGGCAAGTCCGGCAGCGGCAAAAGCACGCTGCTGGACCTGCTGGCCCTCGCCCTTCCCCCCGACGGTGCGGAGCGCTTCGCCTTCCACCCCCATGGCGAGGCGATCGACCTGCTCGCCACCTGGCGCGGCGGCGCGGCGGTGCAGGACCGCACCCGGGCGCGCCACATCGGCTACGTACTGCAAACCGGCGGCCTGCTGCCCTTCCTCACCGTGCGCCGCAACATCGCGCTGCCCGCCGAGATCGCCGGCCGGCCGGACCCGGCCCGGGTGGAGGCGCTGGCCGCCCGCCTCGGCGTGGCCCACCACCTCGACCGCATGCCGCACGCGCTTTCCGTGGGCGAGCGCCAGCGCGTCGCCATCGCCCGCGCCCTGGTGCACCAGCCGCCTTTGGTCCTGGCCGACGAACCCACCAGCGCGCTCGACCCCGCGCTCGCGCAGGAGGTGATGGCGCTGCTGCTGGCCGAAACCCAGGCCGAGGGCGCCGCCCTGATCGTCGCCACCCACGACCACGACGCGGCCGAGCGCCTGCGCCTGCCCGTGATCGCCTTCGACATCACCCGCGGCGAGGGAGGGGCCGTCGCCGTCGCGCGGCCGACCTGGACATGATTTTGGCCGCCCGCCTCGCGCTGGCCGACATGCGCCACGATGCCGGGCTCTTTGCCGGCGTGGCCCTCACCGTCACCGCCGTGCTCGCCCCGCTGCTGCTGCTGCTCGGGCTGAAGACCGGCGTGATCGAGCATCTCGTCGGCGGCCTGCGCGCCGACCCGCAGGTGCGCGAGGTGGTGCTGCGCGGCCACATGCCCCTGCCGCCGGAGTGGTTCGAGCAGATGCGCGCCCGCCCCGATGTCGCCTTCGTCGCCCCGCGCATGCGCCAGCTCGCCCAGCCGGTGGATATCGGCCCGGCCGCCAACCCGATCCGCGGCACCAACGCCGATTTCGTCGTCTCCGCCCCCGGCGACCCACTGCTCGGCGCCGCCTCGCGGGAAATCGGCGCGGCCAGCATCGTCATCAGCCAGCGCCTCGCCCAGATCAGCGGCTTCAAGCCCGGCGACGAGGTGGCGGTCTGGGCCATCCGCCGCGCCAGCACCGGCAACCAGCGCATCGATGCCCGCGCCCGCATCGCCGCCATCGCGCCCGCCGCCGCCACGCAGAACGCCGTGGTCTACGGCCCGCTCGCCATGGCCGCGGCGCTGGAGGCGTTCCAGGAGCGCGACGCCGCCCAGGCCGCCCCCCAGGGCCAGGCCCACATCTTCCCCAGCTTCCGCCTGTATGCCCGCGACATCACCGATGTCGCCACGCTGGAGCGCGACCTGCTCGCCCAGGGCATGGAGATCCGCACCGAGGTCGGCCGCATCGGCTGGACCCTGTCCATCGACCGCAACCTCACCACGCTCTTCGCCGTTCTCACCGCGTGCGGCGCGGCGGGCGTGGCGGTCACGCTCGCGGTCTCGCTGTGGGGCAACGTGGCGCGCAAGCGTCGCTCGCTGTCGCTGCTGCGCCTGCTCGGCCTGCCGGCGCGGGCGCTGGTGGTGTTCCCGCTGGTGCAGGGCGGGCTGATCGCGCTGATCGGCAGCGTGCTCGCCGCTGGCACCGCGCTGGCGGTTGGGGGCATGATCAACGCCGCCTACGGCACCGCCTACCTGGAGGGCAGCCAGCTATGCGTCATCGCGCCCAGCCACATCCTCTTCGCCTGCGCCGGCGCCCTGGCGCTTGCCCTGCTGGCCAGCCTGGTGGCGGTCCGCCCGGTGCTGCGCATCGCCCCCTCCGAAGGCATGCGCGAGGCATGACGGCCCTTCTCGCCCTGCTGCTGCTCGCCGGCACCGCCCACGCCCAGGCGCCCGCCGCGCCGGAATGGAACCCGCGCCCGGCGGAGGGCGACCTCGTCCTGCCGCTGCCCTGCGACACCGGCATCGTCTTCCGCCGCGTCGCCACCCCGATCGGCGACTCCCCGCTGGCCGACCGCCGCGTGGTGCTGGGCGACGAGGATGCGGGGGCCGCCTATTCCGAGTTCGTGCGCGAATCCCACGTCGCCGGCGGCTTCGGCCAGGGCGCGCAGGCGCATTTCTGGCTCGGGAAATACGAAGTCACCCGCGGCCAGTACGTGGCAATCACCCAGGGCTGCGACGCCTACACCGCCCTGCCGGCCAACCAGCGCCGCCTGCCCCAGGCCGCGCTCAGCCAGGCCGACGCCATGCGCTTCGCCGAACTCGCCACCGCCCAGGTGATGAAGCTGAAGAAATCCGCCCTGCCGGGGGATGACGACGCGCGCGCCTATCTGCGCCTGCCCACCGAGGCGGAATGGGAATTCGCCGTGCGCGGCGGCGCCGCCGTCACCGATGCGGAATTCCGCCAGCGCCTGCCGCCGGTCGAAGGCCCGATCAACAGCGTGGCCCAGCTGCGCCGCACCGGCCAGCGCCCGGTGCCGGTGGCCGTCGGCCTGCTCGCGCCGGACAAGCTCGGCCTGCACGACATGCTGGGCAACGTGGCCGAAATGGTCGCCGAGCCCTACCGCCTCACCCGCGGCGGGCGCACCGGCGGACGCGCCGGCGGCATCGTGGCCCGCGGCGGCGACATCGCCTCCACGCCGGACCAGATCCGCTCCAGCCAGCGCACCGAATACCCGCCCTTCACGCCGGAGGGCGAGCCGCTCGCCCTGCCCACGCTGGGCTTCCGCGTGGCGCTCGGCGTGGCGATCATCGCCAATGTCGGCACCTCCGGCGCCCTGCGCGCGGCGTGGGAGAAGGAGCTGGCCCAGCAGGAACAGCAGGCCGGCGCCGACCCGCGCGCCCTGGCCGAGGCGCTGGAAAAGCAGATCGTCGATCCCGCGCAGAAGAAGGCCGTGGCCACGCTGCGCACCACGGTGGAGGATGAGCGCAGCCGCCGCGTGCAGGCCGACGAGCGCGCCGCCCGCAGCGCCATCGGCGCCGGCGCCGTGCTGATCCGCGCCTGGCGCAACGAGTTCTCCGTGCAGGCCCGCACCCAGGCCTTCGTGGAGGCGGTGGAGGCCGACATCGCCGCCGCCCGCCAGGCGCGCGATGCCAAGCGCGTGCAGGATGGCGAACAGCGCTTGGCCGAGGCGCGGGCCACCGCGCAGGCCTGGTTGCGCGCGCGCGACACCACCTGGGCCTCGCTCACCTCCCTGCTGCTGCAGCAGGCGGAGCTGCCGCCCGCGCTGCTGGAGGCACAGCTCAAGGTCTGGCACGCCGACAACGCCCAGCCGGAGTTCGAGCGCCTGCGCGAATTCGCCGCCATGTTCGTCGCCGAGGTCAACCACACCCGCGCCGGCCGCGCCGTGAATGCGGAGGCCGCCCGCCGCCGCGTCGCCCCGGCGGCGCAATGATGTCGCCGTACACGCGTCCGTGATCGGCGATACTGCCGACCGGGGTGATTACGCCGGCGTCGCACCGTGTTAACGTCGTCGTGTGCTACGACTTTTTTAGGAAGGAACGACCCGAGATGATGTCGATCGGACGCTGGACTCCGGTAGCGGTGGTGATGGTCGGGGCGCTCGCCCTGTCCGGGTGCGCCGATCAGAAGGCCAACATGACGGCGCAGGGCGCCGGTGTCGGCGCCGTCGG
>CANHCJ010000286.1 GCA_947458025.1 Rhodospirillales bacterium | reverse complement strand
GCACGCCGGCGCCTTCGCCGAGGCCGCGCGATGAGCGAGACCGCGCCCGAACCCCGCCGCGTCGCCCTCGTCACGGGCCTGGCCGGCGCCGGGCGCGCCTCCATCCTGCGCGCGCTGGAGGATGTCGGCTACGAGGCGATCGACAACCCGCCGCTCGACCTCATCGAGGGCCTGGTGAACAGCATCGACGGCGGCGGCGCGCGCATGGTGGCGCTCGGCGTCGATGCCCGCTCGCGCAGCTTCTCGCCGGAGCGCGTGCTGGCCCTGCGCGACCGCCTGCGCGCCATCCCCGGCATGCGCGTCGATCTCGTCTTCGCCTGGGCGGAGGAGGTGGTGCTGCTGCGCCGCTTCACCGAAACGCGCCGCCGCCACCCGCTCTCGCCGCGCGGCCGGGTGTCCGACGGCATCGCCGCCGAAACCCGCCTGATCGCCCCGCTGCACGAGCTGGCCGACTGGGTGATCGACACGTCGGACCTGCCCCTGGCCCAGCTGCGCCAGCAGATCGACGGCTATTTCGGCATCGCCGCGGAGGCGCCGGGCGGGCGCCAGTCCCTCTCGATTTCGCTGATCTCGTTCGCGTTTCCCGCAGGCCTCCCGCGCGAGGCGGAGCTGGTATTCGACGCAAGATTCCTGCGCAACCCGTTCTACGACACCGCATTACGCCCCAGGACGGGGCTCGACGCCGACGTCGCCGCCTACGTCGCGGCCGATCCGGATTACGCCACCTTCATCGACCGCCTCACCGGGCTGCTGGACCTGCTCTTGCCCCGCTTCCTGCAAGAGGGCAAGAAATACGCAACCGTGGCAATCGGCTGCACCGGCGGACGGCATCGATCCGTGACGATTGTCGAGCAACTGGCATCGCATCTGACGGAACAGGGCTGGCGCGTGACGGCGACCCATCGTGAACTGGCCCGCGAGGGCCTGCTGCCGCGGCAGGACGCCGCGCCCGCCCCCCAAGCGGACCCGGAGACCGCATCCTTGAGCAAACCCGCGCCATGACCCTGGCCCGCGCCCGCCTTTGCCGCACCTCCCCGGGTGGGGCGCGATGATCGGCCTCGTGCTCGTCACCCATGGCCGCCTCGCCGAGGAGCTGCGCTCGGCGATGGAGCATGTGGTCGGCGCCCAGCGCAACGTCGCCACCGTCTGCATCGGCCCCGACGACGACATGGAGGGCCGCCGCGCCGAGATCACCCGCGCCATCGCCGCGGTCGATACCGGCGACGGCGTGGTCCTGCTCACCGACATGTTCGGCGGCACGCCCAGCAACCTCGCCATCTCCCAGATGGTGCGCAAGGGCGTGGAGGTGCTGTCCGGCGTCAACCTGCCGATGCTGGTGAAGCTGGCCAAGGTCCGCGGCTCCCAGCCGCTGGCCGATGCGGTGGAATGCGCCACCGCCGCCGGCCGCAAGTACATCGCCGCCGCCTCCCACATCCTTCCCCAGGGTAACGGCACCCTGGGTAACGGCACCCCGAAGCCCGGCGACGGGTCCTGCTGAGCATGAGCGCCGCCGGCTCTCCCCCGGATCATGGCTCAGGGGGCCACGACCCGGGCGGCGCCGATGCCTCCGTGCTGCGCCGCACCCTGCTCATCGTCAACAAGCGCGGCCTGCATGCCCGCGCCGCCGCCAAGTTCGTCACCCTGGCCGAGCGCTTCGGCGCCTCCGTGGATGTCGAGAAGGACGGCCAGTCGGTCTCCGCCCGCTCAATCATGGGCCTCATGATGCTCGGCGCCGGCAAGGGCGCCAGCATCACCCTGCGCGCCGAGGGATGGGACGCCAAGGAGGCGCTGGAAGCCCTCTCAGCCCTCGTCGAGGCCGGCTTCCATGAACAGGACTAGCCCGCCCGAGGCCGAGGCCCCCCCGCCCCCGCGCCCGCCGGAGCGCGCGCCCGAACGCCCGCCGGAACGCCCGGAGCGGCCGGAGCGCCGCTTCACCGGCATCGCCGTCTCGCCCGGCGTGGCCATCGGCCCGGTGTTCAGCGCCGTGGAGCCGCCGGCCATCGTCACCCGCGCGCGCATCCACGCCACCGACATCGGCGGCGAGACCTCCCGGCTGGAGGCGGCGATCGCCCAGTCGCGCAAGCAGCTGCTCAAGCTGCGCGCCCGCCTGGCCGTCCTGCCGGAAGACAGCCAGGCCGAGATCGCCCCGCTGCTGGACGCCTACCTGCAGATGATCGGCCCCTCGCGCCTGGTGCGCGGCGCCCGCCGCCGCATCGCCGAGGCGCTGGTCTCGGCCGAAACCGCCGTGCTGGACGAAAGCGAGGCCATCGCGGAGGCCATCCTGGCCCTGCCCGCCGCCCAGTCCCCGGGCGACGACGACCGCCCCGGCCGCCGCCGCCGCGCCGAGGAAGTGCGCGAGATCGCCCGCCGCCTGCTGCGCAACCTCACCCGCGCCCCGTTCCGCAGCTTCGCCGCCCTGCCGGAGGGCGCGGTGCTGGTGGCCGAATTCCTCCGCCCCGCCGATGCCGCCCTGCTGGATCCCGCGCGCCTGGCCGGCGTCGCCACCGAGGAGGGCGGGGCGGACGGCCACACCGCGGTGATGCTGCGTGCCCTCGGCGTGCCCACCGTGCTCGGCGTGCCCGGCCTGTCGGAGGCCGCCCGCCCCGGCGACACCATCGTGGTGGACGGCACCGCCGGCACCGTCATCCTGCACCCCACCGCCGCCACCCTGGCCAATGCCCGCAAGCTCGTCACCGCCTTCGCCCGCGAGCAGCAGCGCCTGGGCAAGCTGCGCCGCCTGCCCGCCGTCACCGAGGATGGCGAGCAGGTGGAGCTGCAGGCCAATTTCGAGCTGCCGGCCGAGCTGCCGCTGATCGCCCAGGCCGGCGCCGCCGGCATCGGCCTGCTGCGCAGCGAGTTCCTGTTCATGAACCGCGAGACCGTGCCCGACGAGGACGCCCAGTACGAAACCTACCGCAGCGTGGTGGAGGCGATGGCCGGCGACCCCGTCACCATCCGCGTGCTCGACTGGGGCGGCGAGAAGGACATCGAGGCGCTGCAATCCGCCAACCTCGTGCCGGTCGCCACCGACCCCAACCCGGCGCTGGGCCTGCGCGGCCTGCGCATGCTGCTGCGCCAGGAAGACCTGTTCGAAACCCAGCTCGCCGCCATCCTGCGCGCCTCCGCCCACGGCCCGGTGCGCGTGCTGCTGCCCATGGTCACCACCGTGGCCGAGGTCCGCGCCGCGCGCGACATCTACGAGCGCGTGGCCCGCCGCCTGCGGCGCCGCAACGACCGCATGGCCGAGAAGCTGCCCCCGCTCGGCATCATGATCGAAACCCCCGGCGCGGCGCTGTCGGCCGATGCGCTCGCCCTCGAATCCGATTTCTTCGCCATCGGCACCAACGACCTCACCATGTACACCCTGGCGGTGGACCGGGCGGACAGCGAGGTCGCCGATCTCTACGACCCGCTCCACCCCGCCGTGCTGCGCCTGGTGCAGTTCGCCACCGAAGCGGCGCTGCGCCTGCGCATGCCCGTCTCCGTCTGCGGCGAGATGGCCGCCAACCCGCGCCTCACCACGCTGCTGCTCGGCCTCGGCCTGCGTTCCTTCTCCATGAACGCCGCCGCCATCCCGCGCGTGAAGCAGGCGGTGCGCGACGCCAACATCGACGACTGCGCCCGCTTCGCCCGCCGGGTGATGGAGCAGTCCGACGCGGCGGCGATCCACCTGCTGATCCACCCCGCCCCGCCGGCAGCCCCGGCCGCATGACCATGCGCGTCGCCATCGGCCTGGGCCTGGCCGAATACCCCTTCGCCTCCGCCGCCGAGTTCTGGCGCTGGGTGGATCTGTGCGAGCAGGGCGGCATCGACAGCCTGTGGCAGACCGACCGCCTCGTCTCCGCCACGCCGATCCTCGAATCCATGGCCACCATGGCCGCGCTGGCCGGGCGCACGCGCCGGCTCAAGTTCGGCGTCAACGTCGTGTCGCTGGCCATGCGCGACCCCGTGCTGCTGGCCAAGCAGGTCGCCACCATCGACGTGCTGTCGGAAGGCCGGCTGCTGCCCGCCTACGGCATCGGCTCGCCGCGCGCGCCGGAATGGCAGGCCATGCACCTGGACACCACCACCCGCGGCCGCGTGACGGACGAAGCGCTGGAAATCCTCGCCCTGCTCTTCACCGGCGAGCCCGTCACCTACCAGGGCCGCCACTTCCGCCTCACCGGCGCGCAGATCGCCCCCGCCCCGGTGCAGAAGGAACTGCCGATGTGGATCGGCGGCAACTCGGAAGCCGCCATCCGCCGCACCGCCAAATACGGCACCGGCTGGCAGGCCGGCGCCGAAACCCCGGCCCAGATCGCCACGCTGGTTGCCGCGATCCGCGAGGCCAGCACGCAGGCCGGCCGCCCGATCGACGAGGACCACTACGGCGCCGCCTTCCCGTTCCGCTTCGGCGACCCCGCCGACCCCGCCCTGGCCCGCCTCAAGGCCGCCTACGCCAAGCGCACGGGGCAGGACCCCGACACGCATTTCGCCATCGGCACGGCCGATACCATCCTCGCCCGCCTGGCCGACTACATCGCCGCCGGCGCGCAGAAATTCATCCTCCGCCCGCTCGCCTCCTCCGGCGAGGAGACGCTGCACCAGACCCGCCTGCTGATCGAGCACGTCCTGCCGGAGGCCACGCGCCGCTGGCCCAAGGCCGGCCGCACGGGCTGAACGGAACCGGCGGCCTCCCGGCGCGGTTTGCCCCGCGACCCGACCGGAGAACCGCAATGCCCGCCAGCCCGCCGCGCCGGATTGCGCTGCTCGCCCTCTGCCTCGCCCTGCCGATCGCCCTGCCCGCCCACGCCCAGCGCGCGCCGCTGCCGGGCCCGGCCCCCGCTTTACCGGCCACCGCCCCCAACTTCGCCGACCTTGTCGCCCGGGTCGGCCCCGCCGTGGTGCGCGTCGCCGTGGTCGGCCACGAGGAGGCGCAGCAGGAAGTCCCGCCCGAGCTGCGCGGCACGCCGCTGGAGGAGCTGTTCCGCCGCTTCGGCCCGGGCCGCGCCGCGCCCGGCGGGCAGCCGCGCCGCACCATGGGCCAGGGCTCCGGCTTCATCATCGACCCCGCCGGCTTCGTCGTCACCAACAACCACGTGGTGGGCGAGGCCGACCGCGTCACGGTGGAACTGCCCGACGGCCGCCAGCTTCCCGCCCGCGTGGTCGGCGCCGATCCGCAGACCGACATCGCGCTGCTGAAGATCGAGGCCGGCGGCCAGCTTCCCATCGCCGCCTGGGGCGACAGCGACACGCTGCGCGTGGGCGAGCCGGTGCTGGCCATGGGCAACCCCTTCGGCCTCGGCGGCTCCGCCACCTCCGGCATCGTCTCCGCCCGCGGCCGCCAGCTCGGCGCCGGCCCCTACGACGACTTCATCCAGACCGACGCCTCCATCAACCCGGGCAATTCCGGCGGCCCGCTGTTCAACCTCCAGGGCGAGGTGGTGGGCGTGAACACCGCCATCTTCTCCCCCTCCGGCGGCAATATCGGCATCGGCTTTGCCGTACCCTCCCGCCTCGCCCGCCGCGTGGTGGACGAGCTGCGCCAGGGCGGCCGGGTGGAGCGCGGCTGGCTCGGCGTCTCGCTGCAGCCCATCGACCGCGAACTGGCCGCCGCCCTCGGCGCGGCGGACACGCGCGGCGTCATCATCGCCGGCGTCGAGCCCGGCTCGCCG
>CANHCJ010000285.1 GCA_947458025.1 Rhodospirillales bacterium | reverse complement strand
GCGCAAGGGGATAGGCGGGAAGCTTCGTCACCCCCCATCCTCGCGCGCCCGCGCCGTATCGCCTAGCCTCGGCGCATCAGGGAGGCGGACATGGCAGACACGACACGCCGCACGGTGCTGGTCCCGGCCGGGGAGGCCGTGATCGAGACCATCGTTGAAGGCAGCGGCCCCGCGCTGGTGATGCTGCCCTCGCTCGGCCGCGACGGCTACGAGGATTTCGACGAGGTGGCCGCCCTGCTGGCCGCCGGCGGCCTGACGGTGCTGCGCCCGCAGCCGCGCGGGATCGGCGCTTCCAGCGGCCCGATGGAGGGGGTGAGCCTGCACCACCTCGCCGCCGACATCGCCGTCGTGATCCGTGCGGAGGGCGGAGGGCGGGCGGTGATCCTGGGCCACGCCTTCGGCCACTTCGTCGCGCGCATGACCGCGGTGGATTTCCCCGACCTCGTGCGCGGCGTGATCCTCGCCGCCGCCGCCGCGCGGCAGTACGCGCCGGAGATCGCTGCCACGCCGCGCCGCGCCGGCAACCTCGACGCGCCGGAGGAGGAGCGGCTGGCGGCACTTCGCCTTGGCTTCTTCGCGCCGGGGCATGATCCGCGGCCGTGGCTGCACGGCTGGCACCCGGCCACCCAGCGCATGCAGATCGACTGCCGGGAAAAGCAGGGCGTGCAGCAATCCGACTGGTGGCACGCCGGCACGGCGCCGATGCTGGAGCTGATCCCGGCGCTGGACCCGTTCAAGCCGCGGGAGAAATGGGGCGAGCTGCGCGCGGAGTTCGGCGAGCGGGTGCAGGCGGTGGTGATCGAGAACGCCAGCCACGCGCTGTTCCCGGAGCAGCCGGGGGCGGTGGCAGAGGCGGTGTTGGAGTGGGTCAGGAAGTAAGAATCTTCTTTTTCTGAAGAAAAAGAAGCAAAAAGACTTTCCCCCTTGGCGCCTCGTTCATCGAGGCGCCAAGGGGGAAAAGTTTTTTGGTTCTTTTTTTCAAAAAAGAACCGCTTACTTCGCCTTGAGGAAATCCCCGACTTCAAGGAGGATGAACTCGTTGTCGTCCGCCTTGTTCGGCTCGCGCGACGACGAGAACGGCAGGTTGTTGTCGTTGCCGACGATGATGTGGGTGGCGTCCACCACGTCCACGTTCTCGATGGTGAAGAACGGGAAGGTCAGCACCCCGTCGTTCAGCGGCTTGCGGGCCATCTTCCTGGGGTCGGCGATCTTCATCAGGTCGATATGGCCGATCTTGCGCACCGGGCCGCCCACGTTCGCCTCGGTCATTTCGATCTTGTAGACGCGCTTGAACCTGGCGATGTCCGGGAAGCAGTCGCGCCCGCGCTGGCCGGCCGGGCAGGCCTTGTCCGCGGTGCCTTCGCCGTTGTCGCGCTCGATCACCAGCGCGGTGGTGCCGTCGATCATGTTGAAGTCGCCGATGGCGAGGCCGTTGGCTTCCAGCACGTATTTCCAGTGCCGGCCGGTCCACTTCTCCGCGGCGACGTCGAATTCCAGGATGCGCAGGTATTCGCGGCCGTCGTGCTTTTCCCAGTCCTTCTTCTCGCCGTCCCATAGCGGGCCTTCGAGCATGCCGTAGATGAACTTGCCGTCCTTGCTGGCGGCGAAGCCCTCGTAGCCCTTGGAGCGGCGCAGGTTGAAGTTCGCCGTGGCGGTGGGGACGGCGGGCGAGGCGACCATGAAGTGGTCGGGCGAGCGCACCGGCTTGCCGTCGGCCATGGTCTCGAACACGGCGAGCACGCGGCCGGTCATGTCGGCCTTGATGATGTAGGGGCCGAACTCCTCGCCGATCCACAGCGTGTCGCCGATGATCTGGAAGCCCTCGAGGTCGAAGTCGGAGCCGGTGAGGTAGCGCTTGGCGGTGCCCTCGTGGGTGATGCGGAACGGCACCTTCTTGTCCGGGTCGTGCAGGAAGATGGTGGCGAGGCGGGCGAGCGTGCCGGCGGCCCAGTCGATGCGGTACTGGTTCAGGTAGAGCATGGAATCCGGCGAGTTGGCCCTGCTGCCCATGCCGTTGTCCGTCAGCACCCAGAAGCTGCCGTCGGGCATGGTCTTGATGCCGGAATGGCCCTGGGCGGGCTGGCCGGGCATGGGCAGGCCGATGCCGGTCGGGCGCTCGAAGGACATGCCCGGCACGCTGCCCACGGCTTCCACGCGGCGGCCGGTGGTGAACTTGCCGGGGTTCTGCAGGTCGGCGGGGGCATCGGCCGGGGCCGGGATGTAGGTGGCGGCGGGCAGCACGGCGTGGCCGGCGAGCGTGGCCGGGAAGGCCTGGTCGGCGTGGGCGGGGGTCGTTACGGCGGCGATCAGCGCGAACGCCGATCCGGCCATGAGCAGGCGGTGCAACACGGGAGACTCCTCCTTGTTCAGAGGCCTCGGTGTTTCATTCCACCCGCGTCAGGCGTTTTACGGCTCGGCGACAGTGCCGTGAAACCTCACATCACCAGCCCGCCATCCACGTGCAGCACCTGGCCGGTGATGTAGGCGGCGTCCGGGCCGGCGAGGAAGGCGATGGCGGCGGCGATGTCGGCGGGCTCGGCGATGCGGCCGAGGGGGATCCATTGCGCGCGTTCCTGCATGCCGGCGAGGCTGAGGGCGACGTGGGCGCCGGCATCCTTGCGGACGAAGCCGGGGGCCACAGCGTTGACGGTGACGGCCGGGGCGAGCTCGATGGCGAGCGCCTTCACCAGGGCTTCGAGGCCGGCCTTGGCGGCGGCGGAGGCGGGAAACACGGGGAAGCCTGGCCGGTAGGCATGGGCGACGAAGCTGCTGACGGCGACGATGCGGGGGTTGGTGCCCTCGCGCAGATGCGGCGCGGCGGCGCGGGCGAGGCGGAGGAAGCCGGCCACCATCGGCTCGGTGGAGCGGGCGAAGGCCTCGTCGGTGAGGTCCATGGCGGCGGTGCGGTCGGCGAAACCGGCATTGGCGATGACGGCATCGAGCCGGCCGAAATGCTGCACGGCGCCGGCGACCAGGGCGGCGGGGGTGGCGGGGTCGGCGAGGTCGCCGAGGATGGTTTCGGCCTGGGCACCCTTGGCGCGGACCTCGGCGGCGACGGCGGCGAGGCCCGCTTCGTTGCGGCGGGTGTGCAGCAGCAGTGCCACGCCCGGGGCGGCGAGGCGGCGGGCGGTGGCGGCACCGACGCCGGTGGCCGCGCCGGTGACCAGGATCGCCCTCATTCGGCGGCCTGGGCCAGGCTGGCGGCCTCGGCGCGGAGCCAGACGGCGGTGTCGTGGAAGACGGCGCCGCCATCGGGCAGGGCCGGCTCGTCGGAGGTCAGCGCGTTGATGCCCACGCCGCCATCATGGTCCGCGTGCGGCCAGATGCTTTCGGCGACGAGCACGCCGGGCTGGGCGCCTTCCACGATGCGGGCGTGCAGCACCACCTCGCCGCGGGCGTTGCCGAGGCGCACGCGCGCGCCTTCGGTGATGCCGAGGCGGGCGGCATCCGCGGGGTTCACCTGCAGGGTGGGCCGGCCCTCGCGGGCGCGGGTGTAGGGCATCTCGGTGAAGCTGGTGTTGAGGAAGCTGCGCGCGGGGGCGGCGACGAGGCGGAAGGGGCGGTCCTGCGTGGCGCTGTCGATCACCTCGATATGGTCGGGGAGTGCGGACATGCCGTGGTGGTTGGGGCCGATCGCGGCCCAGTCGGCCTTGAAGTGGAATTTCTTGTCCGCGTGCCCGAAGCCGTGGAGGAAGTGGGCGGTGTCAAAATCCGGCTGGGCGTCGTGCCAGCGGTTCGCCATGACGGTGGCGGCATCGGGCCAGCCGGAGGCGCGCAGGGTTTCGTCGACGATCTCAAGGTCGGTCATGGCGTAGGCGCGGTGGGTGGCGCCGAGGCGGGGGGCGAGGCCGCGCAGCAGCTCGTGGTTGCTGCGGCATTCGCCGGGGGGCTCGACCAGCTTGGCGCCGATCTGGATGTGGCTGTGGCCGCCGGCCTGGTAGAGGTCGTGGTGCTCCATGAACATGGTGGCGGGCAGGACGAGGTCGGCCAGCTTCGCCGTCTCGGTCATGAACTGCTCGTGGACCACGGTGAAGAGATCCTCGCGCAGGAAGCCGCGGCGGACCTTGTGGCTGTCGGGCGCCACGGTGACGGGGTTGGTGTTCTGGATGAGGAGGGCGTTGACCGGGGGGCCTTCCCCGAGGTCGCGGCGGTCGCCGGTCAGCACCGCGCCGATGCGGGACTGGTCGAGCGCTCGGGTGGCGGGGTCGACCATGTCCAGGCCCTCGATGAGGGTCTTGTTCCAGTGGTAGATGGCCCGGTTGTTCCAGAAGGCGCCGCCGCCCTTGTGCTGCCACTTGCCGGTGACGGTGGGCAGGCAGGTGACGGCGTGCAGGGCGGCCGCACCGTTGCGGCTGCGGGTGAAGCCGTAGCCGGTGCGGATATAGGCGCGCGGGGTTTCGCAGTACAGCTTCGCGAAGGCCTCGATCTCGGCCACGGGCAGGCCGGTGATGGCGGATGCCCAGTCCGGGGTGCGGGTGGCCACGTGGGCTTCCAGCGCGGCGGGGTCGTCGGCGTACCTATGCATATAGGTACGGTCGGCGTGGCCGTCGCGGAAGGCGATGTGCATCACGGCGCAGGCCAGCGCGGCATCGGTGCCGGGGCGGACGGCCAGGTGCATGTCGGCCACCTTGGCGGTGCCGGTGAGGTAGGGGTCGATCACCACCAGCTTCGCGCCGCGTTCCTTCCTGGCGCGGGCGACATGGGACATCACGTTGACCTGGGTGTTCACCGGGTTGCCGCCCCAGGAGATGATGAGGTCGGCCTCGCCCATCTCGCGCGGGTCCGGCCCGGCGATCTTGCCGACGCCGGCCATCCAGCCGCTTTCGCTGGTGCGGGTGCAGATGGTGTTGACCTGGCGGGAGTGCTTCAGCTCGTGGCGCAGGCGGTTGATGCCGTCGCGGTGCACCAGGCCCATCGTGCCGGCGTAGTAGTAGGGCCAGACGCTTTCGGACCCATGCGCGCGGGTGGTGGCGAGGAAGGCCTCCGCGGCGCGGTCCAGCGCTTCCTCCCAGCCGATGCGGCGGAACTGGCCGCTGCCCTTGGGGCCGGTGCGCAGCAGGGGGTGGGTGAGGCGGTCCGGGTGATGGATGCGCTCGGCATACTTGGAGACCTTGGTGCAGATCACGCCCAGCGTGTAGCTGTTGGCCGCCGCCCCGCGCAGCGTGCCGATGCGGCTGCCGTCATGGACCTCCACCTCCAGCGCGCAGGTGCTGGGGCAGTCGTGCGGGCAGACGGAGGAGCGGATCTGGAGCGGCTGGGTCATGCTGGGGTCCGGCGCTGGCGAGGGATGCGAGGGTGCCAGGGTTCGGGCGCCGGACGCAATCGCCGGATGGGGCTGGATGATTGATCGCGCGGGGAGGGCGTGGTTCGCTGGGGCATGTCCATCGTTCCCTCGCGATCCCGTTCCGATGCGCGGCAGGCTGCACGCGTGAGCATCCGGCTCGACCTGCCGTCAGGCGCGCGGGTGGGGCCGGGGAAGATCGCGCTGCTGGAGGAGATCGCGCGGCATGGCTCGATCTCGGCGGCCGGGCGGGCGCTGCGGATGTCGTATCGGCGGGCGTGGGAGTTGGTGGAGGATCTCAACCGGCACCTGGGCACGCCGGTGGTGGCGGCGGTGACGGGCGGCAGCGGCGGCGGCGGGGCGCGGCTGACGGAGGCCGGGGCGGC
>CANHCJ010000284.1 GCA_947458025.1 Rhodospirillales bacterium | reverse complement strand
GGTGGCGGGCAGGCCGAGGGTGTGCGCCAGCGCGGCCAGGGTGGCGGGGTCGGCGGCGCCGGTGCGGGCGGCGAGCAGCAGGCGTTCCTGCCAGAAGGGCAGCGCGTGGCCGACGGCCAGGGGCGGGACGAAGACCACGGCGGGCAGGCCGCGCTGTTGCAGGATCGGGGCGGCGACCTCCAGCGTGTCGCGCCAGCCGTCGTCGAAGGTGAGCAGGGCGGCGCGCGGCGGCAGGGCGGGGCCGCCTTCGAGATGGTCCAGCACGCGGGCGAGCGGCACCACCTGGAACAGGCGGGCGGCGACATCGAGGGCGGCGGCGAACTGTGCCGGGGTGAGCACGTATTCGTCGAAGGAGGCCTGGCGCTGCGGGTCGGTGGCCGGCAGGACGCGGTGGAACATCAGCGCGGTGAGCGCCGGGGCGGGGCGGTGCGACAGGCGGCGGGCGTAGTGGCCCGCCGCCAGCAGGGCATCCTTGGCGGCGGCGGCGAGCCAGCGGCGGGCCGGGTTCACACCCGGCGCCACTGCACCAGCGTATAGGGCGGGTCGGCCTCGTCGTGCGGCTCGAAGACGGCTTCCACCTCGGCGCCGAGCGGCACCTCCTGCGCGGGGTCGCCGAGCAGGTTGCCGAGCATGCGCACGTTCACGCCATCGAGCTCCACCAGCACGATGATGTAGGGGCCGTGGCCGACCAGGGCGGGGTGCACGGGGTGGTGCGGCTTCTCGTAGCTGTAGATCCGGCCGCGGCCCTTCACCTCCACCCAGTCCAGGTCGAAGCTGTGGCAGCGGTGGCAGATCCACTCCGGCCCCCACTGGTGGGCGCCGCAGCCGCGGCATTTCTGGATCATCAGCTTGCGCTGGCGGGTGCCGTCCCAGAAGGGCTGGGACAGGCCGTCGGGCGCGGCGGAGGGGGCGGCGAGGCCCTTGGGCAGGTAGGTGGTGCTCACAGCGCTGCCTCCGAACCGAGGATGAGGGAGCTGACGGGGGTGACCATGGGGCCGCCGATGACGATGGCGGTATCCCGCTTCGTGCTCTGGTTGATGGCGGTGCCGCGGAGCTGGCGGACGGCCTCGATGACCAGCTCGAGGCCGTGCATGTAGCATTCGGCGAGATTGCCGCCCGAGGTGTTGAGCGGCATCTTGCCCAGCGGGGCCTTGAGGTTTTCCGGGGTGAGGACCTGGTTGGCCTCCTCGGCCTTCACCAGGCCGTGCTCCACCAGGCTCATCAGCACGCCGCCGGTGAAGTTCTCATAGCACTGCACGATGTCGATCTCGGCCGGGCCGAGCTTGGCCATGTCGTACATGCGCGGGGCGAGCGCCTTGAAGTGGCTGCCGGGGTAGTCCGGCATGTTGTGCACCGGGGCGGCGCTGCGGTGGTCGCCGCCCTGGCCGCAGGCGAGCAGGTAGGCCGGGGTGTTCTTGAAGTCCTTGGCCCGGTCGGCGGGCACCACCACCACGGCGGCCGCACCGTCGTTCTCCTGGCAGCAATCGTAGAGGTGGAAGTGCGGCTCGATGATCCAGCGCGAGGCGTCGTAGCCCTCCGGCGTCAGCGGGCGGCCCTTCATCACGGCGTTGGGGTTGTTCTGGGCGTGGTGGTAGCAGGCCAGCGAGATGGCGCGCAGGGCCTCCTGCCCGATGCCGTGGGTGGCCATGAAGCGGGTGACCTTCATGGCGAACATCTGGGCGGGCGACATCAGGCCATAGGGCACGGTGAAGGCCTGCTCGCCGCCGACGCTGGCCACCGGGGCACCGCGGCCGTAGCGGGCGTACTGGCCCTGGGCGAGGGAGCGGAAGGCAACCACGCAATCGGCCATGCCGGTGGCAACCGCCGCGGCCGCGTTGCCGACCGCGCCGCACACGCCGCCGCCGCCGCCGCCCCAGAACATGTTGGAGAAGCGCAGCGCCTTCACGCCGAGTGCGGCGGCCAGCCTGGGGCCGTCGCTGCGGTCGTTGCCGTAGCTGGCGAAGCCGTCCACGTCGTGCGGGCTGATGCCGGCATCCTCGCAGGCGCGCACGATGGCCTGGAGCGCCAGCTTGAACTCGCTGTCCGGCGACTTGCCGTGCTTGTAGTAGGTGGTCTCGCCGATGCCGACGATCGCGACCGTGCCGCGCAGGGTTCTCTCGGCCATTTCGCTCCCATCCCGTCTTGTTGGGGGGATGCTAGAGGCGTTGCGGGCGGGGATGCAATGCGAAGTGGCGGCGGCGGGTTCACAAGCCGGGCGGCGGGCCGTAGGGTCGGGCAATCTGGTTCACGCGGAGGAAACAATGGCCGGGATCGTCGAAGGCAAGGTTGTGGTGGTCACGGGCGCGGGCGGCGGCATCGGGCGCGAGATCGCGGTGATGATGGCCGGCGAAGGCGCGAAGGTGGTCATCAACGACATCGGCGTTTCGGTGACCGGCGATGGCGGCTCCTCCACCCCGGCGGAGCAGACCAAGGCGATCATCGAGCAGCGCGGCGGGCAGGCGGTGATCAACACCGAGAGCGTGTCGTCCTGGAATTCGGCCAAGCGCATCATCCAGTGCGCGCTGGACACCTACGGGCGGATCGACGGGGTGGTGAACAACGCCGGCATCCTGCGCGACGTGATCTTCCACAAGATGACCGAGGATGACTGGAACTCGGTGATCAACGTGCATCTCTCGGGCGCGTTCTACACGAGCCGGGCGGCGGCGGAGTTCTACCGCAAGCAGGAGAGCGGCACGTTCGTGCACATGTCCTCCACCTCTGGCCTGATCGGCAATTTCGGGCAGGCGAACTACGCGGCGGCGAAGCTGGGGATCACGGCGCTGTCCAAGTCCATCGCGCTGGACATGATGCGCTACAACGTGCGCAGCAACTGCATCTCGCCCTTCGCCTGGAGCCGCATGACGGGCTCGATCCCGGTGAACACGCCGGAGCAGAAGGCGCGGCTGGAGAAGATCCAGCAGATGACGCCGGACAAGAACGCGCCGATGGCGGTGTTCCTGACCTCGGACCGCGCGGCGGGGGTTTCGGGCCAGGTGTTCGCCACCCGGCACAACGAGATCTTCCTGATGTCGTCGTCGCGCCCGGTGCGCGGGGTGCACCACGACGGCGGGTGGACGCCGACCGAAGTGGGGGATATCGCGATCCCGGCGCTGAAGGGGAGCTTCATGCCGCTCGACCGGTCGGGCGAGGTGTTTACCTGGGATCCGGTGTAAGGAAGGAAGCGGTTCTTTTTTGAAAAAAAGAACCAAAAAACTTTTGCGACTTTTGACTGAACTCCGCCGCTTGGGTTTGCCCCCGGGCGGCGGAAGCGCGTACGGGTAAAGTTTTTTTGCTTCTTTTTGTTCACAAAAAGAAGACTCTTGCTTGGAGGCTTCCATGCGCCTGCTGCTGATCCAACCCTACACCTTCGCCGAAACCTCGGCGTTGTATGTCCCCCCCGCCAATCCCTCCCGCGAGGCGCGGCTGATCAACTTCGAGGATTACGGGCACCTGCTGCAGGGCATGGACTGGGATGTGCATCCGGGCCCGGTGGGGCCGTTCGGGGATTCCTTTGTGGAGACGCGCGAGGAGTTCGCGATCGTGGGGGCGTTGCGGCTGCCGATCGTGCGCGAGGCCGCTGCCTCCGGGCGGTGGGATGCGCTGGTGCTGCTGGGCGGGGGCGACCCCGGGTTCATCGAGGCGCGGGAGATAGGGCAGCGGTTCGGGGTGCCGGTGGTGGCGTGCGCGCATGCGCAGATGGTGGTGGCCGGGATGCTGGGGCACCGGTTCAGCGTGCTGGACGTGACCGAGGTGCACAACGCGCAGATGGCGGAGCTGGTGGTGCGCTACCGGATGGTGGAGCACTGCGCCAGCGTGCGGTGCATCGATGCGCCGCTGCCGCGGCCCTCGCGCCCCGGGGCGGGGAACGTGCAGGCGGCCAAGGCGGTGGTGGCCGCCGGCGACACCAGCGAGTGGCTGGAGCGGGCGGTGGCGGAGGCGGTGGCGGCGATCGAGGAGGACGGGGCGGAGAGCCTGATCCTGGGGTGCTCGGCGATGTACTGGATGCGGCCGCACCTGGAGCTTCGGCTGCGCGAGATGGGCTGGGAGGTGCCGGTGCTGGAGGGCTACCGCTGCGCGATCGAGATGGCCAGGCTGCTGGCGAACCTGGGGGTTTCGGTGAGCGGGGTGGCGTATCCGCGCGACAACGCGCCGCGGGTGCGGCGGCGCAAGCGGGTTTGAGGGGGGTTTACCCTCTGTTCATGGCTGGGGCGGCACTCTGCGCGGGATGAGACAGGAGTCGCGTATGTCGCAGTCTGGAAGCGGGAGCTGGGGCCGGGGGCTGGTGCCGATGACGGTGCTGGTGCCGCAGCAGGGCCAGGCCGCGATGATGGGGCAGGCGGGCGACGCGGCGGCGCTGGGTGCGCTGTACGACGAGGCGATGGCCCGGTTCGACGCGTTCTGCTTCTGGTACGGCAAGCCGGCGCGGTCCGTGGCCGGGATGCGCGAGGTGGCCAAGCGGCTGGAGGCCTATGGCAGCCCCGAGGCGCTGCGGCTGGCGCGCGAGGTGCGCGAGGCGCTGGCTGACTGACCACCGGGTTTGCGTGCCCCGCGTGATGGGGCAAGCTGTGCGGCGAAGGAGAGCCGCATGACCGAGACCACTCCGCCCTCCACGCCCCCCGCCGAGGGGGCCGCCAAGCCCGCGCCGGTGGTGCCGAAGCCGGCGGCGAGCCTGCTGGTGCTGCGCGTGGCGCCGGTGAGCCGCAAGGCCGAGGTGCTGATGGGCATGCGCGGGGCCAAGCACAAGTTCATGCCCAACCGCCTGGTGTTTCCGGGCGGGCGGGTGGATCCCGAGGACCACGGCGTGGCGCCGGCGAGCGAGATGCCGGAGCTGACCTGGCGGCGGCTGCTGCGCGGGGCCGATGAATCGCTGGCGCGGGCGATCGGCATCGCCGCGGCGCGGGAGTTGGAGGAGGAGACGGGGCTGACGATGGGCGCGCCGCCGTTCCTGCATGGGCTGGATTATCTGTGCCGGGCGGTGACGCCGGAAAGCTCACCGATGCGCTTCGATGCGCGCTTCCTGGTGGTGGAAGGCGACCACGTGAGCGGCACGCTGGCCGGCTCCGGCGAGTTGGAGAACCTCAGCTGGTACGACGTGGCCGAGGCGCTGGAGATGGTCGGCCAGCCGACCAAGGGGGTGCTGCGGCACCTGGTGGAATGGATGGCGATGGACCACGGGGCGCGGGCGGTGCGGGATGTGGTTTCCACGATGCGCGAGCGGGACTGGGAGCCGGAGTAGGAAGGAAGAGTCTTCTTTTTTCTGAAGAAAAAAGAAACAAAAAAGACTTCACCCCCTTTGCGCCGAGCCCCGGCCCAAAGGGGGTAAAAGTTTTTTGGTTCTTTTTTTCAAAAAAGAACCGCTTGCTTACTTAGACTTCCTCATCCGACCCAGCATCAGTCCAGCCGGAATCCGCCTGCTCCCACCCGCCGTCCTGGGCGGAGTGGTCGCTGGTGGGGCTGGTCCAGCCGGAGCCGGCCGCATCCGGCGCGGCGCTGGCGGCCTGGGCGGCGCCGCCGCCGGAGAAGGCGTTCATCAGCATGTTGCCGACCAGCATGCCGCCGGCGACGCCGGCCGCGGTGGTCAGCGCCGAGCCGAGGAAGCCGGAGCCGCCGCCGCGCTGGAACATGCCGGGCTGGTAGCCGGGGGCGTGGACCTGTTGCGGCGGGGGCGGCATGTACTGGTTGGGCGGCGGGGGCGGCGCGGCCTGGCGTCCG
>CANHCJ010000283.1 GCA_947458025.1 Rhodospirillales bacterium | reverse complement strand
CGGCCGCCATCGCCTGCGCCGCCTCCGCCGGCCGCGCCCATCCCGTCATCGCCCTCTGGCGCACCACCCTGGCCGATCCGCTGGAAGCCGCGCTGCTGGCCGGCGAGCGCCGCATGCACGCAGTCATGGGCCGCCTGGGCCTGGCCGAGATCGCTTTCCCCCCGGGCCCCGGCGGCGACCCCTTCGCCAACCTCAACAACCCGGAAGATCTCGCCGAGGCCGAATCCCGCCTGCGCGCTCAGCGCCCCGATGGGTCGATGTGCCGGAACGCATAGGCCAGCGCCTGCGGCATCAGCTTGCGCCACACCGCAGGCTCGTGCCCGCCCGACACCAGCACCAGCTCCGCCGGCATCCCCTCCGCGCGCCAGGTGTCGCGCAGCAGCACCGCCTGCGCCGCGATGCCGAGATGGTCGGAATACCCGGCGCCGATGAACACCGGCAGCACGCCGCGCCGCGCCCGCAGCCCCGGCAGCAGGGCGGGATAGTTCAGCGCCGTCCAGGCCTGCGGGTCCAGCGGCAGCCCGAACGCGCCAGACCGCCGCGCGCCGGAGCCCTCCGGCGGCTGCGGCACATACACTGCCGGGCTCAGCAGCACGGCCGCGCCGAAGCGGTCCGGATGCAGCATGGCCAGCCGCAGCGCGGCATAGCCGCCGGCCGAGATGCCGCCCACCGCCTGCCCGCGCCGCCCGCCCAGGCCGCGCCAGCGCCGGTTCGCCTCCGGCAGCAGCTCCTCGGCCAGCGCCGTCTGCATCCGCTCGCTCCGGTCCACGCCCCAGCTGCGGCCGATCTCCGGCACCACGATCACCGCCGGCGGCATCTTCCCGGCCGCGATCGCCGCATTCGCCGCGGCATCGATCCCCAGCGCCGACAGCTCCGCCACCGTCACCCCATCGCCCGGCATGAACAGCAGCAGCGGATAGCGCCGCCCGCTCGTCTCGTGCCCCTGCGGCAGGTACACCGCCATCTCCCAGGCCCGCCCGAGCACGGCGGAGTCCAGTGTCACGCGCCGCAGCTCGGTGGCCCGCGCCGTGCCGGCGGCGAGCAGCAGCAGGGCCATCCCGGCCAGCCAGCGCCCCGCTCCCCAGCCGTGCCGCATGCCGCTCCATCGCCCGCTGCGTGGATGGACAGCGTCCGGGCGGTCCGCGATGCTGTCAAGCCGAACGCCCAACGCCTCCGGAGCCCGCATGACCTGGTCCATCGTCACCCACGACCCCGCCAGCGGCGCCTTTGCCGTCGCCGTCGCCACCTGCAACTTCGCCGTCGGCGCCAGCGTGCCGCATATCCGCCCCGGCGTCGGCGCGGTGGCCAGCCAGTCCTTCTCCAACCGCTATCTCGGCCCCGCCATCCTCGATGCCATGGCCCGCGGCCTCTCCCCGGAACAGGCCATCCGCGGCGCCATCGCCAGCGACGAGGGCAGCGGCCTGCGCCAGGTCCACGCCATCGACCGCCACGGCCGCACCGCCGCCTGGACCGGCGACAACTGCGTGATGTGGTGCGGCCACAAATCCGGCCCCGCCGTCAGCGTCGCCGGCAACATGCTGGCCAACGGGGCCGTGGTGGGGGACACGCTGGCCACCTTCCTTGCCGAGGGCGGGCTGAAGCTGCCCGAGCGCCTGCTCGCCGCCATGCAGGCCGGCCAGCGCGCCGGCGGCGACGCCCGCGGCCAGCAATCCGCCGCCATGCGCCTGTTCACCACGGAAGACTTCCCCGACCTCTGCATCCGCGCCGACGACCACCCCACCCCGCTGGACGAGCTGGACCGCCTGCTGAAGCTCTGGCGCCGGGACCGCGAGCCGGGCCTGGCCAGCCAGCCGCGCCGCGCCGACCCCGCCGGCGCCATCGACCTCGACGCCATCGACGCCCGCTTCAAGGCCGCCGGCTCGCCCCTGCGCGTGCGCCGCTGATTGTCCCGGCCGCCCCGCGCACCTACCTACACCGCCATCAACCAGGAGATTCGCCCATGGCCCTGACCGCCAAGGACCTGCTCGCCGCCGCCAACGCCTCCGTCCCCCGGATCTCCCCGGAGGAGGCGCGCGACCTCATCGCCAAGGGCGCCCTCGTCGTCGATGTGCGCGACGGCACGGAAGTCGCCCAGGGCAAGGTGAAGGGCGCCGTCCACGCCCAGCGCGGCCTGATCGAGTTCAAGGCCGACCCCGAGATGCCCAGCCACGACCCCGCCTTCCGCAAGGACCGCACCGTGATCGTCTACTGCGCCTCCGGCGGCCGCTCGGCCCTGGCCGGCAAGACGCTGCAGGACATGGGATACACTGACGTGCGCAACCTCGGCCAGTTCAAGTCCTGGGTCGATGCCGGGGGCGACGTCGAGAAGTAAGGAAGTCCTTCTTTTTCTGAAGAAAAAGAAACAAAAAGACTTTCCCCGTTTGCGCCCAGGCTAGCCCCGGCGCAAACGGGGAAAAGTTTTTTGGTTCTTTTTTTCAAAAAAGAGCCGCTTAGCTTGCTTCGAGCGACTCCCGAAGCATCTCCAACTCCAGCCACCGCTCCTCCGCCGCGGCCAATTCCCCCGTGGCCCGCGTCAGCGCCTCGCTCGCCTTGCCGAAGGCCGCCGGGTCGCGGGCATAGAGGTCCGGGTCCGCCAGCCGCGCCTGCAGCCGCCCGATCTCCGCCTGCAGCTTCTCCATCTGTGCCGGAAGCTGTTCCAGCGCGTGCTTGTCCTTGAAGCTCATTTTCTTCGAAGGGGACGCGGGCGCGGATGGGGCAGGGGCCGCCCTGGCCTTCGCCTCCCGCGCCGGCATCGTGCCCACCGGCAGCCAGGGCGGCGCCCCGCGCTGGGCCAGCATGTCGCTCCACCCGCCGGCATAGTCCTGCCAGCGCCCGTCGCCCTCGGCCACCAGCACGCTGGTGCACACCCGGTCGATGAAGTCGCGGTCGTGGCTCACCAGCAGCACCGTGCCGGGATAGTCCGCCAGCAGCTCCTGCAGCAGTTCCAGGGTTTCGAGGTCGAGGTCGTTGGTCGGCTCGTCCAGCACCAGCAGGTTGCCCGGCTTGGCCAGCGCCACCGCCAGCGCCAGCCGCCCGCGCTCCCCGCCCGAGAGCACCCCCACCGGCGTGCGCGCCTGCTCCGGCGGGAACAGGAAGTCCTTCATGTAGCCGATCACGTGGCGCGCCTGGCCGTTCACGATCACCTGGTCGCCGCCGCGCCGCCCGTTCGCGCCGGTCAGCGTATCGGCCAGCGTGGCATCCGGGTCGAGCGAATCGCGCCGCTGGTCCAGCGTCACCATCTGCAGCCCGGCGCCGAGCTTCACCTCCCCGGAATCGGGCGCCATCGCCCCGGTCAGCAGGTTCAGCAGCGTGGTCTTGCCGGCCCCGTTCGCGCCGATGATCCCCAGCCGGTCGCCGCGCAGCACCCGCGTGGTGACATTGCGCACCACCGCCTTGTCCCCGAAGGATTTCGACACCCCGTCGGCCACCACCACCATCCGGCCGGAAATCTCACCCTCGGAGGCCGCCAGCTTCGGCCCGCCCGCCGGCCCGCGCAGCTGCCTGGTGCGCGCGCGCAGCTCATGCAGGTCCGCCAGCCGCCGCACGTTGCGCTTGCGCCGCGCCGCCACGCCGTAGCGCAGCCAGTCCTCCTCCATCACCAGCTTGCGGTCCAGCTTGTGGCGCGCCGTCGCCTCCTGCTCCAGCGTCTCGTCGCGCCAGGCCTCGAAATGCGCGAAGCCGCGGTCCAGCCGCCGCGCCATGCCGCGATCCAGCCACACGATCCCGCGCGAGAGCGATTCCAGCAGCCGCCGGTCGTGGCTGATCAGAACCATGGCCGAACGCAGGGAGGCCAGCTCCTCCTCGAGCCACGCGATCGCCGGCAGGTCCAGGTGGTTGGTCGGCTCGTCCAGCAGCAGGATGTCGGGCGAGGGCGCCAGCACGCGCGCCAGCGCCGCCCGCCGCGCCTCGCCGCCGGAAAGCCGGGCAGGGTGCTCGGCGCCGGTAAGCCCCAGCGCCTCCAGCAACGTACGCACCCGGTGCGGGTCATCGCCCGGCCCCAGCCCCGCCTCGGCATAGGCGAGCGTTGTCTCGAATCCCGCAAGATCAGGCTCCTGCGGCAGGTAGCGCACCGTGGCGCCGGGCTGCACGAAGCGCTGCCCGGAATCCGCCTGCAGCAGCCCCGCCGCCACCTTCAGCAGCGTGGACTTGCCGGAACCGTTGCGCCCGACCAGGCACAGCCGGTCCCCGGGCGCCACCGCGATCTCCGCCCCGCGCAGCAGCGGCGTGGTGCCAAGCGTGAGGAAGATGTCAGACAGGAACAACAAGGGAGGCGCCATGGCGGGGCTTCTAGCATGCGGCGCCGCACAAGGCGCGCAGCAGACCGCTTGCGCCTGCGCGAAATGCGCGGCAGGCTTGCCTTACGATCATGTCATTTTCCCGACATGATTGCGGCCCCCAGGGCCGTGCCGCTTCGTTCCACCCCCCGGCAGGACCCTGCCGCACCAAGGAGAGTCTGCATGCTGACCCGTCGTAACGCGTTCAAGGCGGCAGCCGGCGCCGCCGCGGCCTCCGCCTTCGGCACCGATGCCATGGCGCAGGGCGCCGACAAGGTGATCAAGATCGGCCTCAACCTGTCCTTCACCGGCGCCGACGCGCTCGGCGCCCAGCGCATCGCCAACGGCGCGCAGATGGCCTTCGACAGTGCGAACGCCCGCAAGATCGTGAAGGGCCACGTCTTCCGCATCGAGAAGTTCGACGACGCCACCGCCACCGCCGGCCAGTACGACCCCGCCCAGGGCGCCATCAACGCCCGCCGCATGGTCTCCGACCGCGCCATCCTCGCCGCCATCGGCCCGATGATGTCCGGCGTCGGCAAGGCGATGTCGCCCATCCTCTCCAGCGGCGGCCTGCCGATCATCTCGCCCTCGGCCACCAACCCCGACATCACCGACCCGAAATTCGCCAGCCAGTTCCGCCCGAACGGCAAGGCGGTGTTCTTCCGCACCGTCACCACCGATGCCTACCAGGGCCCGAACATGGCCAACTTCTTCGCCGACGTGCTGAAGGTGAAGTCGATCTACATCCTCGACGACAGCGGCGCCTTCGGCGTCGGCATCGCCGATGCCTTCGAGGGCCAGGCCCGCAAGAAGGGCCTCCAGGTGCTCGGCCGCGACCGGCTCGACCCGCGCGCGCCCGACTACGCCTCCGTGCTCACCAAGGTGAAGGCGCTGAACGCCCAGGCGCTCTACTACGGCGGCGTCACGCTCGCCGGGGTGAAGGTGGCCAAGCAGGCGTACGACATCATCCCGAACGTCATCAAGGGCGGCGGCGACGGCATCTGGGGCACCGACTTCCTCACCGCCGGCGGCTTCCCCGCCGTGGAGGGCTGGTACGCCACCCAGGCGAGCCCCGAGCTGGTCGGCGACCCCTCGATGGCCGGCTGGAACAAGCTCTACGTGGAGCGCTTCAAGAGCCAGCCGGACAACTACACCATCACCGCCCATGCCGGCGCGGAGGCCATCATCGAGGCCGCCCGCACGCTCGCCGCGGCGAACAAGCCGGTCACCCGCGAAGCGCTGCGCGACGCGCTGCAGAACGTGCGCGTCAGCACGATCATGGGCACGGTGGAGTTCGACGCCAACGGCGACATCAAGAGCAAGATCGTCAGCGTCTACCAGATCAAGAAGGACGACACGAAGAAGCTGGACGACCCCTCGGCCCAGTACAAGTACGTCGGCGTCGCGCCCGAGGCGTGACCGGCCGGGCCGGCCCCGCGCCGGCCCGCCACCGAACGGATGCGCCCCGGCCCGCGCGGCCGGGG
>CANHCJ010000282.1 GCA_947458025.1 Rhodospirillales bacterium | reverse complement strand
GACGCTGCCGCCGGGGGGCGGCGGGCCGGTGCGGGTGCAGGGCGAGGCCATGTCCGACACGCCGCGGGTGATCACGAACACGCGGGAATACTGCGACGAGCTTTCGGCACGGGCGGGGCAGCTGCGCCAAACGCGGCGGTTTCCACTGGCGGAGGCCGACGTGCTGGCGGCCGAGGGCGACCGGCTGTGCGCGCAGGGGCAGATCCGGCCCGGGGTGATGCGGCTGCGGCGGGCGATCATGCTGCTGCGCGAGGAGATGCCGCGTACGCGCTGAGGGCGGCGCGGTGCGTGGACGCTGGCGCGGGGGCTTGGCATAAGCCGCGGGATATCGCGTGGCGGCCAGCGGGTTCGGCCGGCCATGCGCCCCCGGGGGAGCGGCAAGTGGCCACGGTTTCGATCGAACAGCGCGCGCAGGTGATCGTTCTCGGCAACGAGAAGGGCGGCTCCGGCAAATCCACCGCGGCGATGCACCTGATCGTGGGGCTGCTGCGCGACGGCTACCGCGTGGGGGCGATCGACCTGGATGCGCGGCAGGCGACGCTGGGCGGCTACCTGGCGGCGCGCGAGGCCTTCGCGGCGGCCAAGGGGGTGGCGCTGCCGATGCCGCGGCGGGCGGCGGTGCACCGCAGCGAGCGCGACAGCCGGGCGGAGGCGGAGGCGGAGGAACGCGAGCAGTTCGCCGCGGCGCTGGAGGGGCTTTCGCGCGACTGCGAGATCGTGGTGATCGACTGCCCGGGGAGCGACACCTACCTGTCGCGGCTGGGGCATGCGCATGCGGACACGCTGGTGACGCCGATCAACGACAGCTTCGTGGATTTCGCGATGCTGGCGAAGGTGGACCCGGACCGGCACGACATCGTGCAGCCGAGCATCTACAGCGAAATGGTGTGGGAGGCGCGCAAGCGGCGCTTCGCGCGGGACCGCGGGCGGATCGACTGGATCGTGATGCGCAACCGGCTGGGGGCCGGCGAGGCGCGCAACAAGCGCGACGTGGGGGCGACGCTGGACGCGCTGGCCAAGCGCATCGGGTTCCGGACGGTGCGCGGGTTCGGCGAGCGGGTGATCTTCCGCGAGCTGTACCTGCAGGGGCTGACGCTGATGGACGTGAAGGAGGCGGGGCTGGGGATCAGCCTGGGGATGAGCCACGTGGCGGCGCGCGCGGAGGTGCGCAGCCTGATCGGGGCGATCCGCAAGCCGCCGCCGCAGCTGGAGCTTACGCCACCCGCGGCCTGAACTGCGCGATACGCGGTTGCGACGGGGAGGGCATGGGGGTATATGCGCGCCTCGGCCAAAGGCCGCCTGCAAGGGGCCGACGTAGCTCAGTGGTAGAGCAACTGATTCGTAATCAGTAGGTCGTCAGTTCAATCCTGACCGTCGGCACCAGCATCCCCCCTCTCGCCCATGGGCGATTCCGGCGGCGTGGCACGCGCGCAGTTTACTTTCGCAATGGACCGGGGCCGCGCATACTGAGGTAGGTGGCGCGGAGGGGGCGGCGATGCCGATCCAGGTGGTGAACGGGGCGAAGCTGATGTGCAGCTTCGGGGCGGCGCCTTCGACGCTGGTGGTGCTGCCGGTGCGGCGCGTGAACGTGGCCAACCAGCCATCCGCCACCATCATGGACCACAAGCCGATGGTGAACATCCTGCCCTTCGGCACCTGCATGTCGATGGGCAATCCGGCCGTGGCCTCGGCCACCTCCGCCGCCATGGGGGTGCTGACGCCGATGCCCTGCGTGCCCAACACGCCCAGCCCCTGGAGCCCCGGTGGGATCACGGTCAACAACACCAACGAGGTGACGCTGGACAACCCTTCCATCTGCAACTGCGTGTTCGGCGGGGTGATCACGATCTCCTTCCCCGGCCAGACGCAGACCATGGTTCCCTGAGGCGCGGCGCGGGCGATGGCCGATACGCTGACCCAGGACGACCGGACGCTGCGCTTCGACAGTTCGGCGGGGCTGCCCAAGGACACGCTGCTGCTGCTGGCGGTGGTGGGGCAGGAGGGCATCTCGCGGCCCTACAGCTACAAGGTGGAGCTGCTGTGCGAGGACATCCACCGGGTGATCGACCCCGGCACGATGATCGGCGCCAGCGCCTCCATCGGGATGCGGCTGGACACCAAGAAGGAAACGCCGTTCCGCTTCCGTGCCGGCTTCATCCGCGGCTTCCAGTCGGCCGGGATGCGCGGCAAGAAGTTCCGGGTGTACCGCGCGGAGATCGTGCCGTTCCTGGCGCTGCTGAACTTCTCCAGCGACTTCCGCATCTTCCAGGACATGACGGTGGTGGACGTGCTCCAGGCCGTGTTCAAGGAGCACGGGCTGGGGCTGGTGGATTTCTCGCGCGTGAAGGCCGCCGACTACCCGAAGATGGAATACTGCGTGCAGTGCCGCGAGACCGCCTTCGAGTTCGTCTCGCGGCTGATGGAGGAGAACGGCATCTGGTACTGCTACCGGCACGAGGAGACCGGCAGCACGCTGGTGCTGGGCGACGACCGGCTGGAGTTCGAGAAGCTGGAGCCGTTCGACCTTTCGGCCGGCAACGACCAGAAGGAAGGGCGCATCCACGCCTGGGAGCATGCCTTCGACCGGCGCACCGGGGCCTGGGTGCTGGGCGATTTCAGCTTCACCAGCCCGGCCAACCCGCCGATCGCCCAGGAGGCGAAGACGCAGGTGAAGATCCCGGCGGCGAACAACATCTTCAAGCGCTACGACTTCCCGCAGCACATCGAGGTGAGCGCCGACCTGCAGCGCTTCACGCTGCGGCGCATGCAGGCCGAGGAGAGCCAGGTGCACGCGGTGCAGGGCGCCAGCCAGGTGCTGCCGATGGCGCCGGGGCTGCGCTTCAAGCTGGCCGATCACGAGGCGCTGCCGGAGGAGAAGGGCAAGGCCTACCTGCTGACCTCGCTGCAGTTCACCGCGATGGACCGCAGCTACGACGGGCAGAATTTCGGCGAGGTGCTGGCCGGGATCTGGAACGGGCTGTGGACGACGGACACCGCCAAGACGCTGGGCATGGCGGCGGCGAACGAGGCCAAGGATGCCACCGGCGGGGTGAAGGAGGTGCTGAGCCGCAAGTTCCTCACCACGCTGGAGAAGATCGGCGAGGCGGCGAAGGGCGGCATCCTGTCCAGCCTGATCGGGATCTTCACCGACCCGATCGTGAACTTCTTCAAGCGGCTGCTGGAGAAGAAGAGCCAGTTCGGCAACAGCTTCATCGCCATCCCCGAGGAGGTGACGTTCCGGCCGCCGCGCACCACGGCCAAGCCGCGCATCATGGGGCCGCACACCGCCGTGGTGGTGGGGCCGAACGGGATGGAGCGGCCGGGCGGGGCGGAGATCCATACCGACCAGTGGGGCCGGGTGAAGGTGAAGTTCCCCTGGGACCGCGACGAGAAGGGCGATGCCAAGGGCCAGACCTCGGCCTGGCTGCGGGTGACCGAGGGCTGGGCCGGCGGCAAGTGGGGCACGCAGTTCCCGCCGCGGGTGGGCCAGGAAGTGCTGGTGGAGTTCATCGACGGCGACCCCGACCGGCCGATCGTGACCGGGCGGCTGTACAACGCCGGCAGCCAGCAGCCCTTCGACCCGCCAAGCGGCGCGCCCGCCTCGCCGCCGCCGGGGCCGGTGCGGCCGGAGAACTCCGTGGCGCAGACCACGCAGCGGCGCAGCGGCATCAAGACGCAATCCACCCCGCGGCCGGACGGGCAGAAATCCCGCTTCCACATGCTGCGCTTCGACGACACCTGGCACGAGGAGCAGTGGCTGATGCGCTCCCAGGGCCGGATGGACGTGACGGCGTTCAGCAACTACTTCGAGCGCGTGTACGGCAACCGCCACATCAACATCGGCGGCAAGGACCCCGACACCGGCAAGGGCGGCGGCGGGTTCGTGATGACCACCGGCGCCACCTACGACCTGCATGTGGGCGATGCGCGCTACGAGGCGGTGGACGCGGCGATGCAGGTGAGCGTGAAATCCGACGTGGCCTTCGAGTTCAAGGCCAAGTGGAACAACATCGTCGGCAGCGAAGCCACCATCAACGCGCAGAAGGTGGTGGTGGAGGCGAGCCAGAAGATCACGCTGAAGGTGGGCGGGAACTTCGTGGTGGTGGACCCCGCCGGCGTGTGGATCAAGGGCAGCATGGTGCAGATCAACTCCGGCGGCTCGCCGGACAGCACCGGCAACGTCACGATCACCGAGCCGCTGGACGCCGCCGTGGCGGACCCGGGCGACCCGCCGAACTGGCTGGCGCTGCATCCGCCGCGGCCGGGCGGCGGGCGGCGCACGCATACCGCGGCGGCGCGGCACGGCTTCAGCCTGACGCCGCTGCCGAACGGGACCTGGCAGGCCTTCCCGGGCGTTGTGATCAACAGCACCGACCCGGCCTATGTGGATGCGGTGGCCAGCGACCTCGCCACGATCAACGACACGCCGAGCGGCAACGCCATGATCCAGAGCATCGGCGGCAGCGGGCGCACCGTGGCGATCCAGCCGCGCGACCCGGCCGGCACGGTGCTGGACACCGGCGCCACGGCGACGAACCCGGCCGACCGCACCAACGGCGTGGGCACGAACAGCAATGTGAACTTCACGCCGAGCGACTTCCCGGCGCCGGGGACAACCACGAACGCGCCCTCGGACGTGGCCCTGTTCCATGAGATGAAGCATGCCGAGCACAACGCCCACGGCACCAACCAGCGCAACACGCCGCGCACCGACGGCTTCACCAACGACGAGGAATTCAACACCATCCAGGACGAGAACACCTATCGCGACGAGCGTGGCCCGTGGCCTGGCCGTCCTGACGACTATCATCGCCACGACCACAGCTTCGCCGGCGTCTGACGGCAAGGGGAGCAACGCCATGGCCGGCACCGACGTTCGCGACGGCATCACCCTCACCTGCGCGCCGGAGAAGCAGGGCGAGAGCATCGTGTTCACCTACAGCCTGGCCAATGGCGGGCATGGCGATGCCTTCGTGAGCGATGCCGGGATGCGCATCGACCCGAAGGCCCGCACCGCCAGCGCCGACCCCGGCGCGGTGGCGGTGTGGCTCTCGCCGGACCGCTACGCCACCGTGCTGAAGGGCGTGGCGCCACTGCCGGAGGAGCGCGACGTGCCCGGCGTGGTGATGCCGCTGATGCGCCGGCTGGCCCCGGGGGAGCGGCTGGAGCGCACGCTGACGCTGGCGCTGCCGCTGGCCGAGCACAGCGCGTACTACGCGATCGGCAACCTGCGCGACTACCGCCTGGTGGAGATCGAGGGGCTGCGGCTGGCGGTGGACGTGCTGGCGAAGGTGCCGCCCGGGTTCGTGCCGGCGCCGGTGCCCTATGCGCCGGAGCACGTGGATATCGGCGTGCGCGGCACGCTGCCGCTGCTCACGCGCCTTTCCTGCCGCTTCGCCGCGCGCGGGCTGCACCTGATGGTGCGCGGCGGCGCCTATCCGCGGCCGGACTGAACCCCGGTGCCGAGCATCAGCACGAGCGCGGGGGAGGTGAGCCTCACCTGCGACATCGCCCGGGTGGAGGACCGCATTGTCTTCACCTACAGCCTGGCCAACCAGGGGCGCGGCGCCGTGGTGGTGATGGAGGCGGCAACGCTGGCCGATGCCGTGACCGGGCGGCGTGGCGCGGATGCCGGGGCGGCGACGACGTGGCTGGGGGAGGACGGGCAGGCGAATGTGCTGAAGGGCACCGCCCCGATGCCCGCCGCGGCCGACCCGGATGCGCCGGTCCTGGCGCTGGGCATGCGGCTGGAGCCGGGCGCGCGGCTGGAGCGCCG
>CANHCJ010000281.1 GCA_947458025.1 Rhodospirillales bacterium | reverse complement strand
TGGCTGGAGCGGGCGGAGCGCTGGCTGCTGCGCGGGCGGCTGGAAGGCCTCACCTCGCCGCCGGCGCGGCGGCTGCTGGGGCTGGTGCTGGTGGTGCAGGGCCTGGCGCTGGCGGTGCCGCTGCCCTTCGGCAACCACCCGCCGGCGCTGGCCGTGGTGGCGATCGGGCTCGGGCTGATGGAACGCGATGGCGCGGCGATCGCTTTGGGGCTGGTGCTCTCGGTGCTGGGCGTGGCCTGGAACCTGCTGCTGATCTTCGCCAGCGCGGAGCTGCTGGCCTGGGCCGCGGGCTGGCTGGGCTGGTAGCGGCCCGGGCTGTTAGGCTGCACGACCTCGTCTTTCATGGATCGCCTGCAATGGACAAGAAGACGACGTTCAACGTCTGGTATTTCGTCGCCGCCTTCGTGGGCATCCTGCTGCTGCAGAGCGTGATCGCGGGGTTCGTCGGCACGCAGCCGATTTCCTACAGCGAATTCCAGCAGCTGCTGCGCGACGGCAAGGTGGCGGAGGTGGCGGTCTCCGACCGGTTCATCACCGGCGTGGTAAAGGAGGCGCTGCCGGGCGGGCAGACGCGCTTCTCCACCACGCGGGTGGAGGAGGGCTTCGCCGACGAGCTGGGCCGGTTCGGCGTGAAGGTGACCGGGCAGATCGAGAGCACCTTCCTGCGCGACCTGCTCTCCTGGGTGGTGCCGGTGGCGCTGTTCGTGGGCATCTGGTGGTTCGTGATGCGGCGCATGGCCGCGGGCGGCGGGCTGGGCGGCGGGCTGATGTCGATCGGCAAGAGCCGGGCCAAGGTGTACGTGGAAACCGACACCGGCGTGACCTTCGCCGACGTGGCCGGGGTGGACGAGGCCAAGGAGGAGCTGCAGGAGGTGGTGGACTTCCTGCGCGACCCCGGCCGCTATGGCAGGCTCGGCGGGCGGATGCCCAAGGGCGTGCTGCTGGTGGGCCCGCCCGGCACCGGCAAGACGCTGCTGGCCAAGGCGGTGGCGGGGGAGGCCAAGGTGCCGTTCTTCTCCATCTCCGGCAGCGAGTTCGTGGAGATGTTCGTGGGCGTCGGCGCGGCGCGCGTGCGCGACCTGTTCGAGCAGGCTCGCACGCGCGCACCCGCGATCATCTTCATCGACGAGCTGGACGCGATGGGGCGCAGCCGCATGCCCGGGCTGGGCGGCGGCGGCAACGACGAGAAGGAGCAGACGCTGAACCAGCTGCTGGTGGAGCTGGACGGGTTCGACACGAAGTCGGGCGTGGTGCTGCTGGCCGCCACCAACCGGCCGGAGATCCTGGACCCCGCGCTGCTGCGCGCCGGGCGGTTCGACCGCCAGGTGCTGGTGGACAAGCCGGACAAGAAGGGGCGCATCCAGATCCTGGGCGTGCACATGAAGAAGATCCAGCTGGCGCCCGACGTGAACGAGGAGCAGGTGGCGGCGCTGACGCCCGGCTTCACCGGGGCGGACCTGGCCAATTTGGTGAACGAGGCGGCCCTGCTGGCCACGCGGCGCGACGGCGAGGCAGTGGGGATGGCCGACTTCAACAACGCCATCGAGCGGATCATCGCGGGCCTCGAGAAGCGCAACCGCATCCTGAACCCGAAGGAGCGCGAGATCGTGGCGTTCCATGAGATGGGCCACGCCCTGGTGGCCATGGCGCTGCCGGGCAGCGACCCGGTGCACAAGGTTTCCATCATCCCGCGCGGGATCGGGGCGCTGGGCTACACCATCCAGCGTCCGACCGAGGACCGCTACGTGGTCACGCGCGAGGAGCTGGAGGGCAAGATGGCCGTGCTGCTGGGCGGGCGGGCGGCGGAGTGGATCGTGTTCCATCACCTCTCCACCGGGGCGGCGGACGACCTGCGCCGGGTGACGGAGATCGCGCGGGCGATGGTGGTGCAGTACGGCATGTCGCCCGATCTCGGCCACGTGACCTACGAGCGCGACCAGCGCGGCTTCCTCGGCGGCATGGCGCTGCCCGCGGAGCGCGCCTATGCCGACAGCACGGCCAGCACGATCGACCGCGAGGTGCACGACATCGCCGAACGCGCCTTCGGGCGTGCGGTGGCGGTGCTGACGGAACGGCGCATCCTGCTGGATGCCACGGCACGCAAGCTGCTGGCGCAGGAGACGCTGGAGGCGGGCGACATCACGGCGATCGCGGCGGAGATGCAGGTTCCGGCTTGACGCGCATCCCGTATTCGGGAAATTCTCCCGGATATGGAAGATGTGTTGGACACGGCATTGGATACCCGGCTGGCCGCACGGCTGGCCTCCCTGCGGGCGGAGCGGGGGTGGTCGCTGGACCAGCTGTCGCAGAAGGCCGGGATTGCGCGCGCCACGCTGTCGCGGCTGGAGCGCGGCGAGACGAGCCCGACGGCGGCGCTGCTGGGGCGGCTGTGCACCGCCTATGGGCGGACGATGTCGCGGCTGCTGGCCGAGGTGGAGGCGGAGCCGGCGAAGCTGCTGCGCGCCGCGGAGCAGCCGGTGTGGACCGATCCCGAAACGGGATATGTGCGGCGCAGCGTCTCGCCGCCGGCGGCCGGGTTCGATGCGGAGCTGGTGGAGGCACGGCTGCCGCCGGGCGCCGACATCGCCTATGCCGCCCCCGGGGTGCAGGGGCTGGAACAGCATATCTGGGTGCTCGGCGGGGTGCTGGAGCTGACCGTGGAAGGCAGCACGCACCGGCTGGAGCGCGGGGATTGCCTGCGCTTCCGGCTGTTCGGCCCCACCCGCTTCCGCGCGCCGGCGGCCGATGGCGCGCATTACTGCCTGGTGGTGTGCCGGCCGTGATCGAACAACTGACGACGGAAAGCTTCGAGGCCGCGCTCGACGGGCTGGCCGAGGTGCTCCACGCCAGCGTGCTGGAGGGGGCGAGCGTGGGCTTCGTGCTGCCCTTCGCCATGGCCGAGGCGCGGCGCTTCTGGGAGGGGCAGCGCGGCGCGGTGGCCAGCGGCGACAAGCGCGTGCTGGTGGCGCGCGAGGGCGGGCGCATCCTGGGCACCACCACGCTGATCCTGGGCATGCCGCCGAACGGGCGCCAGCGCGGCGAGATCGCCAAGGTGCTGGTGCATCCCGCGGCAAGGCGGCGCGGGCTGGCGCAGCGGCTGATGCGGGAAGCCGAGGCGATGGCGCAGGCGGACGGCAAGCGGACGCTGGTGCTGGACACCGCCGGGGTGGAGGCGGAGCAGCTCTACCTGGCGCTCGGCTGGCGCGTGGCCGGGATCGTGCCGAACTACGCGCTCAGCATCCACGGCGTGCCTGAGCGGACGATCTTCATGTTCAAGGAACTGCCGGCCGATGCGTGACGCGAAGATCGGCGACAACGGCGGCCCGCCGCTGGAAGAGGAGGACCCCGGCGAGGTCTCCTGGAAGGGCTGGATCTGGCGCAAGCGGCACAAGGCGGCGTGGAAGACCCCGCCGCGGGAGATCGCGCTGCGCCGGCTGGAGCGGGCCGAGCAGCTCGGCATGACCTACAAGGAATACACGCTCGAGATCCTGGAGCGCGGGCGGCATCCGGAGCGGAAGCCGACCGGATAGAGGGGCGCCTTCTGCTCCAGGTCTTTGTTTTGGCGAGCAACTTAAGCCCATCAGATGATCCCGTCTGATGGGCTGCTGCCCTAACCGTTGCGATCCCGGACTGCGTGTGTCCGGGAACGCAACCTCTCCGATTGCGTTCAGACCTTGACGTCACGTCCTGCTCCGGAACGGGGCCACCGGCCCCGAGGCGTGGCGGTGCGTGACCGGCCCTCATGGCATTCTGGAGTTTTCATGTCTCGTTCATCTGGTGCTGCGGCGTATCTCGCCGCGACTGCGGGAGTGTGTCTCGTGGCGGCTTCGGTGCTGGCGCCCGCGGCGGCGCAATCAACCTCTTCGACGACGACGACGACGGTGACCCCCCCGGTGGTGGTGGTCGTGCCCGCGCCGGGTGTGATGGTGGCACCTCCGCCGGGCATCCTGAGCGAGACGCGCTCGCAGACGACCACCCATCCCGACGGATCGCAGATGCGGCGCGAGCAGTCGACCACCGCCATTCCCGGCGGAGTGTCGAGCCAGAGCGTGACGACGACCACGCCGCCGCCGGCGCCACCCGTGACCACCGAGCGGAGCACCACCACCACGACCACGCGGCCGTGACCGCGCCCGCGACGGCACCGCAAACAGGAGGATCGGGAATGTTGACGCACAGGAAGATCGGACCGGGGCGTTCGCTGCCGGGCCTGCTGGCGCTGGCCGCGGTCGGGCTGGCGCTGGCGGCATGCGGCGGCGGCGAGACGGTGAGCACCACCACCGAGCGCGTCGTGACGCAGCAACCGCCCACGGTTGCCAGCTCGCCTTCCACCGTGACGACGACGACCCGGACGCAGCGGACGCAGTAGGACCGGCCAGCCGCCACGCCGGGGGCTGGCCCGCCCCCGGCGCCGACGGATCAGACCGCCTTGACCACCGTGCCGATCACCTGCACCGCCATGTCCATGTCGGCCGCGGTCACGTCCAGATGCGTGCAGGCGCGCACGCGGTACTTGCCGTTGGTGCTGACGGCCACGCCATGGGCGCGGGCGCGGTCGGACAGCTCGGCGGCGGTGAGGCCGGCGCCCTGGGTGTTGAAGAACACCAGGTTGGTCTCCGGCTCCTCCACCGTGATGCCGGGCAGCTGGGCCAGGCCCCGGGCGAGGCGCTTGGCGTTGGCGTGGTCGTCCGCCAGGCGGTCGATGTGGTGGTCCAGCGCGTGGATGCAGCCGGCGGCCAGCATGCCGGACTGGCGCATGGAGCCGCCGAGGCGCTGCTTCCAGCGCCAGGCCGCGCCGATGAACTCCTTGCTGCCGCACAGCACCGCGCCCACGCCGGTGCCGAGGCCCTTGGTGAAGTCGAGCCACAGGCTGTCCATGCCCGCCACCATGTCCTTGGCCGAAACGCCGGCGGCGACGCAGGCGTTCATCAGCCGCGCGCCGTCCATGTGGGTGCGCAGGCCGTGCTCGTGCGCGATGGCGCAGAGCTGGTTGATCGTCTCCACCTTCCACACCGCGCCGCCGCCGGAATTGGCGGTCTGCTCGATCTCCATCAGGGTCTGCGGCGGCGAGTAGCGGGTGCGCGGGCGGATGGCGGCGCGCAGCGCATCCGCATCGAACTGGCCGCGCGCGCCCTTGAGCCCGGTGATCTGCGCGCCGGTGATGGCGCCGACCGCGCCGCCCTCGCTGGTGAGGATGTGCGCCGTTTCATGCGCCAGGATCTCGTCGCCGGGGCGGCAATGGGTGGCGATGGCGATCTGGTTGCACATGGTGCCGCTGGGCAGGAACAGCGCGGCCTCCTTGCCCATCAGCGCCGCCATGCGCTCCTGCAGCAGGTTGGTGGTGGGGTCCCAGCCGAACTGCTCGTCGCCCACCTCGGCGGCCAGCATCGCGGCCTTCATGGCCGGCGTGGGCTTCGTTTGCGTGTCGGAATAGAGATTGACGCTGAGCGGCGGCAGGGAGGGGTCCATGCGCAGCGGGGTGTAGTCCATGGCGGGCGTGCTCCGGGATTCTGTGCCCGGAAGAGAAGCATCCCGCCCCCGGTTGCGCCAGGGGGGGAGCGCGGCTTCAGTTCGGCGGGGCCGCGATCAGGCGGCCGAAGAACAGGATCGGGCCGGTGGGCTGGCCGGTGGGCGAGCCGCCCTCGGGCTCCAGGCTGATGGCGATCAGCATGTCGTTCACCGGGCGCAGGGCCGGGGCGGGGAAGGTGACGCGGCCCGGCGTGCGCGGCAGCAGGCCGAGGCTGGTGGGCGTGGCCTCGCCGGGGCGCTGGCCCCAGAGCTGCAT
>CANHCJ010000280.1 GCA_947458025.1 Rhodospirillales bacterium | reverse complement strand
CTGGCGGAACTCGCCCCCCCGCACGCCGAGCGCCTGCGCGCCATCGCCGCCCGCCACGGCGCGGAGCTGCGCGATCCGATGCGGGATATCTGCGGCGCCGGCCCCGCCTGCCCCCCCCTGCACGAAGGCGCGCCCAAATTCGCCGACGACAAGCACCTGCGCCCCGGCTTTGCCGCGGGGCTGACCTTCCTGGACGACCTGCTGGCACGCTGACATCGGCCGCGTTCCGTCCTATCTGTTGACCATCTCCAGGCGAGGAACCCGCCCCATGCTGAACCAGGTCGCCCCCCTTCCGCTCAAGGACCCCAGCCTGTTCCGGCAGGCCAACTACATCGACGGAAAATGGGTGGAGGCCGACAGCGGCGCCACGCTGACCGTGCGCAACCCCGCCACCGGGGAGGTTGTCGGAACCGTGCCCGCCATGGGCACCGCCGAAACCCGCCGCGCCATTGAGGCCGCGCACCGCGCCCAGGGCGCCTGGCGCGCCATGCTGGCCAAGGAACGCGCCGCCATCCTGCGTCGGCTGTTCGACCTGATGCTGGCCAACACGGATGACCTTGCGGTGATCATGACGGCCGAGCAGGGCAAGCCGCTGGCGGAGAGCAAGGGCGAGATCGCCTATGCCGCCAGCTTCATCGAATGGTTCGCCGAGGAAGGTAAGCGCGTCTACGGCGACACCATCCCGCAGAACGCCCGCGGCCGCCGCATCGTGGTGACCAAGGAGCCGATCGGCGTGTTCGCCGCCATCACGCCCTGGAACTTCCCGGCCGCGATGATCACCCGCAAGACCGGCCCCGGCTGGGCCGCCGGCTGCACCGGCGTGATCCGCCCGGCGAGCCAGACGCCGTTCTCGGCACTCGCCATCGCCGTGCTGGCCGAGCGCGCCGGCATGCCCGCCGGCGTGTGCAACGTGATCACCGGCCCCTCCGGCTCCACGGGGCAGGAGCTGACCTCCAACCCGCTGGTGCGCAAGCTGACCTTCACCGGCTCCACCGAAGTGGGCGCCAAGCTGTTGGCCATGTGCGCGCCGACGATCAAGAAGACCTCGATGGAACTCGGCGGCAACGCCCCCTTCATCGTGTTCGACGACGCGGACCTGGACGCGGCCGTGATAGGCGCCATGGCCAGCAAATACCGCAACACCGGGCAGACCTGCGTCTGCGCCAACCGCATCCTGGTGCAGGACGGCGTGTACGACGCCTTCGCCGCCAAGCTGAAGGCCGCCGTGGAGGCGCTGAAGGTGGGCAACGGCATGGAAGACGGCGTCACCCAGGGCCCCCTGATCAACGCCGATGCGGTGGCCAAGGTGGAGGAGCACATCGCCGACGCGCTCGCCCGCGGCGCCCGCATCGTCACCGGCGGCAAGCGCCATGAACGTGGCGGCACCTTCTTCCAGCCCACCCTGCTGGCCGACGTGCCGCACGAGGCGCTGATCTTCCGCGAGGAAACCTTCGGCCCGGTGGCGCCGCTGTTCCGCTTCCACACGGAAGAGGAAGCCATCGCGCTGGCCAACGCCACCGAGTTCGGGCTGGCTTCGTATTTCTACGCCCGCGACATCGGCCGCATCTTCCGCGTCGCCGAAGGGCTGGAATACGGCATGATCGGCATCAACGAAGGCATCATCTCCACCGAAGTGGCGCCGTTCGGGGGGGTGAAGTCCTCCGGGCTGGGGCGCGAAGGGTCGCACCAGGGGATCGATGAGTATTTGGAGGTGAAGTACCTGGCGATCGGGGGGATTGGGACCTAAGGAAGCAAGCGCTTCTTTTTGTGAACAAAAAGAAGCAAAAAAACTTTTCCCCTCGCTGCATCGCCGCCGCGACTCCCCGTGTCGAACGGGGAGTCTCCGGACCAATGGATAAAAGTTTTTTGGTTCTTTTTTTCAAAAAAGAACCGCTTCCTTCCGAACCGGAGCCTTCTCCATGACCTACGACTTCGACCTCTTCGTCATCGGCGGCGGCTCTGGCGGCGTTCGATGTGCCCGCATGGCGGCTTCCCACGGCGCCAAGGTGGCGGTGGCGGAGGAAGCCGCCTGGGGCGGCACCTGCGTCAACGTGGGGTGCGTGCCGAAGAAGCTCATGGTCATGGCCAGCGAGTACGGCAACGCGGTGGCGGACTCGCATGGCTTCGGGTGGGACACGCAGCCGGGGCGGCATGATTGGGCGAAGCTGATCGCGGCCAAGGATGCGGAGATCGCGCGCCTCAACGGCATCTACAAGCGGCTGATGGCCAATTGCACCGTGTTCGAGGCGCGGGCGAAGCTCACCGGGCCGCACAGCGTGGAGGTGGCGGGCAATACCGTCACCGCGAAGCACATCGTGGTGGCTGTCGGCGGCCGGCCGATTCCGCCCGATTTCGCCGGCGCCGAGCACTGCGTGATCTCGGACGACGTGTTCCGCATGCCTTCGTTGCCTGCTCACATCGTGATCGCCGGCTCAGGCTACATCGCCGTGGAGTTTGCCGGGCTGTTCCAGGGGCTCGGCGCGCAGGTGGAGCTGGTCTATCGCGCGCCCCTGCCGCTGCGCGGCTTCGACGAGGAGCTGCGCCAGGGCCTGGCCGAGGCCATGGCGGCGCAGGGCATTCGCCTGCATCCCGGCCGCACCATCGCCCGCGTGGAGGCCGCCGGCGCCCAGCGGCGCGTGACGCTGGACAACGGCGAGACCATCGAAACCGGCCTGGTCTTCTCCGCCCTCGGTCGCCAGCCCTACACCAAGGGCCTCGGCCTGGAAGCCGCCGGGGTGACGGCCGGTGCCTATGGCGAGATCCATGTGGACGAGACCAGCGCCACCAACGTGCCCAGTATCTTCGCCATCGGCGACGTGACGCACCGCATCAACCTCACTCCGGTGGCGATCGCCGAGGGCCATTCCCTGGCCGACCGGCTGTTCGGCCGCGGCCCGCGCAAGTGGGATCTGGATCGCGTGGCCTCGGCGGTGTTCTCCACCCCGCCCATCGCCACGGTGGGGCTCACGGAGGCGCAGGCCGCGGCGAACGGCCCGGCCGACATCTACGTGGAGAAGTTCACGCCGATGCGCCACACGCTCAGCAAGCGGCCGCGCAAGACGCTGATGAAGCTGGTGGTGGACCAGGCGACGCAGAAGGTGGTGGGTGCCCACATGCTGGGCGAGGACGCGCCGGAGATCATCCAGGGCATTTCGATTGCCATCAACGCCGGCGCCACCAAGCAGGATTTCGACCGCACCGTGGGCATCCACCCCACGGCGGCGGAGGAGTTCGTGACGATGCGCACCCGCGCCCGCGTGGCGGAGGCCCCGGCCCGCGCGGCGGAGTAGGCGCCTCCCCCCTCTTGGCCTTTGGCGTCGGCATCGCACATGCTGTAAACCAACGAACCACCGCCAATCGGCGAGCCCGACGGAGAGAACCGCCCATGACCCAGTTCGGCGTTGCCCAGCCTGTCCGCCGCGTTGAGGATCCGCGCCTGCTGAAAGGCGGCGGCGCCTATACCGACGACATCACCCCCGTCGGCACGCTGTATGGCGTGGTGCTGCGCAGCCCGCACGCCGCGGCGAAGATCACCGGCATCGACACGGCCGCCGCGAAGGCCACCCCGGGCGTGAAGGCCGTCTACACCAGTGCCGACCTCAAGGCCGACAAGATCGGCAACCTCCCCTGCCTGGTGCAGCTGGACAACCGCGACGGCTCCAAGGGCGTGCTGCCGCCGCACCCGGTGCTGGCCGACGGCACGGTGCGCCATGTCGGCGACCCCGTGGCCTTCATCGTCGCCGAAACTCCCCGCGCCGCGCGCGACGGCGCCGAGGCGGTGATGGTGGAGTACGACATCCTGCCCTCCATCACCGACCTCGCCACGGCGCTGGATGCCGGCGCCACGCAGGTGTGGCCGGAAGCGCCGGGCAACGTCGCCTTCGACTGGGAATGCGGCCAGAAGGACGAAACCGAGGCCCTGTTCAAGTCCGCCGCCCATGTCACCCGCCTCACGGTGGTGAACAACCGCGTGGTGGTGAACTCCATGGAGGCCCGCGCAGCGCTGGCGGAATACGATGCCGCCAGCAAGCGCTGGACCCTGCGCGCCAACACCCAGGGCGGCTGGCTGCTCAAGAACCAGATCGGCCCGATGATCTTCGGCGTGGAGGCCGATGCCTTCCGCATCCTCACCCCCGATGTCGGCGGCGGCTTCGGCATGAAGCTGTTCCTGTATGCCGAGCACGTGCTGGTCTGCTACGCCGCGCGCAAGCTGGGCGTGCCGGTGAAGTGGACCTCCGAGCGTTCGGAAGCCTTCCTCAGCGACACCCAGGGCCGCGACAACATCACGCTGGGCGAGCTGGCGATCGACGCGAACGGCAAGTTCCTGGCGCTGCGCACCCGCAACGTGGCCGGGATGGGCGCCTACCTGTCGAATTTCGGCCCCTACATCCCCACGCTGGCCGGCAGCACGGTGCTGTCCAGCATCTATGGCTTCAAGAACATCTACTGCAACGTGGTCGGCGTGTTCACCAACACCGTGCCGGTGGACGCCTATCGCGGCGCAGGGCGGCCGGAATCGAACTACCTGATCGAGCGCCTGGTGGATGCCGCCGCCCGTGAGCTGGGCATCGACCGCGTGGAGCTGCGCCGCCGCAACATGGTGGGGCCGGAGCGGATGCCGCACACCACCCCGGTGGGCAAGACCTATGACAGCGGCGATTTCGGCCTCGTGCTGGATCACGCGGTGAAGCACATGGACTGGGCCGGCTTCGAAGCCCGCCGTGCGGCCTCCGCCGCCAAGGGCAAGCGCCGCGGCATCGGCATGGCCTACTACCTGGAGGCCACCGGCGGCGACGCCACCGAGCGCGCCGAGATCCGCTTCGCCGATGACGGATTCGTGGATGTCTATGTCGGCACCCAGTCCACCGGCCAGGGCCACGAGACCGCCTATGTGCAGCTCACCGTGGACCAGCTGGGCGTGCCCGGCGAGAAGGTGCGCATCCGCCAGGGTGACACCGACACGATCCCCGTGGGCGGCGGCACCGGCGGCGCCCGCAGCCTCTACTCCGAGGGCCAGGCGATCCTGAAGACCGCCACCACGGTCATCGAGAAGGGCCGCCGCGCCGCTTCCGAGGCGCTGGAAGCCGCGATGCCGGACATCCAGTTCGAGCAGGGCCGTTTCTCGGTCGTCGGCACGGACCGCGGCATGGACATCCTCACCCTGGCCACCGTGCAGCGCGAAAAGGCGGCGAAGGGCCAGGATGTCACCACGCTGGATGCCGCCGAGATCGCCAACATCGACCACCACACCTTCCCCAACGGCTGCCACATCGCGGAGGTGGAGATCGACCCCGAGACCGGCGTGGTGACCGTGGCGCGCTACTCCGTCACCGATGACGTGGGCAAGGTGGTGAACCCGATGATCGTGCGCGGCCAGGTGCATGGCGGCGTCGCCCAGGGCTTCGGCCAGGCGGTGCTGGAAAAGACCGCCTTCGACCCCGCCAGCGGCCAGTTGCTCTCCGGCAGCTTCATGGACTACTGCCTGCCGCGCGCCGACGACCTGCCGGACATCGAGGTGGAACTGGTGGAAGTGCCCTGCGGCACCAACCCGCTGGGCGTGAAGGGCGCGGGCGAGGCCGGCGCCGTCGGCTCCCCGCCCGCCGTGATCAACGCCATCATCGACGCGCTCTCGCCGCTGGGTATCACCCATATCGACATGCCGGCGACACCGGAAACGGTGTGGGACGCGATCCGCAAGGCGGCCTAGGCGGAGGGAAGGCCAGGGGCTCTGCCCCTGGACCCCGCTGGGGCCTCAGGCCCCAGACCCCATCCATTTGTTTCCCATGGCCGAGAGGGGGGCCTCTCAGGACCTTCGTCCTGAG
>CANHCJ010000279.1 GCA_947458025.1 Rhodospirillales bacterium | reverse complement strand
CGCCGGGGATGGGCGGCTGCGGCGCGAGGCGCTGGGGCGGTTCGGCCATGACCTCACGGACGCGCAGCGCGCGGTGCTGGCGGAGATCGACGCGGACCTGGCCGCGCCGCGCCGGATGCTGCGGCTGCTGCAGGGCGACGTGGGCGCGGGCAAGACGCTGGTGGCCGCGATGGCGATGCTGACGGCGGTGGAAGCCGGCGCCCAGGCCGCGCTGATGGCGCCGACCGAGCTGCTGGCGCGCCAGCACCACCGCACGCTCTCGCGCATCTGCCCGGTGCCGGTGGAGCTGCTGACCGGCTCCGTGACCGGGCGGGCGCGGGCGCGGGTGCTGGGCGGGCTGGCCGATGGCTCCGTGCCGATCGTGGTGGGGACGCATGCGCTGATCCAGGAGGGGGTGGCATTCCAGGACCTCGCGCTGGCGGTGATCGACGAGCAGCACCGCTTCGGGGTGGAGCATCGGCTCTCCCTGGGTGCCAAGGGCGAGGCCACCGACGTGCTGGTGATGACGGCCACGCCGATTCCGCGCACCGTGCTGCTGACGCAGTGGGGCGAAATGCAGACCAGCCGGCTGACCGGCAAGCCGGCCGGGCGGCAGCCGATCCGGACCACGATCCATTCGCTTTCGACCATCGTCGATATCGTGGAGGCGCTGCGGCGCAAGCTGGAGGACGGGGCGCGCATCTACTGGGTGTGCCCGCTGGTGGAGGAGAGCGAGGTGATCGACCTCGCCAATGCCGAGGCGCGCTTCGCGGAGCTTTCGCAGTATCTCGGGCCCGTGGTGGGGCTGGCGCATGGGCGGCAGGAGAGTTTGGTGCGCGAGGGGGCGCTGATCGATTTCGCCGCCGGGCGCACCAAGGTGCTGGTGGCGACCACGGTGATCGAGGTGGGCGTGGACGTGCCGGAGGCCACCGTGATGGTGGTGGAGCACGCCGAGCGCTTTGGCCTCGCCCAGCTGCACCAGCTGCGCGGGCGGGTGGGGCGCGGCGCGGCGCAGAGTTTCTGCCTGCTGCTGCATGCCGACGGGCTGGCCGAGACCGCGCGGCGGCGGCTTTCGCTGCTGCGCGACACCGAGGACGGGTTCGTGATCGCCGACGAGGATTTCCGCCTGCGCGGCGGCGGCGACCTGCTGGGCACGCGGCAATCGGGCCAGCCGGGCTGGCGCCTGGCGGAGATCGACCGCGACGAGGACCTGCTGCACATGGCCGGGCGCGACGCGGAGCTGCTGGTGCAGAAGGACCCCGCGCTGGCGACGCCGCGCGGGAAGGCGGTGCGGACGCTGCTGGCGCTGTTCGAGAAGCGCGCGGCGGTGCGGACGCTTCAATCCGGCTGAGGCGGCGCCGGCGGCGGGGCGGTGTAGCGGCTGGGCAGAAGGTCGGCCACCAGGTAGAGCGGGCGCTGCTTGGTTTCGTTGAAGACGCGGCCGAGATATTCGCCGATCACGCCGAGCGAGATCAGCTGCACGCCGCCGAGGAACAGCACCACCACCAGCAGCGAGGGATAGCCGGCGACCGGGTTGCCGTAGAGCAGCGTGCGCATGACCATGAAGCTGCCGTAGATCACCGAGAGCACGGCGATGGCGAAGCCGAAATAGGAGGCCATCTGCAGCGGGCGGATGGAGAAGCTGGTGAAGCCCTCGATCGAGAAGTTCCACAGGCGCCAGTAGTTGAACTTCGACGTGCCGGCGGCGCGCGGGGCGCGGACATAGGGCACCTCCGCCTCGCGGAAGCCGATCCAGGAATAGAGGCCCTTCATGAAGCGATGGCGCTCGCGCAGGCGCAGCAGGGCATCGACGGCGCGGCGGCTGAGCAGGCGGAAATCCCCGACATCGGGCGGGATCGGGCGATCGGCGATGGCGTTCAGCGCGCGGTAGAAGCCGTAGGCGGTGAGGCGCTTGAGGAAGGTCTCGCCCTCACGCTCCAGCCGGCGGGCGAAGACGACGTCGTTGCCCTCGCGCCACTTGGCGACGAGGTCCGGGATGACCTCCGGCGGGTCCTGCAGATCCACGTCGATGATCACCACCGCCTGGCCGCGCGCGGCATCGAGGCCGGCGGTCATGGCGATCTCCTTGCCGAAGTTGCGCGAGAGCGAGACGAGCGCGATGCGCGGTTCGGCATGGTGCTGGCGGGCGACGGCGGCGACGGTGCCGTCGCGGCTGCCGTCGTTGACGAAGACGATCTCCCATTCCGGGGTGATCTGCTCCAGCGTGGGGATGACGCGGGCGCAGAACGCGTCGATCACGCCTTCCTCGTTGAAGACCGGGACGACCAGGCTCAACACGGGGGGGGAGGCGCGCATCTGGGCGGTCCGATCCGGGGTTGCAGGGCGGGAGGGTGCCGGGAGGGGCGGGCGGCGCGGCGGGGCGCCACAATGCCGGGACACTATGCCCTCAATCGCGAATTTCTGTCCAACGCGCGGGCGCTTGATGGAAGGTGGTGTTTGCCGGGGAAGCGGTCCTGGGATAGCTCTGCGGGCACTCCCAGGCGAGGTGAATGACGTCCATGGCACAGCTTGCCTCCACGCCGGCGCGCACCACCCTGCGGCCGCTGGACTATGCGCTGATCCTGGTGGCCGCGATCGCGGTGCGGCTGGTGTTCCTGCGCGCGTTCCCGCATGCCGATGGCGACTGGGCGCTGTACGGCGATGTGGCGCGCAACATCCTGGCGGGATGCGGCGTGGCGGTGACCACGCCGGAGGGGTGCCGGCCGCATTTCGGCGGCAACCAGCTGCCGCTGTTCCCGGCCTTCGCCGCACTGGTGTGGTGGCTTTCCGCGGGATCGGACACCGCGATCCGGCTGGTGCAGACGCTGATCGGCGCGCTGGCCACGGTGTGGCTGGCGCATGCGGTGGGCGAGTTCACGCGCCATCGGCTGATGGGGCTGGCGGCGGGGCTGCTGCAGGCGGTGTCGCCGGTGCAGGCCTTCTGGGCCGGGCATCTGCTGACCGAGACGCTGGCGCTGGCGGGCACGCAATGGGTGCTGGCGGAATTGCTGCTGGGGCACGCGCAGGGACGGTTCCGCACCGTGCAGGTGGGCCTGGCGATGACGTTCTCGATCTGGATGCGGCTGGACGGGGTGCTGCTGGCCGTTCCCGTGGGGGTGAGCGCGCTGCTGATGCGGCCGCGCCCGCAGGCGATCCGGGGCTGCATCCTGGCGGGGTTGATCGTGTTCGCCAGCCTCGGGGCCTGGACGGTGCGCAACGTGGCGGTGGGGATCTCGCCGGTGCCGATCCTGGGACTGCTGCCGGACGGCACGCGCGGGCCGCGCGGCTACGTGGCGTGGGTGCAGACCTGGGTGGTGAACGAGCACGACCGGGCGGCCGCCTCGTTCTTCGGCGTGCACAACTTCGATCGCATCCGCATCCCGGAATCGGCCTATGCCAGCGCCGAGGAACGCGCCGAGGTGCTCGCCCTGCTGGAGCGGCTGCGGCAGCATGTGGGCCGCCCCTTCCCGCCGGAGATCGACCAGGCGTTCCGCGCCCTGGCGGAACGGCGCGAGGCGGCGCAGACGACCGGGGACAAGCTGTCGTTGCTGATGTCCCGCGCCCATGACCTGGCGCGCCCCTGGGTCTGGCCGCTGGGGCGCAAGGACCCATCGGGTGCGCCGGCATCGCCGTCGCCCAGCGATCTCTATCGCTTCCTGGTGTCGATCGGGTGCGTGATCGGGATTGTGCTGGCGCTGCGGACGCGGGAGCCGGCCATGGCGATCCTGGGCACGCTGGCCGTGGTGTACGCTACGGTCCGGCTTGGCTTCTTCACCGCCATGACCGGGCTTGAGACACGGTACCTCGTGGAGATGGCCCCGTTCCTGGAAGCCTTCGCGGGCGCTGCCGCGGCCATGCTCGCGATGATGGTCTGGCGCCGTACCTTCGGCGCCGTGCGCCCAGGGTAGCCGAACGGCGCGGCGGCGGCGGTGATCCCCTCAGCGCCTGGCAGCGCCGGCGATCCCCTCAGCGCCTGGTGGCGACGGCGATGCAGCTCGTGCCGAACGGGACGACGCGCCCCGCGGCGATGCGGGCGAACTCCCAGTCCAGCAGCCGGTCCATCACCCGTGCGGCCATGCCTTCCGGCCGGTGCTCCGCGGCGGCGTGCCCGACCACGTTGCGGCGGCGGCCGAGCAGGCTCGGGATCGTGCGGGCGACGAACACCGGCAGCGGCAGCGGCGCGAACATGTACGAGGCATAGCGCATCTCGAACCCGGCCTGGCCGAGCGCCCGCGACAGGCCCCGCACCGTGTAGCGCCGGAAATGCCCCGCCTCGCGGTCGTCCTCGGAGGTGAGGAACGCATAGGCCGGCACGGTGATGAACAGGGTGCCGCCTGGCCGCAGGAGGGCATGGACGCCGGACAGCGCCCCCTGCTCGTCCTCGATGTGTTCCAGCACATCGAACATCCCCGCGGCCGGCAGGCTTTCCGGCGGGAGGCCGGCGCCCGACAGGGTGGCGCAGATGACCGTATCCACGCCGCGCCGGCGCGCCGCCTTGGCACCGTCTGCCCCGGGCTCGACCAGGATGCACTCGACGCCGGCCGCCAACAGGCCGGCCGCGACATAGCCGTTGCCGCCCCCGATATCGACCAGCGTGCCGGCGGGATGGAAGCGCTGCGCCAGCGCGACGATGCACCGGTTCCTGTGGCGGAACCAGAACGAGTTGTCCTCGATCTGCAGGCAGGCGGCGTTGCCGTCGGCGGGATAGGAGATCCGGTCGCTCGCGGTGGAGTACCAGACGCCATCCTCGCCGCGGCGCAGCCCGGCCTGCGCCAGCTGCGCATCCCAGGCCGCACTTTCGTGCGCAGGGCTCACCCGGCGTCCCGCCCGCGATAGAATTCGTGCACCGCCTCGGCCACCTGCGCGACCTCGTGTTCGGCGAGGTCGTAGTACATCGGCAGCCGCACCAGCCGCGCGCTCTGCCGGTCGGTTTCCGGCAGGTGGGTTTCCGGCAGCCCGGATTCGCGGGCGAAGGGGGCCGAGTGCAGCGGCACGTAGTGGAACACCGCAAAGATGCCGGCGCGGCGCAGATGCGCGATCAGGGCCGTGCGCTCCTCGATGTCGGCGGCGAGGATGTAGAACATGTGGTAGTTGGTGGAGCAGTGCTGCGGCACGTGCGGGATGGCGATGCGGCCCTTTTCCACCAGCGGCGCCAGCAGCGTGGAGTACTGGTCGTAGATGCGGCCGCGCTTCTCCGTGATCTTGGCCATGCATTCCAGCTGGCCCATCAGGAAGGCCGCCAGCATGTCCGACGGGACATAGGAGGATCCGACATCGACCCAGGTGTACTTGTCCACCTGGCCGCGCAGGAACTGGCTGCGGTTGGTGCCCTTCTCGCGCATGATCTCCGCCCGCTTCTCGAAGCGCGGGTCGTTGATCACCAGCGCGCCACCCTCGCCGCAGGAGAAGTTCTTGGTCTCGTGGAAGCTGTAGCAGCCCATGTGGCCGATGGTGCCGAGGTAGCGGCCCTTGTACTTGGCATCGACGCCCTGCGCCGCGTCCTCCACAACCAGCAGGCCGTGGCGCTCGGCGATGGCCATGATCTCGTCCATCTCGCAGGCCACGCCGGCGTAGTGGACCGGGAAGATCGCCTTGGTGCGCGGGGTGATCGCCGCCTCGATGAGGCGCTCATCGATGTTCATGGTGTCGGGCCGCACGTCCACGAACACCGGGCGGGCGCCGCGCAGCACCACGGCATTGGCGGTGGAGACGAAGGTGTAGGAGGGCATGATCACCTCGTCACCCGGCTCGAACTCGCACAGCAGCCCGGCCAGCTCCAGCGCGGCGGTGCATGACGTGGTGAGCAGGATGCGGCGGGCGTGCAGCCGCTCCTCCATGAAGGTCTGGGCCTTCTTG
>CANHCJ010000278.1 GCA_947458025.1 Rhodospirillales bacterium | reverse complement strand
GACGTGCCGGCGATCGGGGTGACGATGGCGATGGTGGCGGGAATTCGGAGGCGGCTCGGAGGCTAGAGCAACAGCCCATCAGACGGCATCGTCTGATGGGCTTAAGTTGCTCGCTAAAACAAAGAGCTAGAGCAACAGCCGACCGTCTATCAGGTCGGCTGTTGCTCTAGCTGTCGAAATCGGCGGCGCCGGGCCGTCATGGCGGCAGGGGCGGGATTGGCCCGCGCCGCCATGATGGAGATGCCGCCATGTTCCGCGTTGCGTTCGCCTGCCTTGCCGCCTGCCTGCTTGCCGCGCCCGCCGGGGCCGGGAGCCGCCAGGCGCTGGAGACGCTCTCCGGCGCCTATGCCTCCGCCGCGCCGGAACCCTGGGGGCAAGGCGCCTGGGGCACGCGCAGCTTCGCCTTCGAGGGCGGGCGCTGGTCGCTGACCTTCACGCTCGCACTTGATCCGCGCATGGAGGCGAAGGTGTTCTCCTTCCGCACCTTCGGGCCGTACCGGGTGCTGGCGCCGGTGGCCGGCGGGACCCATGCGGCGGACTTCGGGGAAGCCCATGCCGCCGACTTCGGCGAGGAACTTAAGTTCGTGACGCTGCATGCCGCCGACCCCGCGCTGGTGGCGGCGTTCGGCCTGGCCGGGTGCGGCCTGGTGCCGGGGGTGGAGAAGGACATCTCCGAGTCCGGCTGCGCGCGCTGGAAGAAGGTGGCGGAGTGCGGCACCGACCACGACCTTCTGGCGATGGACGGGCAGGGGCGGCTGTTCTTCGGCGAGCGGCCGCGGGACAACGACATGTGCACGCCCGACCGCCGGCCGGCGGCGCTGTTCCCGCACCCGCTGCTGCGCACCACGGCGCGGTAGGCCGGGCTTGACCCGGGCCCCCCGCGCCACGATCTGCCGGAGCGGCAAGGGTCCGGGCCCCTCTGGCAGCCATGGGGCTGCGATGTCGGATCATGGTGCGGAGGGGTGGCGATGGAGTGGCTGTATCTGCTGGGCGGGCTGGTGCTGCTTGCCGCGGGCGGCGAATTGCTGGTGCGCGGGGCGGTGCGGCTGGCGGAGCGGCTGGGGGTCTCGCCGCTGGTGATCGGGCTGACGCTGGTGGGCTTCGGCACCTCCACGCCGGAGCTGGTGGCCAGCCTGCAGGCCTCCTTCGCGGGTTCGCCGGGGATCGCGGTGGGGAACATCGTCGGCTCCAACATCGCCAATATCCTGGTGATCCTGGGGCTTTCGGCGCTGATCGCGCCGGTGGCGGTCTCGTCGCGGGCGCTGGGGCGGGATGGGGTGCTGGTGCTGGGCACCGCGGTGCTGTTCGCGCTGCTGGGCGTGGCCGGTGGGCTCGGCCGGGTGGCCGGGCTGGTGTTCCTGCTGGGGCTGGCCGCCTACATCGCCTATGCGTGGCGCCAGGAGGGCGCGGCGGCGGCCGGGGGCGGGGATGGCCATACCGCCGCGTTCGACCGCGCCGAGGCCTTCGATGCGTCGCACCCGGCGCTGCACAAGCCCTCCCCGACCTGGGTTTCGCTGGGGCTGGCGCTGGCCGGGCTGGTGCTGGTGGTGGTGGGCGGCGGGCTGCTGGTGGATGGCGCGATCGGGGTGGCGCGCGGGCTGGGCATCTCGGAGACGGTGATCGGGCTGACCATCGTGGCCGTGGGCACCTCCACGCCGGAGCTGGTGACATCGCTGGTGGCGGCGCTGCGCCGGCAGAGCGACGTGGCGCTGGGCAACGTGCTGGGCAGCAACATCTACAACATCCTGGGCATCGGCGGCATGGTGGGGCTGGTGGCGCCGACGCCGATCCCGGCCGAGATCGCGCGGTTCGACAGCCTGGTGATGGTGGCGGTGAGCCTGGCCGCACTGGCGTTCGCGCGCAGCGGCATGCGGATCGGGCGGCGCGAGGGGGGGATGCTGCTGGCGGGGTATGGGGTGTACGTTTGGGCGATCTGGCCGGCGTAAAGGCAAGGAAGAAAGCGAAGGGGTCACAGAGGACACGGAGGGCCACGGAGAGCACGGAGAAGCGCGCTTCGCGAGGAACGGGCCAGTGGCCCCACTGTCTCCGTGCTCTCCGTGGCCCTCTGTGCTCTCTGTGACCGCTGTGCTTCGGTGCCGCCGCCCCGGCGTCAGGGGAAACTCACCTCGCCGTAGGGATAGAACTTCCCGAGGTCCACGTTGCGATACGGCAGCCCGTCCAGCCGCGTGGTGCCCAGGAACGGTTCCGGCGGTTCCACCAGCAGGATGGTCTTGGCAAACCCGTTGTCGTCGAAGCCGCGGCGGAAGTGGACGCGGCTCTTGATGGCAAACACCTGGAACTGGGCGGGGTCGAAGCCGAACTGGCGGAGGTGGTCCAACTCGATCACCTGCACCAGATAGGGGCTGATGCAGAGCACGTTGCCGCGGCCGAGGTCGACGTTGATCCAGCTCTGGCCGCCGGTGCGGCTCCGCCCTGCGCTGACGGAGTGGATTTTTCCCTGCACGCGCAGCTTGGGGCCGGCGGATTCGTCGGCCTCGCCGCCCACCAGCTCGTCGAAGGTGTCGCCGGGCTTGGCGCCGGCTGCGAGCAGGCGGGTCACCAGGGCGTGGTCGGCGACCGTGGCGATCAGGGTGTTCTCCAGGCCCTGGGCCATGATCTCGGCCAGCAGCCAGGTGGCGTAGCCGGAGCGGTCGGAGTGGTCGCCGAGCACGATGGGGGTTTCGCCGGCGCGCTGGGCCTGCACGGCGAGCGCCACGCCCTCCTTCATGTGATGCACCTTGGTGCTGTGCAGCAGCGCGTGCCGCTTGCGCCAGGCGAAGTCGGCCATGTCGTCGGCGATTGCGCGCGCCAGCTTGGCGTTGCCGTTGGTCATGGCCTGGATGCACATGCCGACATCCGGCACGTCGGACCAGGGGAAGCCGAAGAAGACGTTCACGTAGGCATCCGGCTCGCGCGCCTCCCAGGTGAGGGCGCGCTGCACCAGGTCGCTCCAGGGCGCGGCGCCGGTCCATTGCAGGACGGTGGGGGAGATGATCGGCACCTTGATGGTGACGGTCTCCGGCACGTAGGTGCCGCGGATGGCGCGGACCAGCTGGCGGGCGGCGCGCTGGCCCTGGAGGTGGGCGTCGTAGTGGGGGAAGTATTTGACGCAGAACGCCATGTTGGCGTGGCGCAGGAATTCCTCGTCCTCGTTGCCGTGCGGGTCGAAGGTGCCGGCGATGATCGCGCGGGGGCCGACCACCTCGCGCACGCGCCGGGCGAGTTCCGCCTCCGGGCGGGCCACGCCGCGAGCGCCCATGGCGCCGTGCACGGCCAGGTACGCGCCGTCCCACGGGCCGGATGCCTTCAGCTCGGCGATCATCTTCCCCACGAAGGTCTCGAACGCCTCCTCCGTGATCCAGCCGCTGCCGGTGCCGGTGACGGGGAAGCCGGGCGACTCGATGCCGACCAGCTCCACATCCGGGTATTCGCGCGCCACCTGCACGAAGCCGCCGATGTAGTCGCGCGGCTGCATGGCCAGCACCGCCTCCCCCTTGGCCGGGGAGCCGGGGTAGGTGAAGTCCGCCAGGGTGGTGTCGTTGGCCAGGAAGGTGACGGTCTCGTGCGAGAAGTGCAGCACGGCGATGCGCATGGGCGGCGGTTCCTCGGGAATTTCACGGTCACGTTAGCGCGGAAACGCCGCGGGGCTGTAGTGGGCGCGGCTGTATGCGGCGATACTGGCGGGCATGGCAGCCCCTCTCGATCCCTCCCTGTTCCGGCCGGCCCTGGTGGTGCTGGGGGCGGCTGCGCTGGTGATCCCGGTGTTCCACCGCCTGAAGCTCTCGCCGGTGCTGGGGTTCATCCTGGTGGGGCTGGTGGTGGGGCCCTCGGGCCTCGGCAGCCTCGCCGCGGGCTTCCCGTGGCTGGGGTGGTTCACGCTGACGGATACGGAAGCCATCGCGCCGATCGCGGAGCTCGGCGTGGTGATGCTGATGTTCATGATCGGGCTGGAGATGTCTGTGCCGCGGCTGCGGCAGATGCGGCGCTTCGTGTTCGGGCTGGGGCCGCTGCAGATGGCGCTGTGCACCGCGGCGGTGGGCGGCGGGCTGCTGCTGATGGGGCAGGGCTGGGCCAGCGCGGTGGTGCTGGGGCTGGCGCTGGCCATGTCCTCCACCGCCGTGGTGCTGCAGGTGCTGACGGAGCGCCGCGCGATGGACACGCCGGTGGGGCGCGCGGCGCTGGGCGTGCTGCTGTTCCAGGATCTCGCGGCCGTGCCGATCCTGGTGGCGGTGGGCGTGCTGGGCAGCAGCAGCGGGCAGGAGGATGGCGCCACCGCCCTGGCCTGGGCGGCGCTGCGCGCGGTGGCGGCGGTGCTGGGGCTGCTGCTGGCCGGGCGGCTGTTGCTGCGGCCGCTGTTCCGGTCCGTGGCGCGCACCGCCAGCGCCGACCTGTTCGTGGCCGCCTGCCTGCTGGTGGTGCTGGGCACCAGCCTGGCCGCCGCTGCCGCCGGCCTTACGCCCGCGCTGGGGGCGCTGGTGGCCGGGCTGCTGCTGGCCGAGACCGAATACCGCCGCCAGATCGAGGCGGTGATCGACCCGTTCAAGGGGCTGCTGATCGGGGTGTTCCTGATCTCCGTGGGCATGTCGCTGGAGGTGGGCCGCATCCTGGCGCAGCCGATGCTGGTGCTGGAGCTTTCGGTGGCGCTGGTGCTGGCCAAGGCGCTGGTGGTGGGCGCGCTGGTGCTGGGGTTCCGGCTGGGCTGGCAGGCGGCGGTGCCGGCCGGGCTGCTGCTGGGGCCGGGCGGGGAGTTCGGCTTCGTGGTGATCGGGCTGGGCATCACCGGCGGGCTGATCGACCCCACCGCCGGCGCGCTGGCGCTGATCGTGGTGGCGGTGGGGCTCGCCGTGATCCCGGCGCTGGGGGGCCTGGGCGAGCGCGTGGCCCGGCGCATGGCCCGCGTGCCGCTGGAGCTGCAGGTGCCCGAAGGCGAGCCCCCGGACGGCACGCCGCGCGTGATCATCGGCGGGTTCGGTCGGGTGGGGCGCACGGTGGCGGAGCTGCTGGACGCGCACCGCATCGCCTGGATCGCGGTGGATTCCGACCCCGACGAGGTGGCCGGGCTGCGCGCCGAGGGGCTGCGCCAGGTGTTCTGGGGCGACCTTGCCCACCAGGACCTGCTGGCGCGCCTGCACCTCGATACCGCGCGCGCCCTGGTGGTGACCATGACCGACCCCGGCGCGGTGGACGCGCTGGTGAGCCAGGCGCGCGCGGCCCGGGCCGACCTGCACATCATCGTGCGCGCCCGCGACGACCGGCACGCGGCGCATGTGTATGGCCTCGGCGCCACCAGCGCGGTGCCGGAGACGATCGAGGCGAGCCTGCAACTCAGCGAGGCGGTGCTGGTGGATCTGGGCGTGGCGATGGGGCCGATCCTGGTCTCCATCCACGAGAAGCGCGCGGCGTTCCAGGACGGGATCCGGGCGATGGCGCCGGATGACGTGGAAATCAGGGATTTCGGGCGGCAGCGGCTGCGGGATCGGGTGAAGGAGGAGTAGGGGGGCTGCTTCGGGCCCAGCAAGCGAAGGGGTCACAGAGGACACGGAGGACCACAGAGGGGCACAGAGATGCCCGGGGGGCGGCACCAGCGGGCAAGGCCGTCGCGCTTCTCTGTGCTCGCTGTGGCCCTCCGTGTGCTCTGTGACCGCTTCGCTTGGGATGGTGCCGCGCTACCGCGGCTCGATGGGCATCCGCGCGATCCCGCCCCAGGCGATCGGCGCGCCCGCCTTCGCCGCGGCCTCGGCCGGGGGCAGGGAGGTATCCCAATCCGCCGCCACGAAGCGGCGGGCGTTCACGGTGCGGGCTTCCTCCGAGAGCAGCCAGAGCAGCGGCGGCACCATGAT
>CANHCJ010000277.1 GCA_947458025.1 Rhodospirillales bacterium | reverse complement strand
CGCGGCCACTTCGGCGGCGCCCGGGTGCAGGGTGATCGGCGCCGCGGCGTCAACCGTCATGGCGGACGCGTTCCAGCGCCACCAGCAGCCCGGGCACGTCGGCCCCGGCCTCGCTGCGCAGCCCCTCGCGGCGCAGCACGCGCAGCGCGAAGCCGGCCTCGGCGGCGATGCGCTCGATGTAGTCCACCCGGTGCGCGAAGCGCCCCTGCCGGCCCAGCCGCCAGCCCTTCTCGGCCTCGTCGGCGGAGGCATCCTGCAGCTCCTCCACCGTGAACAGCAGCAGCCCGCCGGGGGCCAGGCGCGCGTGGCAGAGGCGCAGCGCTTCCTCCAGCACACCGAAATAGCAGAACACGTCGGCGGCCAGGATCACCGGCCAGTCGGTGGTGTCCCGCGCCAGGAAGGCTTCCAGCTCGCCATGCACCAGCGTGGCGTAGAGCCCCTTGCCCTCGGCCTCGCGCAGCATGCCGTCGGAGACATCGACGCCCGTCAGCGGCCCGGCCGGCAGGTCGGAGAGCACCACGCCCATCAGCCCAGTGCCGCAGCCGAGATCCAGCATCGGCCCCAGCGCCGCGCCTTCGGCAAGGGTGGGGCGCAGGGTGAGCAGGGCCTCGCGCAGCAGCCCGGGCACGCGGTACTGCAGGCCGATCAGATGCGCCTCGAAGCGCTGGGCGTAGCCGTCGAACACCGCTTCCAGATACGGGGCCGGCGCGCGCGAGGATTGCGGCAGCAGCCCGGCGGCGGCGACCAGGTGGCGCACATAGGGGTCGTCCGGCGCCAGCTTCAGCGCCTCGGCATAGGCCTCGGTGGCTTCCTCGTGCCGGCCGAGGCTGGAGAGCGCATGGCCGCGCAGGCCGAAGACCTGGGCATCGGCCACGCCGTCCTGCCGTGCCGCCTCGGCGATGTCGGCGGCGGCGGCGAAATCGCGCGTGCGCATCGCCACCATGATCGCCGCGGTGCGCAGCCCGGCATCGCCCGGCACCGCACGGATGCCGTCGGCCAGCACCTGCGCCGCCGCGTCGTGATCGCCGCAGCGTTCCAGCGCGGTGGCATAGGCGCGCACGCAGGAGGCATGGCGCGGCTCGGCGGCCACCGCCGCGCGCAGGCACGGCACCGCATCCTCCGGCCGGTCCATCTCCAGCAGCACCACGCCCAGCACCGCCTTGGCGCGCGCATGGCCCGGCGCCAGGATCACCGCGTCCGACGCATCGGCCGCGGCCCCCAGCACGTCGTGCGCCTGCATGCGCGCATCGGCGCGGCTGATCAGCAGCTCCACCGAGGCGCCGCCCATCGCGATCCCGGCATCCAGCTCCGCCAGCGCCTCCGGGATGCGGCCCTCGCGCAGCAGCAGCCGCGCCTCCAGGTCGCACAGCTCGGCGGAGGGCGGCACCGCGCGGCGCAGCGCGGCCATCAGCGGCCGGGCGGCGTGAACGCGCCCGGCGGCGATCATCTCCTGCACGCGGCGCGAGAGCTGCGCCGGATCGGGGCCGTTCTTCGGGGCGGGGAAGGCGGGGGAGGCGTGCATCGGCGGCTCCTTTTGAGCGTCGGATGGTCGGCGGAATTCAGGCGATGATGCCGCGCAGCTGCACGGCCAGCGTGCCCATGTCGGGCGGGGCGGCGGGGGCGGCGGCCTGCTTTTCCAGCAGGTAGCGCTGGCTCAGCGCGTCGACGAATTTGGGGTCCTGCAACCGGGAGATATCCAGCCGGTTGGTGATGGCGCGTTCCTGCGCCGGCAGTTCCTGGAAGGCGATCTGCTGCGGAATGCCCAGCGCCGTGGTGACCACGCGGCGCAGCACCGGGTCGCCGAGGATCTCCACCGCGTTCTTGAACTTGCTGGCGCGTTCGCGGAAGTCCAGCGCATCGGCCAGGCCCGGCGTGGCCTTTTCCAGCCCCTTGCGCCAGTTCACCTCCACGTAGCCGTCGGCGAGCCTGGTCTGCAGCGCCGGGTCCTTCAGCGCATCGAGCCCGGCATTGGCGAAATCGAACGCCTTCACCACCGCCGTCCAGCGCGCGCTGGCCATGCGGTTCACCAGCGAGCCCTGTTCCTCGGGGTCGGAGAGCAGCACCCGCTTGGCCAGGGCCTGATACTGCACCTGGTCGGCAAGGCCGTTGGCGGTGAGCAGCACCTTCATCACCGCGGGATTGTCGAGCGCCTCGCCGATCGACTTCGCCTTGGCGATGCCGTTGCGGAAGGCGGCGATGTCGCGCTGCGTCTCCGGCTGCTTGGCGGCCGTGGCCACCTCGCGGTCGCGGTTCTTCTGCGCCATCTGCAGCGCCACCAGCGGGTTGCCGCCCGTGGCCCCGGCGGCCCTGCCGGCCCCGCCGTAGAGCGTGTTGAGCAGCCCGGCCGCGCCGCGGGGTGCGGCCAGCGGGTTGCCGAACAGCCCCGCCAGCCCGGTGCCGGAGAAGGACACGGCGCGCGGGCCCCTCAGCCCTGGCCGGAGAGCCCGGCCGCGATGTCCTCGTTCACGCTGATGAGGAAATCGAAGTCGGGTGCGTCGCGCTGCATCTCGCGCTGCACCGCCATGCCCACCGAGACGATGGAGGCGCGCAGCTCCGGCGGCAGGCCGTTCTCGGGGTCGCGCATCAGGTCGATCACGGTCGACCACAGCCGCGCATTGTCGGCCAGCGCCCGCACCTGCACCACCGGGTTGCCGCCGCGGCCGTTGCGCAGCGCCACCACGGCGCGGCGGAACACCTCCGCCTCCTGCTCGCGCGGGCTGCGGTGCGCGGCGGAGGCCGCGTACGCCCGCCGGGCCCGTTCCATGCCGTTTTGCATGATGTGCCATCCTTTCCTTGGGGGCGCAGAGCGGATCAGGCGCTGGCCGCGGCAGGCAGTGCCTGCAGGCCCGGTTCAGACAGGCTGGGGGTATCCTGGCCACGGCCCAGAACCGCGTCCTCATGGCGGATGATCCGCCGGGCGAGCTTCAGCGCCTGGTAGCAGTCGTCGGATTCCGCGCAGGCCAGCGCGCGATCGAGGATTTCGCAGGCCAGGGCGGAGGTGGTGGCGGACTTGAACGCGCCGATCAGCTCGCGCGCCGCCTCCAGCCCGTGCCCCCGTTCGTCGTCGGTGCCGATATAGGCCGATTGGAGCGCGAAATAGATGCGCCGCGCCGGGCTGTCGGCCTGGTCGGGCGCCATGATCTGCTTGCCGAAGAGGAAGCGGGCGCGGGCAGTGAGCTCGATGCGTGACTTGGTGCGGAAGCGGATCGGCGCACCGTTCACGATCATCATCTCGCCCTGCCGTAGCTCCAGCACGAGAGTGGACATGCAATCTCCTTAAAGAGCCCCCACCCCGCGCGCGTCCTGCGCCGGGCGGGCCAGGGAAGGGGCGGAATGCCCCTTCCCCGCACCCGGGGCCGTGCTGGTTACTTGAACAGGCTGAGCAGGCTCTGCGGCGCCTGGTTGGCGATCGACAGCGCCTGGGTGCCCAGCTGCTGGCGGATCTGCAGGGCCTGCAGCTTCGCCGACTCCTTGGCCAAATCGGCATCGATCAGCGACCCGAGGCCGCCGTTCAGGCTGTCGATCTTGTCGTTGTTGTAGCTCACCTGGTTGTCGACATAGCGCACTGCGGCACCGTAGGTGTTCAGCTGCGTGCCCAGCGTGGACAGGGCGTTCAGGAACGTTCCGGTGGCGGTGATCAGTGCCCCCGCGCTTGTCGCCGTGTTGAGCTGCGTGGAGGTGAAGTTCACCGAGGCGAAGAACGCCGAGCCGCCGAAGGTGGCGATGCCGTACGACGCGCCCACCTCGTTGCGGATCACCGCCACCGAGCCAAAATTTCCGTTGCTGCCGGTGATGTTGCCGATCAGCGTCTTGTTGTTGTACCCAGCATCCTGCATGAACGTCTTCACGTTCGCCATCATGGATTGATACTGAGTAACATATTGCGACCGCTGCTCGCCCTGGATGTTGCCGTCGGCCAGCTTCACCAGAAGCGCCCGCGCGTCCTTCAATGTGTTGGACACGTTGTTGAGGCCGGTGAGGGTGGTCGAGACCAACCCCTTCACGTTGCCCAGCTGCTGGTTGGCGCTGGTGAGCGCCCCGACATCCGAGCGCACCCGCTGGGCCACGGCGTAGGCCGCGCCGTCATCGGTTGCATCCGCCACGCGGTAGCCGGTGGAGATGGCCTTCTGCGTCATCGCGAGCTGCGACGACGTCTGGTTCAGCGACTGCAGTGCAACCGCCGCGTTGATGTTGGTATTCACGGAATTGAGGGACATGGTGAGTTTTCCTACTTGCCCAGATGTTACGCATGCCCCCGCGATTTTGCGGGCGAGCCCCATTGTGGGGTCGTGGGGTTAACGCGCGGTGAAACCCACCGGATGTTTTCCGGCCCATAGCCCGGGTGCCGCGCATGGTCTCAGGCCCGCGCGCCGACATCCCCTTGGGGGACCGGACGGCGCGCGACAGGTGGCGGGAATTGGTCATTGCCTCAGCCCGCCGGAAGAAACTTCACCAGGCTCAGGCTCTGCAGCCCGCCCAGCAGCTGGTACGACGCCTGAAGCTGCGTCTGCGTGAGCGACAGGCGCGAGAGCGTCTCGGCCATGTCCACGTCTTCAACGTTGGAGACCTGGCCGCGCAGCGCGGTGGCCTGCTGCTCCAGCCGCGCCTTGTCCGCGCGGATCGCCGCCTGCCGGTCGCCCAGCACGCCGGCATCCACCCCCAGCGCCGTCTCCGCGCCGGTGAGGCTCTCGCGCACATCGGCCACCAGGGCGGCAAAGCCGGGCACGTTGATCTGCCCGCTCGACAGCGAGCCCAGCGTGGCCAGCGCGCGCAGGATGTCGCGCACATAGGAGCCGGTGGTGCTCGCCCCGCCCGAGACCGCCTCGGAATTGGCGCTCGCCAGCACGCCCACCTGCACCTCCCGCCCCTCGCCCACCGGCACCCGGTCGCGCAGCGCATCGAGCGCGCCGGCCGGCTGCGACAGCGTGGCCGAGAAGGGCGAGGTGCCCGGCGCGTTGGAGCCGGCGGTGGCCAGCGTTGCCGCCGCCGTGGCCGCCGCGCCGTTGGTGTCGAGGTCGCCCACCGCCGCCGAGATCTCGGTGAAGAACCCGGAGGAGAGGATGGCATCGGCCTCCGGCACCGGGGCCGTGGCGCTGTCCTGCCCGGCGAACACATAGGCGTCGCCGTGCTTGGCATTCAGCAGGCTGGCCACGCTGCGCAGCGCATCGCGCGCCGCCGCGGCCACGCTGTCCACCATCGCGGTGCTGAGCCCGTTGAGGTCGGCGGTGCGGGCGCGGAAGGTGCTGGCGATGCCGCCGATCTGGTCCAGGCTGGCGCGCGCCATGTCCATGCGCCCCTGCACCGCGTCGATATTGGCCTGGAAGGATTCCAGCCGCGAGATCGCCGGGCGCAGCGAAAGGCTCGTCGCCGCCTGCGCGCCCAGCCCGCCATGCGTGTCCGCCACCCGCCCGCTGGCGGCCTGGCGCGTCAGCACGTTCAGCCGGTCGCGCACCTCGGCCGCGCTGGCCAGCACCGCGCCGCGCGCGCCCTGGCCGGCGGTGGCGGGAAGGCTGAAGCCGGAGGCGATCTGGGTCATTCCGTCCTCCCTCAGCGCAGCATCTGCAGGGTCTGGTCGAGCATCGCCTGCACCGCGGACACCACGCGGGCATTGGCGGCGTAGGCGCTCTGCAGCTGCAGCATCACCGTCATTTCCTGGTCCACGCTCACCGCCGTGCCGGCCGCGAGCTTGTCGTCCAGCGCCGTCTGCAGGCTTTGCGCGGAGGAGAAGCGCGCATCCGCCTCCGCCCGCGCCGTGGTCTGGGCCGAGACCAGCGCGGTGGCGAGCCCGGCCAGCCGCACCGGCGGCGCATAGGGGGTCGCCAGCGTGCCGGCGGGCCCGAGCCCGGATTGCGCGGCCGGGGCCTG
>CANHCJ010000276.1 GCA_947458025.1 Rhodospirillales bacterium | reverse complement strand
ATGCAACCGACCGACGGATCGCCGGCCCCTGATGGCCTGCCGCAGGGGCCGCGCAATCGCGCGATGCTGACGCTGACGCTGGCGGTGATGCTGTCGGTGCTGGGGGCGTCGCTGCCCAACATCGCGCTGCCTTCCATCGCGCAGGCGCTGCAGGTTTCGCCGGCGGCTTCCGTTTGGGTGGTGAACGCCTTCCAGATCGTGGTGTGCGTTTCGCTGCTGCCGTTCTCCTCGCTGGGGGACATCTACGGCTATCGGCGGGTGTACGGGTTCGGGATCGTGGTGTTCACGATCGGCTCGGCGCTGTGCGCGCTGGCGCCGGACCTGCCGACGCTGGTGGCGGCGCGCATCCTGCAGGGGATCGGCTCGGCCGGGATCATGAGCGTGAACACCGCGCTGGTGCGCACGATCTTTCCGCGCGCGCTGCTGGGGCGGGGGATGGGGTTCAACACCATGGTGGTGGCGACCTCGCTCGCGCTGGGGCCGACGACCTCGGCGGCGGTGCTGGCGCTGGCGGACTGGCACTGGCTGTTCCTGGTGAACGTGCCGCTGGGGTTGCTGGCGATGGCGACGCTGCATTTCCTGCCGGCGACGCCGCCGGGCGGGCACCGGTTCGACGTGCCGAGCGCGCTGCTGAACGCGGCGACGCTGGGGCTGTTCATCGCCGGGCTGGACTGGTTCGGGCATGGCACGGCGGTGGGGCCGGGGCTGCTGCTGCTCGCTGCCGCGGTGGCGGCGGGGTGGGTGTTCGTGAAGCGGCAGCTGACGCTGGCCGCGCCGATGCTGCCGGTGGACCTGTTCCGGCGGCCGGCCTTCTCGCTGGCGGTGGCGACCAGCGTGTGTTCGTACATGGGGCAGACCTCGGCCTATGTGGCGCTGCCGTTCCTGTTCCATGCCGGCGGCGCGAGCGAGATCGTGACCGGGCTGCTGATGACGCCGTGGCCGGTGGCGGTGATGATCGTCTCGCCGTTCGCGGGCACGCTGTCGGACCGGTTTCCGGCGGGGCTGCTGGGCGGGATCGGGCTGGGGGTGATGACGGTGGGGCTGGTGGCGATCGCCATGCTGGCCCTGGGGGCCGCCTGGTGGGACGTGGGGTGGCGGATGGTGCTGACCGGGGCGGGGTTCGCGCTGTTCCAGACGCCGAACAACCGGGTGCTGATCTCCTCCGTGCCGCGGGAGCGCAGCGGGCAGGGGAGCGGGATGATCTCCACCTCGCGGCTGCTGGGGCAGACGATGGGGGCGGCGGTGGTGGCGCTGGTGTTCGGGGCGCTGCAGGGCAGCGGGGTGGGCACGGCGGCGGCGGCGGCGGTGCTGTGCGGGGCGGCGCTGACCGGGGTGGCGACGGTGCTGAGCCTGGCGCGGCTGCGGGGGTAGGGCCCGGACTGGTGCCCGGGCCCGCCCTGGTTAGTTCTGGGCGAAGGCGCAGCCGGCTTCCTGCACGGTGCGCCACAGGCCCTCGGCCGGGACCGAGGAGATGATGCGGTAGACGTCGTACGGCTCCTTCGATTCGGCCGGCGCCTTCACCTGCACGATGTGCATCGGGCGCAGCGTGGTGCCGTCGGCGCGGATGCGGACGTTCTTCATCTGGAAGTCGTTGATCGGGGTGGCCTTCATCTTGGCCATCACCGCCTCGCCATCCGTGGTGCCGGCGGCCTTGATGGCGTTGAGGTAGTGCCACATCGCGCTGTAGGCGCCGGATTGCAGGAAGGTGGGGGCGCGGTTGTTGAAGCGGGCCATGAACTTGCGCGACCAGGCGCGGGTTTCCTCGTTCATGTCCCAGTAGAAGGGCACGGTGAACTGCATGCCCTGGGCCGCCTCCAGCCCCACCGCGACGATGGTGTTGATGGTGGTGCCGGTGGAGGCCAGCGTCTGGCCGCGGCGGACCAGGCCGAACTCGCCGGCCTGCTTCAGCACGTTGGAGAAGTCCGCACCCGCATTGGCGAAGGCGACCACCTTGGCGCCGCTGGCCTGGGCGGCGAGGAGCTGTGAGGCGAAGTCGGTGGTGCCGAGCGGGTGCTTGGCGGTGCCGACCACGCGGCCGCCGGCCTCGCGCACGAAGCGGGTGGCCGAGGCCTCCATGGCGGCGCCGAAGGCGTAGTCCACCGTGATGAAGAACCAGGTGTCCTTGCCGGCGGCGACCAGGGACTGGGCGATGGCCTTGGGCATCACGTGGGTGTCGTAGATGAAGTTGATCGCCATGGGCGAGCAGGCGCGGCCGGTGAGGTCGGCGGTGCCGGTGCCGGCGATGAGGTGGGGCTTCTTCGCCTCCGTCATCAGCGGCTGAACGCCGAGCGCGGTGGGCGAGATGGTGAAGGTGAGGATGGCGTCGACCTTGTCCTCGCTGAGCCACTTGCGCGCCATGGCCACGCCGATGTCGGGCTTGTTCTGGTCGTCGCCGGTGAGGAGCTGGATCGGGCGGCCGAGGACGGTGTTGCCGAAATCCTCGATCGCCATGCGGGCGGCGAGCACGGAGCCGGGGCCGCCATTGTCGGCGAAGGGGCCTGACATGTCGCCCATGATGGCGATCTTGACCGGCGGCGGGGTTTGCGCGGCGGCGGGTGCGGCAAGCGCGGCGGTGGCGAGCAGCGCGGCCAGGACGGGCCTGCGGCGAATGGTCGGCATGGAGTTCCCCCGGGTACGGTTCTGTTGTGGGGGCAGCATGGGCGCGCGCGCGCGGGAGGGGGCGGGCGGGGCGGCGGCGGCGCCAGAATCACGGATGTGATATCGGCTCCGGCTCCGGCCCCGGCGCAGGTTGGGCCAGGGCGATGCGGTAGGCGGCAAGCGCTTCCGTGACCACCGCGACGATGCGGGTGCGGTTGCGCGCGATGCGGCTGCGCGCGCCGCCGACGCCGATGGTGAGCGGGATGCCGTGCGGCGCATCGGGCATGGGCAGGGAGATGGTGGCGGCTTCCGGAAAGGGAATGCCGGCGAGGAAGCAGTGGCCGTGCTCGCGGATCCAGTGCAGCTGGTCCAGCAGCTGCGGCAGGTCGGTGCGCGGCGCGGTGCCGCGGGCCTGGATGTCGATGTGGCGGACGAGGCGGGCGACGCCGCGGTCCGGCATGCGGCTGAGCAGGACGAGGCCGGCGCTGGACTGGGTGAGCAGGCGCATGCCGCCCTCCGGCACCGGATACTTGTGCGGGTGGTCCGGGACGATGACGCGCAGGTACTGCACGTAGAGGTCGTTCTGCGAGACGAGGGCGACGGTTTCGTCGGTTTCGGCGTGGATGCGCTGCATCATCGCCATGAGCTGGCCGGAGCCGTAGAGGTAGTGGTTGATCCAGTCCCCCACGGCGGCGACGCGGGTGGTGGGGAAGTAGGTGCGGGTGGCGCGGTGGTAGTTGAGGTAGCCGAGGGCCACGAGGCTTTTGAGCAGGCCGGTGGTGCTGGATTGCGGGTAGGCCAGGCGCTCCACGATCACCTTCTGGCGCAGCGGCGTGCGCGTGTCGGCGAACAGCTCCAGCACCTCCAGCACGCGGGCGGCCGACTTGATGGGGCTGCGGGCCATGGCGGTTCCCTTCCGGCCGGAGGGGCTTGGTAGCATTCCCGCCGGCGGCCGAAAATCGCCATGGTGATATTTCCCGGCGGGGCGGCGGCGGCTTTGACAGCGCGCGGCGGGGGTTCCCAGGGTGGGCGGGAGCAGCAACCCGCGCGAGGCCCGCCATGAAGTTCGGCATCTTCTACGAGCACCAGCTTCCCCGGCCCTGGACCGAGGACAGCGAGTACAACCTGGTGCAGGAGGCGCTGGACCAGGTGGAGCTGGCGGACCGGCTGGGCTTCGACTGCGCGTGGGAGGTGGAGCACCACTTCCTGGAGGAATACTCCCATTCCTCGGCGCCCGAGGTGTTCCTGGCGGCGTGTTCGCAGCGCACGCGCAACATCCGGCTGGGGCACGGGATCTGCCTGACCGCGCCGAAATACAATCATCCCGCGCGGGTGGCGGAGCGGCTGGGGATGCTCGACCTCGTCTCCGGCGGGCGGGTGGAGTGGGGATCGGGCGAATCCGGCTCGCTGATGGAGATGGCGGGGTTCGGCATCGAGCCCTCGCAGAAGCACCCGATGTGGCGCGAGGCGACCGAGCAGGTGGCCAACATGATGACCATGGCGCCCTATCCCGGCTTCGCGGGCGAGCATTTCAGCATGCCGCCGCGCAACGTGCTGCCGAAGCCGAAGCAGAAGCCGCACCCGCCGATGTGGCTGGCGTGCTCGCGGCGCGACAGCATCCTGCGCGCGGCGCGGTATGGCATGGGGGCGCTGGTGTTCGGGTTCGTGACGCCGGAGCAGGCGGGCGAGTGGGTGAAGGAGTACTACGACATCATCCGCTCCGACCAGTGCGTGCCGATCGGGCATTCGGTGAACGCGAATTTCGCCTGCCTGGCGGGGATGAGCGTGCATCCAGACCGCAACGTGGCGATGGAGCGGGGGATCGATGGGTTCCGGTTCTTCGGCTACTCGCTGGCGCATTACGCGATCTTCGGCATGCACAAGCCGGGCGTGACCAATGTGTGGGACGCCTATGAGAAGGTGCGCGACCAGATGCCGCCGACGCCGGGGGAAAGCTGCATCGGCACGCCGGAGGAGGTGCTGGCCAACCTGAAGCCCTATCGCGAGGCCGGGGTGGACCAGATGATCTTCATCCAGCAATGCGGCAAGAACCGCCATGCCGATATCTGCGAATCGATGGAGCGCTTCGCCGCCGGGGTGATGCCCTGGTTCAAGGAGCGCGAGGCCGAGCGCGAGGCGCGCAAGCAGGCGGAGCTGGCGCCGTATTTCGCCGCCGCCCTTGCGCGCAAGCCGCGCATGGCGAAGCTGGCGGCCGAGGACGTGCCTGAGGTGATCTCGCTGGGGCGCAAGCTGCAGCAGGAGAAGGGGCTCGATTATTCCAACGCCGGCGGGGTGTATTCCGACAAGACGCGCGGCGGATCGATCCCGGTGCCGATGGTGGACCCGGCGCTGATGAAGGCGCGGGGCTGATGGCGATGCAGCTGACCCCGGCGCAGGAGGCGTTCAAGCAGGACTACATCAGGAAGCGCGGCTACTGGGTGGAGTTCAACGACGGGCTGCTGAAATACAGCCAGGCGTTCCTGGAGACCTACATGCGCTATGCCGCGCTGCCGGCGGCCGAGGGGCCGTTGAGCCCGCGCATGGTGGAGCTGGTGTATGTGGCCGTCGATGCCTCGGCCACGCACATGTTCGGCGAGGGGCTGCTGATCCACACCAAGCTGGCGCTGGCGCGCGGGGCGACGCCGACCGACGTGGCGGAGACGCTGCAGATCGCCACCGCCGAGGGGCTGGAGGGCGTCACCATGGGGGTGGAGATCCTGGTGGAGGAGCTGCAGGCGGCCGGGCAGGATACCGGGTTCCTGCAGGCGGCGCTTTCGGCCGAGCAGCTGGCGCTGAAGGCGGCGTGGGAGGCGCGGTTCGGCGACTGGCCGCGCTTTGCCGACCATCTGCTGCGGCTGGATCCGCGCTATTTCGCGATCATGGCCGAGCTGCTGGCGGCACCGGAGGCGACCGGGTCGCTTTCGGCCAAGGAGCGCAGCCTGATCGCGGTGGCGCTGAACGCGGCGTTCACGCACCAGAACCCCGGCGGCACGCGGCTGCACGTGGCGCGCGCGATCCGGGCCGGGGCGACCAAGGAGGAGATCCTGGAGGTGATGCAGCTGACCGCGCATCTGGGCGTGCATGCCTGCGTGATCGGCGTGCCGGCGCTGATGAAGGCGGTGGCGCAGGCGGAGCGCGGCTAGAGCGTGATCTTCTTACGCTGAAGCGTATCCTGCATGTCTAAGGTAGCTCGCGCACTCGGCGGGTGAGAATGCGCTGAGGAGGGTGCCGATGCGGTGCCAGACGGCGGCAATGGAGCGTTCGTCGGCGCGTCGCAGCAGTGTCT
>CANHCJ010000275.1 GCA_947458025.1 Rhodospirillales bacterium | reverse complement strand
CTTCGAGTATGCCTGCGCCCAAAACCACATCGAGCACCGACTGACCAAGCCCTACCATCCGTGGACCAACGGCCAGGTCGAGAGGATGAACCGAACGCTGAAGGAAGCCACTGTCCGGCGCTTCCACTACGCCACCCACGAACAGCTGCTTCGGGCGCATTTTATGCCAGCCCCTGGAGCGGATGACCGATCCGAGAAAGGCAAGGCCAGGACTTTTCCCTGGACCCACCAAAGGTCATAAGCCTTTGGAAACCATTTAATATCAATAGATTGTAGTTCGAGGGCCAAGCCCCCGGACCTTATGCTTCTAAAATGAATGGGGATCAAAGGGCCGCCGGCCCATTGCGGGTCCAGGGCAGAGTCCTGGCCTTGCCTTCGCCAATCCTCCTATGCCCCCAGCCACCGCAGTTCCGCCCCGTCCCTGGCCCGCCGGACCGTGATGTCCGTGGCGCGCGGGCCGAGCGGGACGCGGAAGCCGTGCCGGGCGGAGCCGATGCCGGCGCGGTGCAGGTCGCCGCGCCAGGCGTTCGCCAGCGTCCAGCGGCGTCTGAGCGGGGTGTCCACGACCAGCTCTACCGGCGTGTCGGGGTTGGCGCTGTCCATCGCCCAGCCTTCGAGGATCCCGCGTTCAATCCGCTCGACATGCCCGATCAGCGCGCCCAGTGCGGCGGCCCTGGGGGCAAGCCCGGCGCGCGCGGCCAAGCGCTGGCGCGCTCGCTCCAGCGCCGGGCCGCTTTCGGTGCGCGGCATCGGCGGCGGGGCGGGGGCGGCGTTCGGATAGAGCAGGCGAAACTCGGCGGCGTTGTCGAACAGGGCGCGGCTGGCCTCGTCAGCGAAGCTTTCGACCTCGGCGTCCTCGGCGAACAGCAGGGCGTGGCGGTCGAGTTCCACATGCAGGTAGGCGAGCGGGCCGGCATGGATGGGCTGGGTGATCGAGGCGCCGTTGACCAGGGCAGCGGCAGGAACCAGCAGCTTGCCGGTGGCGGCGTCGCCCATGACCAGCACGGCGTGCTGCGGCGAGAGCACCAGGTCGCGGACGGGCCGGCCGGGGGCCAGCGCGCCGGCGCGGATGCGGACCGGGTGCAGCTGCGGATTGGCCGCGACGGTCGCCGCGTCGTAGTGCCGCCGGCCGATCCAGCGCACCGCGCGCGCGGGCCCGCCGGCGGTGGCGACCATGTCGCCGATCGCTAGCACCTCGACCGGGCGCGGCCCAGCTTCGGTCGCGATGCGGGTGCCCGGCGCGAAGCAGGCGGCGGCGATGTCGATGGCGTCGTCGCTGCCGAACTGCACGAACTCCACGTCGGTCAGCGTGTCGGTGCCGTCCGGGCCGACGAAGCGCCACGTGGTGCCGCCGAGCGGGATGACGACGTAGTCGCCCGGGCTGCCGCTGAACAGCGCCGTGTCGGTGCCGGCGCCGCCTAGCAGGGTGTCGTTGCCGCCGTCGCCGCGCAGGATGTCGTTGCCATGGCTGCCGGTCAGCGTGTTGTTGCCGGAGTTGCCACGCAGCGTGTCGTTGCCGGTGCCGCCGGTGGCGTTCTCGATCAGCGAGCGGGTATCGCTGTTCATGAACAGATGTGCGTTGGAGACGTTGCCGCGGGCCAGGTTGCCGCCGCCGATATTGGCGCGCTGGGCGCCGCCGGTTGTATCGAAAACAGACCATTCGCCCGGGCGCAGGTCGATCGAGAGGTTCGTTGTGTAGTTGGAAAGGTCGTAGGTGTCGGTGCCGTTGCCGTCCCAGATCGCGGTGTAGACGATGTTGGCGGTGGCCGCGCCCTGGCCGACGCCATCGATGAAGCTCTCCCCGGTCAGCGCGCTCCAGGTGTAGGTGGTGTTGCCGGCGCGGGTGCCGAAATTGGCACCGTACACATACTGCAACGCGGCGATGTCGTTGATCATGTAGGTCTGGTTGCCGCTGCCGTCGGCGTTCTCGTAGAGCAGGCTGGTGGCGCCGATGTAAGACCGGTACGTCATCACCGACCATTCGGTGGAGTCGCGCTGCGCGGGCAGGACGCCGTAGGCAGTGTTGTTGGGATTGAACGGTGAGGTCTCGTGGCCGTGCTTGAGGCCGACAGCATGGCCGATTTCGTGCAGGTAGGTGGAGTAGGCGTAGCTGCCCTTGGTCGTCGCATCGAACCGGATATTACCGAACCAGATGTCGCCGCCGGTGGAGGGGAAGTTGCCCGGATAATAGGCATACGAAGTGGGCGGAAAGCTGGAGCCTGCAAGCCGGATAGCGGCAGGTGTTGCCTGCGATTCGACGATTTCGGTGAAGCTCAACAGGGAATAGTCGGAAATCAGCCCGAATGCGTATCGCGCGACGTTCTGCTGCGCCGCGCTCAGCGCGACGAAGCCGTTGTTGAGGGCGTTGGTGTCGCTGTAGTCCTCGGGGTAGACCGCCGCGGAGGCTGGAAAGCTGTAGGTCACGTTCAGGCTGAACCACGCACGGCTGCTCAAGATACCGTTGATGTCCTGGTTGACGAAATTGCCGGTCGTGCCGATCGTCGTGGCCTGTGCTGTCGTGATGGTCCTGGCGAGTGAGAACGAAGCTGGCTCCCCTGGCATCGGGGAGGTATCAACCGTGCCGCAAAGCAGCCATTGCCGAGGGGGATTGGCCTCGGGGCCGTTACAAGTCCAGCAACTGCACATGCGCATGTCGGCAATCCAGGACAAAATGATTTGGGGGGCGATTCAGTCCCAGCCTTCATGTGCCGTATCGTATGCAGCCCTGTCAAAGAACTTCGCGTGATGGCCTGTTGCCACGCAGGCCGCTTGCCGCGGGCGCTGTCCCGCCGGGATGTCACGCTTCGGCACGGTTGCGGACCCGGGAGTCGGAAAATTTTACAATTTGCCCAGGATTTGTGACTCTCAATCTCTATAAAAATGCTGCAATTTCAGACGATAACACGTATTTTTTATTTTTTGAATCCTGTAAAAATTTTGACACTTCCTCGGAGGGTGGGTTGTAACTCATTGATTTTCCCTCCACCATCAAATGGCACGGATTTTGCTGTCGTCAGTGTGTCCTGGTGCGTGACGCGGCCGATCAGCGGATGCGCCCTAAACGCTTATTTCGGAGCCAAGGCGTCATGTTTCAGAAAGTTAGACACTATGTGGCCGCGGTTGCCGCAGTCACGGCGCTGGCGGGCAGCCCGGCACTCGCGCAGACCGTGCAGTATACCAGCAAGACGTCCGGCGCTAACACCGTTCTGACAGTGCAAAAGACGAACGCACCAACGACGAGCGTTACCGCCTTCGTTGGTGAGATCTTCCTCCACGGGCTCACCGTGAACCCTGTGGGGTCCATCCCGGGCATCGACGGCTCGACGACGTTGCTGCGAGCGTGGTGCATCGACATCTTCGGCGTGCTGCAGAATGGTTGGACCTACACGGCGGGCGCGATCGCCTCTTCCGACGCAAAGACGATCAACGCGCTGATCACCGGCGCCGACGCTTCCAGCGTTGGTCCGATGACCAATTCCGAGGCGGCCGCAACCCAGCTGGCAATCTGGAAGGTCATCTACGGCCAGAACAACATCACGTCGAACAACAGCACCCTAAATACTACTGCCAACAACTACTACAACTGGGCGACGGCAAACAGCAACAATGGGTCGAACGGCTTCATCGCCGACACCAGCAAGTATCTGCTGGGCCTGCTCGAGACCCCTGATACGAACGGCCAGCAACAGCTGGTAACGCTGCTGACGAACCCGACCCCGCCCGGCGGCACGGGCATCCCCGAGCCTGCCTCCATGTCGATGATCGCCGTCGGGCTGATTGGCCTGGGTGTCGCGCGCCGCCGCCGCCGCACCGTGCACTGATCCACCACGCCATGGCGTGATGCAAACCTGGGCGCCCCTGGCAAAGGGGTGCCCCGGACGCGTTTGGGGCCAGCGTGCCCGAAAGATCACCCGGCCGGGCGCAGCACCAGATTGCCGAAACCGTCCAGCGCCACCCCCATCCCTGGCGGAACCAGGCAGGTCGCGTCGTATTCCTGTATGATGACCGGGCCGGGCACCGGCCCCTGCCGCCCGCCCGCGGCGAGGTCCGCCCGATCGATCACCTGCGTCTCTACCCAGCCGGTGGAGGCAAACCACGTCGGCCGGCGGGCGATGCCGCGCGACGGGCGCGGCGGGATGCTCGCCGGCAGCCGCGGGGCGCCAGGAATGCCGCGCGTCACCAGCGACAGCGACGTAAGCTCCACCGGCTCCTCCGGCGGCGCGCGAAACCCATATGTGCGCTCATGCTCCAGGGCGAAAGCCTCGGGCAATGCCGCAAGCACCGCCGGCGCCTCCTCCAACGCCAGCGTCTCCGCGATCTCGCTGGACTGGCCGACATACCGCGCCATCGCGCCCAACTGGATGGCCCGCATCGCCGGCGCGAACCCGTCCGCCGCAAGCCGGGCATGCCCATCGGCCACCAGCGCATCGAGCGCCAGTTGCAGCGCGGCAGACTCCGCGCCGCTCACCCGCACCACCAAATGCCATGACCAAACATCTAGCAGCAGCCTAAACGCGCTGAACAGCCCCGGCATCGGCGGCACCAATATCCCGCGCACCCCCAGGCCGGCGGCAATCCCGGCGGCGAACAGCGGCCCGTTGCCGCCGAACGTAATTATCGGAAAGTCCCGCGCATCGCGCCCGCGCGCCTGCGGACATGGTCAGCGGTCCGCGCTGCGGTTTCCGAGACCTGGGGGATCGAAGCGATCTGCGGCCTCCGACAGTAGATCGGCGACGTGCTGCTGCAGCACGGTCTGCACCAAGTGCGGCTCCACCCCGAGGTCGGCGGCGATCAGGCCGGACACCCGGGCGGGCCAGTTCAGCAGCGCGTCGCGCATGGCGCCGGCAATCTCGTCGATCGCGGCATTGGCCGCCGAGGCGTCCAGCAGCCGGCCCTTGTCCTCGTCGAGCACCGTGCGCTGGGCTTCAACCTTCAGAGCCAGCTGGGCCACGCGCAGCCGGGCATAGGGCGTGGCATCGCCGGACAGCCCCGCCTGCGTGGTGCCGGCACCCACTGCACCGGCCAGCGGCGAACGCACCGGGTCCGCGGTCTCGATCATGCGACGGCGGGTCTTCTCCATATCCCACTGCCCATCCGGCTCGCGTTCGATACGGCCCTTGGCCTCGGCCTTGCGCAGCGCGGTTTCGGTGACGCCGAACCGCTCTTGCCGCGGAAGACAAAGACATCGCCGCCGAACGGGTCGTGGCCGAGATGCTCCTGCACCAGCAGTGACAGCCCCTGCATGCCGCGGCGCATGTCGGTATGACCCGTGGCGATCCACACCCGAACCCGGCCAGGGATTGGGATCACCGTAGCGCCTTCAACGTCGCCGCGATCATCGCCTCCGGCATGCCGACCTCGATGCGCACCTTCACCCCGCCTTTGAGATGGACCTCGATTGTCGGGGCCGGTGCCGGGATCGCCACGGGCAGTGGCGGCGCGGTCTCAGCGGCTGTCACGACAGCGGGCAGGAACGCCGGCGATGGATCGGCCAGCGCTGGCCGATTGCCCAGCCCCGTCGCCTTCTTGCGCCATGTGTAGAGCAGGCCGGTCGAAATCCCATGCCGCCTGGCGACTTCGATCGGCGATACATTCGGCGCGAACGCCTCCACCAGAATCGCCAGCTTCTCCTCGGCGGTCCAATGCCGCCGCCGCTCGGGGCCGGTGATCGTGATCCTCTGCGTCATAAGAGCACTCCTAGGAGCGCTCCTACGAGCACTCGTAGAACCTCTCTGCCGCGCAGCCGACCAATACAGCTAGAGCGGTAGCCGATCAGTCTGGATCATAGCCTGCTGCGGCGAAGTAGTTGGCGCACTCGTTGGGTGTGAAGGTGTCGATGATCCGCCCGATGGCGGACCAGAGGCCTTCGACGGTGCGCTCACCGACCTTTCGGAGCTTGGCCTTG
>CANHCJ010000274.1 GCA_947458025.1 Rhodospirillales bacterium | reverse complement strand
CGCCGCCCTCGCGCGCACCCTGCCCGCCCGCCCGCCCGCGCTCGACCTCGCCGCCCACGGCGCCGAACGTCGCCTGCGCGCCTGGCTGGAACAGGGTCCGAGTGATGACAGCACCGCGGCGTTGCGCTAAGGGGCGCAACGAGCCCTCGCGCCCCACCCGCCGAGGCAAGCAAGCAAGAGGAACCCCATGCGGATCACCCAGCGCGTCAAGAAAATCCTCGACTGGTACGAGAGCGACAACCCGGGGACGAAGGGCAACCTCGCCCGCATCCTCATGGAGGGCAAGCTCGGCGGCACCGGCAAGCTGGTGATCCTGCCGGTCGACCAGGGCTTCGAGCACGGCCCCGCCCGCTCCTTCGCCCCGAACCCCGCGGCCTATGATCCGCACTACCACTTCCAGCTGGCCATCGAGGCCGGCCTCTCGGCCTACGCCGCCCCGCTCGGCATGATCGAGGCGGGCGCGGACAGCTTCGCCGGCGCCATCCCGACCATCCTCAAGGTCAACTCGTCCAACTCGCTGGCCACCAGCAAGGACCAGGCCGTCACCGGCTCGGTGAACGACGCCCTGCGCCTCGGCTGCTCGGCCATCGGCTTCACCATCTACCCCGGCAGCGAATACGCCTTCGACCAGATGGAGGAACTGCGCGAGATGGCCGACGAGGCCAAGTCCGCCGGCCTCGCCGTGGTCTGCTGGTCCTACCCGCGCGGCCCCAACCTGAACAAGGAAGCGGAAACCGCGGTCGACATCTGCGCCTACGCCGCGCACATGGCGGCCCTGATGGGTGCGCACATCATCAAGGTGAAGCCCCCCACCGCCGCCCTCGGCCTCGATGCCGCCAAGAAGGTCTACGAGGCGCAGAAGATCGACATCTCCACGCTCGCCAAGCGCGTCGAGCACGTCATGCAGGCCACCTTCGCCGGCCGCCGCATCGTCGTGTTCTCGGGCGGCGAGGCGAAGGACCTCGAAGGCCTCTACGCCGAGGTGAAGGGCCTGCGCGACGGTGGCGCCAACGGCTCCATCATCGGCCGCAACACCTTCCAGCGCCCCAAGGCCGACGCGCTGGCGATGCTCGCCAAGATCATCGAGATCTACCAGGGCAAGGCCTGATTTCATGTCCGGCGCGGGTGACGAGGGCTGCCGTCTCTATCTCATCACCCCGCCGGCCATTGATCTGAAGACTTTTCCATCCCTGATGGCGGAAGCGCTCGATGCCGGCGATGTCGGCGCCGTGCAGCTCCGCCTGAAGGACCTCGAGGAAGACGCCCTGCGCCGCGCCATCGACGCGCTGCGCCCCGTGGTCCAGTCCCGCGGCGTCGCCTTCCTCATGAACGACCGGCCCGACCTCGCCGTGAAGCACGGCTGCGACGGCGCCCATGTCGGCCAGCAGGACACGCCGGCCACCACCGCGCGCAAGATCCTCGGCCCCGACCTCACCCTCGGCGTCACCTGCCACGACAGCCGCGACCTCGCCATGACCGCCGGCGAGGAAGGTGCTGATTATGTGGCCTTCGGCGCCTTCTTCCCCACCACCACCAAGGACGCCAAGTTCCGCGCCACGCCGGAGATCCTGGAGTGGTGGTCGTCCATGATGGAACTCCCCTGCGTCGCCATCGGCGGCATCACCGCGGAAAACTGCCCGCCTTTGGTGCAGGCGGGGGCGGATTTCCTCGCCGTGGTGGGGGCGGTGTGGAATCACCCACAGGGGCCTGGGGCGGGGGTGCGGGCGATGAACGAAGCAATGAAGCAAGCGGTTCTTTTTTGAAAAAAAGAACCAAAAAACTTTTCCCCGTTCGCGGCGGATAGGCCCGGGCCAAACGGACAAAGTCTTTTTGCTTCTTTTTCTTCAGAAAAAGAAGGCCTTGCTTGGAGCCGTTGCCCTAGGAATTCGCCGGCCAGGGAAGCCACCGGCACGCATTGCCGCGCAGCGTGAACCCCGCCACGCGCTCCTGCGCCACCTCGAACGTCGCCTCGCAGCCCCGTTCCACCAGCATCGGCCCCCCGAACCCGTACATCCCGAACCCGCCGGGCCCCCAGCCCGCGAAGCCCGCCGCCGCCGCCCCGGGCACGTAGGGCGGCTCCAGCCAGGTTTGCGACCAGGCCAGGAAGCGCCGCCCGCCCGCCTCCACCACCCGCGCCGGCGCGCCCATGCGCCGCACGAGTTCCACCTCGCTGCGCCCCACCAGCTCGCCCAGCCGCGCCTCCAGCTCCGCGCGCCCGGGATCGCCGCAGCCGGCCAGGACCAGCAGCGCCAGTCCGATCACGATGCCCCGCATCCGCCGCCTCCCCGCATCCATGCCGACACGCTCACAGCCACAGCACCTGGTCGATCCGCTGCGCGCCCCCGGCCAGCATCGCCAGCCGGTCGAACCCCAGCGCAATCCCGGCACAGGCCGGCAGCCCGTGCTCCAGCGCCGCCAGGAACTCCTCGTCCATCGGCCAGTCCTCGCCGGCATACAGCGCCTGCCGCCGCGCCCGGTCCGCCTCGAACCGCGCGCGCTGCTCCACCGGGTCGGTCAGCTCCACGAAGGCGTTGGCCAGTTCCATCCCGCAGGCGAACAGCTCGAACCGCTCGGCCACGCGCGGGTCGGCGGGATCGCGCCGCGCCAGTGCGGCCTGGGCGGCCGGCCAATGCGTCAGGAAGGTGGGCACCGTCCGCCCGATCGCCGGCTCCACCCGGTCCAGCAGCAGCCGGAAGAACAGGTCCTCCCAGTCCTCCCCCGCGCGCAGCCGCACCCCGGCCTGCGCGGCCAGGGCGGGCGCATCATCGAGCGTGCCAAGCAGGTCCGCGCCCACATGGCGCGCAAACGCCTCGGCCACCGTCAGCCGCTCGAAGCCTTCCAGCGACACGGTGATCCCCCGGCACGCCACCATGGGCGGCAGCACGGCGCGCAGCAGCTCGAAGGTCTCCTCGATCAGGTCGTCCATCGTGCCGCCCGGCCGGTACCATTCCAGCATGGTGAACTCCGGCGCGTGCAGGTCGCTCCCCTCGCCGTTGCGCCACACGCGGGCCAGCTGGAAGCACCGCCCCACGCCCCCGGCGAGCAGCTTCTTCATCGCGAATTCCGGCGAGGTATGCAGCCGCAGCGCCCGGCGCTCGCCCTGCGGCGTCACCTGCTCGGTGGCGAAGGTGGCCAGGTGAACCTCCTCCCCCGGCGCCACCACGGCACAGGGCGTCTCCACCTCCAGGTAGCCGCGCGCGCCGAAGAACGCCCGCACCCCCGCCGCCACCCGCGCCCGCCGCCGCAGGAACGGCAGCCGCGCCGCCAGGCTCTCCGGATGCCAGCGCGGGTTCACGGCAACCGAAGCAGCCGCCCCTCCCCCACCACCACGGCGCCGCCGCCGATGGTGATGGCATGCACCTTCCCGCCCACCCGGGTCGCCGTGGCATGGATCAGGCTCGGCCGGCCCATCTCCACCCCTTGCGTGATCGCCACGCGGTGACCCCCCTCGCCGGGCCCCTCCAGGCTTCCCACCAGCCCCGCCGCGGCCGAGCCGGTGGCCGGGTCCTCGCCCACCCCCAGGTCCGGCGCGAACAGCCGCGCATGCACCTGCGTCACGCCGCCCTGCACGCCGGTCACGGCATACACATAGGCGCCGTGCCCCCACAGCCGCGCCTCCGCCGCCTGCCATGCCTCCAGCCGCAGCCGCGCATGCGCCACCATGGCGCGATCGGCCAGCGGCACGAACAGGAACGCCGTGCCGTAGCCCGCCTCGAACGCCGGCGCCGCCAGCCCGGGCACCCCCACCATCGCCGCGATCTCGGCATCGGCCACGCCCGGCCGGCGCACCTCCGGCGCCCCCTCGCGATGGAAGGTCGCGGTCCCCTCGCCGATCTCCACCCGCACCGGCCCCACCTTCAGCTCGAACACGCAGCCATCGGCCACCCGCCCCAGATGCTTCAGCGCCAGCGCCGTGCCCACGATCGGATGCCCGGCGAACGGCAGTTCCGCCCCCGGCGTGAAGATCCGCACCCGGAACCGCCCCGGCGCGTGGCCGGGGGTCACGAAGGTGGTCTCCGACAGGTTGAACTCGCGCGCGATCGCCTGCATCTGCGCGTCCGACAGCCCCTCGGCATCCGGCAGCACCGCCAGCGGGTTGCCGCCATAGGCCCGGTCGGTGAACACATCGGCCAGGATATAGTCGTACGGCATGGAACCCTCCCGCTGCGCTGCGCACCCCCGTTCTTGCCCCTCCGGCCCGTTCCGTCTAGACACCCCCCTCCCAACCGCACATTCCGCGAGACAAGCCGATGAAGCAGCAGGCGAACCTCATTCGCGCCGGTCAGGTGCTCGAGCATGAGGGCCAGCGTTGGACCGTGCTCAAGCAGCAGATCATCACCCCGGGCAAGGGCGGCGCCTTCATCCAGGTGGAGATGCGCAACCTCAAGACCGGCAACAAGACCAACGAGCGCTGGCGCACCGCCGACACCGTGGAGCGCCTTCAGACCGACCAGAAGGAGTACACCTACTCCTACACGGACGGCGACAACCTCGTGCTGATGGACCCCGAGACCTTCGAGCAGGCGATGATCCCCTCCGACCTGCTGGGCGAGCAGCTGCCCTACCTGCAGGACAACATGACCATCGAGGTCGATCTGGTCGAAGGCGACCCAGTCGCCGTCCACCTGCCCTCCACCGCCATCCTGGAGGTGGTGGAAGCCGATCCGGTGGTGAAGGGCCAGACCGCCAGCAGCTCCTACAAGCCCGCCAAGCTCTCCAACGGCGTGAAGGTGCAGGTCCCGCCCTTCATCGAGGCCGGCGAGCGCATCGTGGTGCGGATCGAGGATTCCACCTACGTCGAGCGCTTCAAGGGCTGACCGCATCCGGGGGGCCGCCGGCCCGCCGCACCGGGGATGACGGCGGGCTGAAGCCTGCCCTACATGCAACGTAGGGCGGGCTTCAGCCCGCCGGCTTTGCCGGATCCACAGGAGTTTCCACCATGGCCCTGCGCCTGTCCGCCCACATGACGGTGATGCAGAACGCCGCCTCCCGCGCCGCCAAGCGCCTGCTGCGCGACTTCGCCGAGGTGGAGCAGCTCCAGGTCAGCGTGAAGGGCCCCGGCGACTTCGTCAGCCAGGCGGACATGCGCGCCGAGCAGTCGATCCGCGCCGACCTCGAGAAGGCGCGGCCGGGCTACGGCTTCCTCATGGAGGAATCCGGCGCCTCCGGCAGCGAGAGCTGGACCTGGCGCTGGGTGGTCGATCCGCTCGACGGCACCAGCAACTTCCTGCACGGCATCCCGCACTGGGCGATCTCCATCGGCCTCGAACGCCGCCTGCAGGACGGCAGCACGGAGATCGCCGCCGGCTGCATCTACGCCCCCGCCTCCGACGAGATGTTCTGGGCCGAGAAGGGCGGCGGCGCCTTCCTGAATGAGCGCCGCCTGCGCGTCTCCGCCCGGCGGGACATGAAGGAATCGCTGTTCGCCACCGGCATCCCGTTCGCCATCGTGCCGCCGCGCCGCCAGCTCGCCTTCGCCCGCACGCTCGCCACGCTGATGCCCCAGGTCGCCGGCATCCGCCGCTTCGGTGCCGCGGCACTCGATCTCGCCTGGGTCGCTGCCGGGCGCTACGAGGGGTTCTGGGAGCTGGGGCTGAAGCCGTGGGACATGGCGGCCGGCCTGCTGATCGTGCGCGAGGCCGGCGGCTACGTGACGGACCCGCAGGGCGGCCAGGACCCGCTGGCCAGCGGCGAGGTGGTCGCCGCCAACCCGCACATGCACGAGCCGCTACGCCAGGCGGTGGCCGATGGCGTCGCCGCCGCCGCGCGCAGTGCGGGGTAGTCTTTGCCACGCCGGTTTCATTGAGCCGGCGCCCCGCCTCCGGTAGGCTGTCCGGACCCATGCCCCGCCACCCCTCCCTGCTTCCGCTGGCCGCCGCCCTGGCCCTGCTGCCCGCCCTCGCGGCTG
>CANHCJ010000273.1 GCA_947458025.1 Rhodospirillales bacterium | reverse complement strand
GCCAGCCACAAAATGCCTAACAAGAGCCTCCTGGCTAACAACCGGGAGGCGGCTCCGCCGACGTGACGTAACCATCTGATCTAGATAGCCTTTCTTCGCTATCTAGGCCAGCCCCAAAGTTTTTTGGTTCTTTTTTTCAAAAAAGAACGCGCTTGCTTACCTTGTCTTCTCCAGGAACCCGCCCACGATCCGGTTGAACTCCCCCGCCCGCTCGAAATAGCCGGAGTGTCCGGCATCCGCGATATGCGCCACCTCCGCCCCCGGCACCACGCCGGCGATCGCGTCGGCGGCGAAGGGCGGCATCACCACGTCCTCGTCGTTCGGCACGAACAGGATCGGGCAGGCGACCTTGCGCAGGTCCTCCGGCGGGCGGGTGCGGCTTTCCATGAGGCGCTTGCGCAGCGCCTCCTTGTCCCAGTGGGCGTTCATGCCGTCGATCTGCCGATACAGCAGGTGCATCGCCGGCTGCTCGGCGGCCATCCGCGCCCCGCAGGCCGGGTGCATGCTCGCCGCCCACAGCTTCGGCACCAGCGCCTCGCCGAATTCCGACCAGTCCTTCAGAAACCCCAGTTCCGGCTCGCGCATGCGCTTCGGGTCGATCGAGCCGGTGGTGGCGGCCAGCACGATCCCTTTCAGCGCCGGCGGCCGGCGCAGCGCGTATTCGATCGCGGTCCAGCCGCCCATCGACTGGCCGACGATGCGCAGGTCCGGCAGGTCCAGGTGGCTCACCAGGGCTGCGAGGTCGTCGGCATAGTCGGCCGGGTTCGGCCCGCCCTCGATGGCGGTGGAGGGCGCGAAGCCGCGATGGGCGAAGGTCACGCAGGTCCAGCGCGGCGCGAAATGGGCGACCTGCTGCCACCAGCTCATGTGGTTCCCGCCGAGCCCATGGGCGAACACGATCGCCGGCCCGCTGCCGGTGACCTCGTAGTAGAGCGTCGATCCCGGCCGGGCGAGCGTGCCGGTGCGGCGGGGCGGCAGGGCGGGGAGGTCCATGGTTCTGTTCCCTAGCGGAAGCGGGCGGGCGAATAGGGCGCGGGGTCGATCACCGGCGGGGTGCCGGACACGATATCGGCCACCAGCCGCCCGGTGGTGGCGCCGGCGGCCAGGCCAATGTGCCCGTGGCCGAAGGCATGCACCACGTCGGCGCAGCCCGTGGCCGGGCCGATTACCGGCAGGCTGTCCGGCATGGAGGGGCGGTGGCCCATCCACACCTTCACCTGCTCCGGCCGCAGGTCGCGCGGCAGGGCGGGCCAGGTGGCCAGCGCATAGTCGCGCAGCACCTCGGCACGCTTCCAGTTGGGTGCGGCCTCCAGCCCGGCGATCTCCACCTGGCCGGCGATGCGCAGCCCCTGCGGGGTGCGGACGTTGGACATCTTGCCGTCCGATGGGATCATCGGCGTGCGCGGACCGGTCTCCGCCCCCAGGATCAGCGCGTGGTAGCCGCGCTCGGTCTCCAGCGGCACGGTGTCCCCGGCCTGGGCGGCCAGCACCTTCGACCACGCGCCGGCGGCGATCACCGCGCGCTCGCACGGCACCGGGCCGGCGCTGGTCTGCACCGCCTGCAGCCGGCCGTCCTCGATCTCCAGCGCCTCGGCCTTGGCGCGCAGCAGCGTGCCGCCGCGGGCGACGACGAGGTTGACCAGCGCGGCCACATAGGCGCCGGGATCGATGCAGTGCCCGCCTTCATGGACATGCACGGCGAAGGTGTAGCGCCGGTCCAGCTCCGGCTCGCGCTGGTGCAGTTCGTTGGCGTCCAGCTCCGTCCAGGCGATGCCCTGCTCGCGGCGGATGGCCCAGGATTCGCGCTCCGCCTCGAACGCGGCGCGGTTGGGATAGGGGTAGAGCAGCCCGCCGCGCTTGATCAGGTGGCCCACCCCGGCCTCCTCGGCCAGTGCCAGGTGCTTCTCCGGGCAGCCCACCACCAGGGCGCGCATGGCAGGGGCGATGCGGCGCACGCGGTTCCAGTCCCAGCCGGCGCGCAGGAAGCGCAGCAGCCAGGGCAGCGCCCGCGGCACGTAGGACCAGCGGATCGCCAGCGGCCCCAGCGGGTCGGCGATCCAGCCCGGCACCTTCCGCCACAGCCCGGGGCCGGAGACCGGCAGCACGGAGCTGGGGCTCAGCCAGCAGCCATTGCCGTAGCTGGCGGCCTGCTCGCCGCCGGGCTCGCCGGGCTCGATGATGGTCACGTCGTGCCCGGCGCGCTGCAGCTCCACGGCGCTGACAGCGCCCACGATCCCCGCCCCGATCACCGCCACATGCATCGCGTTCCGCCCCGTTGCACCGGCCGCGCCGGCCTGCGCACGATAGCGGCGGCGCGGGCGCTGCACAGCCCGTTCGTTCCAACGGAGGATATCGATGATCTACGAGCTTCGCGTCTACCGCACGATTCCCGGCCGGCTGCCGGCGCTGCTGTCGCGCTTCCAGAACCACACGCTGAAGCTGTGGGAGAAGCACGGCATCCGCCAGGCGGGGTTCTGGACCACGCTGGTGGGCGAATCGAACAACGACCTGACGTACCTGCTGGCCTGGGAGTCGCTGGCCGAGCGCGAGCAGAAGTGGACCGCCTTCGCCACCGATCCGGAGTGGCTGAAGGTGCGGGCCGAGACCGAGGCCGACGGGCCGATCAACCAGAACGTGATGAACGCGTTCCTCTCGCCCACCGCCTTCTCCGCGGTGAAGTAGGCGCTGGAGCTTCTTCTTGTCGGCCTCGGCGCCGCGGCGGCGGGGTTTGTCCAGGGGCTGAGCGGCTTCGCCTTCGGCATGGTGTCGCTCGCCTTCTGGGCCTGGGTGCTGGCGCCCGACAGCGCGGGGCCGCTGGTGGTGGCGTGCTCGCTTCTGGGCCAGCTGCTGAACGGGCGCACCACCTGGCAGGGCTTCCGCCTGCGCGCGGCCTGGCCGTTCATCGCCGGGGGGCTGCTGGGCGTGCCGGTGGGGGCCTGGCTGCTGCCGCTGATCGATGCCGGGCGGTTCCGGCTGGGCTTCGGCATCTTCCTGGTGTGCTGGTGCTCGGCGATGCTGCTGTCCCGCCGGCTGCCGCGTGTGGCGGGCGGCGGGGTGGCGGGCGATGCGGCGGCGGGGTGGCTCGGCGGCGTGCTGGGCGGAATCGGCGGGCTCTCGGGGCCGATCCCCACGCTGTGGGTGACGCTGCGCGGCTGGGACAAGGCGAGCCAGCGGGCGATGTTCCAGGCGTTCAACACCTCCATGCACGTGCTGGCCCTGTCGGCCTTCGCGGCCAAGGGGCTGGTGGGGGGCGAGGAGCTGCGGCTGTTCGCGCTGGCCGTGCCCTGCATGCTGCTGCCGCTCTGGGCGGGCACGCGGGTCTATGCGCGGCTGGGCGAGCACGATTACCGCCGGGTGGTGATGCTGCTGCTGCTGGCGGCCGGGGTGGCGTTGATCGCGAATGGCATTCCGAAACCCGGCTGAAACGACCCTCGGGCTTCATGGCGGTGTGACAACCGGATGAAGCCGTGCCCCCCCTGCCCCGCCCCCGCCTTGCCGTGCTGATCGACGCCGAGAACATCCCCGCCCGGCTGGCCGACGAGGTCTTCGCCGCGGTCGCCGAGCAGGGCGAGCCGATCGTGCGGCGGATCTACGGCGACTTCTCCAGCGCCCGCCTGTCCGGCTGGCACAAGGCGCTGGCGCGGCATGCGCTGACGGCGCAGCAGCAGTTCACGGTGGCGGCCGGCAAGAACGCGGCCGACATCGCGCTGGTGATCGATGCGATGGACCTGCTGCACTCCGGCAAGGTGGAGGGGTTCTGCCTGGTGACCAGCGACGGCGACTTCACCCGTCTGGCCACCCGCATCCGTGAACAGGGGCTCGACGTACTTGGCTTCGGCGGGCCGCAGGCACCGGAGAGCTTTCGCGAGTCCTGCCGGTTGTATGTCGCGCTCGACATGGCGCGGCAGCCTGAGCCGCAGGCCGCACCGGCACCGGCGCCGGTGCCGGCACCGGCGCCGACGGAGCCCGATGGGGCGCCGCTGCGCCAGGCGGCCACGCAGCTCCTGCGGCGGGCGCTGATGAAGGTGCCGGAGCGCGATGGCTGGCGGCACCTCTCCCCGCTGGGCAAGGCGCTGCGGGACATTCGCCCGGGCTTCGATCCGCGCCAGTTCGGGCACACCAAGTTGCTGAACATGGTGGCCGATACCGGGGCGTTCGAGCTGAGCAAGCAGGAAGGCCGCGTGCTGGTCCGCCCCCGAAGCGGGGCCTAGCCCTTCTTCTGCGTCTCGTCGGCCGAGGCCAGGAGCGAGACATGGGCGCTGACCACGTGCCAGCCATCGGGGAAGCGGGCCATGATCTTGGTTTCGCGGCCGATGGCGCCGGTGTTCACGCGCTCGTAGATCAGGTGGGTGGCGGCGAAGTCCTGGCCGAAGGTGACGATCTCGATGCGCTTCTGCACGCGCGGGGCGTATTTCACCACGGCGGCGCGGTGGGCGCGGATGGCGTCGTGGCCGAAGCCGATCTCGGTGACGCCGAAGCGGACGGTGCGCGGGTCGGCCCAGAAGATCTCGTTCAGCACCGGGGTGTCGTTGGCCATCAGCGCCTTCTCGTAGCGGTCGAAGACGGCGCGCACCTCGGCGATCACGGCGGGGTCGTTGATCTGCATGCGACTGGGTCCATTTGAGGGTTCGGGGCGGCGAGCCTACCCTGCCCGCCGGAATCGTCCACGTAGGAAGCGCCATGAAGCTCTATCGCCTGAACCAGCCCGGGATCGACACGCTGGCCCTGTGCGAGGAGGACGTGCCGCGGCCGGGGCCGGGCCAGGCGCTGGTGCGGGTGCGGGCGACCTCGCTCAACTACCGCGACCTGATGACGGTGAGCGGGCGGTATGCGCGCGGGGCGCCGATGGCCGGGCTGGTGCCGCTGTCGGACGGGGCGGGCGAGGTGGTGGAGGTGGGCGCCGGCGTGACCCGGGTGAAGGCCGGGGACCGGGTGGCGGGCATCTTCATGCAACGCTGGATCGCAGGAAGGATCACGCCGGAGGCGAGCGCCTCGGCGCTGGGCGGCGCGGTGCACGGGATGATGGCGGAATACGTGGTGCTGGACCAGGACGGGCTGGTGCATGTGCCGGAGCATCTGACCTTCGAGGAGGCGGCCTGCCTGCCCTGCGCGGCGGTGACCGCCTGGCATGCGGTGGTGGAGCATGCGCGGCTGCGGGCCGGCGAGACGGTGCTGGTGCAGGGCACCGGCGGGGTTTCGATCTTCGCGCTGCAGTTCGCGCGGCTGCTGGGGGCGCGGGTGATCGCGACGTCTTCCAGCGACGACAAGCTGCTGCGGGCGTTCTCCCTGGGGGCGTCGGACGGGATCAACTATCGCGCGGCGCCGGAATGGCAGGACGAGGCGGTGCGGCTGACCGGCGGGGCGGGTGTGGACGAGATCGTGGAGGTGGGCGGGGCCGGCACCTTCGCGCGCTCGCTGTCGGCGGTGCGGCTGGGCGGGTGCATCAGCATGATCGGGGTGCTGACCGGGGCGGCGGAGGTGAACCCGGTGGGGATCATGCGCAAGTCGCTGTCGGTGCGCGGGATCTACGTGGGCTCGCGGGAGATGTTCGAGGACATGAACCGGGCGATCGCGTTGCACCGGCTGCGGCCGGTGATCGACCGGGTGTTTCCGTTCGTGGAGGCGCGGGCGGCGCTGCGGCACATGGAAGGCGCGTCGCATTTCGGGAAGATCGTGATCCGCCACGACTGAGGCGGAATTATCCTGATCCGGAATGACAAGGTCGCGGCTGGGGGTGCTCAGTCGCGGCCGTATTTTTTGCGCCAGAAGCGGATGGCGCGGATCTCGTAGGGGCGGAGCTTCAGTTCGGGGTCGGTGAGCTTCCAGGTTCTCGGTTTCGGGGGCGAGGTTTCCGGGGCTTGCGGGGGCGCGGGGGGAGTTGGAGCCACTGGGGCTGGTCGACGCCCAGCGCGCGGCAAAGGGG
>CANHCJ010000272.1 GCA_947458025.1 Rhodospirillales bacterium | reverse complement strand
GTCGATCCCCTGTCCCGCCCGCGCCCCAGCCGCTTCGCCGCCGACGTGCCGCGGCACCCCTTCCGCACCTGGCACTGGCGCCCCACCCGCCCGATCGACCGCGACCGCCTGCGCCCGGTGCTGGATGCGCTGCCGCCCTCAGTCCTGCGCCTCAAGGGCATCGCCGCCTTCGCCCCCACCGCCACCGCGCCCGCCACCTCCCTGGTGCTGCAATACGCCGCAAGGCGCTGGGCCTACACCGCGGCGGAAGGGCGCACGGAGACCGGGCTGGTGCTGATCGGCACGCCCGGCCTGCCAGACCCCGCGGCGCTGCAGGCGATGTTCAACACCGCCCTCGCGTGAGCGCGCCTGCATGACCGGGCTGGACCTCGCGGCCCTCGACCTCACCTGGCAGGCCTGGACCATCGCCATCCTGGCGATCCTGTTCGCCGCCGTGCTGCGCGGCTTCACCGGGTTCGGCTTCGCGCTCGCCGCCGTGCCGCTGGCCAGCATCGCCCTGCCGCCCTCGCAAACCGTGGCCGCGGTGCTGGTGATGCAGCTCGGCATCGGCCTGCGCGACTGCATTGCGGAATGGCGCCAGGCGGACAAGCCCGGCATCGCCAAACTCACCCTCGGCGCCCTGCTCGGCCTGCCGCTCGGGGTGGCGGCCCTGGCCCACACCCCGGCCCCGGTGGCGCGCGCCGTGCTCGGCGTGCTGGTGCTGCTGGCCGTGGCACTCACCTGGAAGCCGCGCCCGGCGCAGCACAGGCCCGCCGCGGCGATCACCCTGGGCACCGGCTTCGTCTCCGGCGTGTTCCACGGGCTCGCCGCCATGGCGGGGCCGCCGGCCGTGGCCTACTACCTGGCCTTCGAGCAAAGGCTGCCGGTGATGCGCAGCTCGCTGATGGTGTATTTTCCGATCGTCTCGCTGCTCGGCCTGCCGATGGTCGCCTCGGCCGGGCTGCTGGATGCGCCGGCGCTGCTGCTGGGGCTGCTCGGGATGCCGCTCATGGTCGTGGGCGGCTGGATCGGTGCGCGCGGGTTCCTGCGCTTCGGCGCGCGCTCCTACCGGCTGCTGACCCTGGCCGCCCTGCTGTTCACCGCCGCCGCCTCGCTCGCCCGCGCCGCCGCCGACCTGTTGTAGGAACCCCCGCCATGACAAAGCGCCACCGCGTCGCCATCGTCGGAACCGGCATCGGCGCCGCCCACCTGAACGGCTTCCTCGCCAACCCCGACCGCTTCGAGGTGGCGGTGATCTGCGGCCAGGATCCCGCCCGCACCGCCGCCCTGGCGGCCCAGGCACCGGGCGCGGAAACCCACCTGGGCTTCAACACCGCGTTGCTGGCCCGGCCCGACCTCGACATCATCGACATCTGCACCCCGCCCGACCTGCACCTCTCCCAGGCCACCCAGGCGCTGCAGGCCGGCCGCCACGTCATCCTGGAAAAGCCCCTGGTCGCCTCGCTGGCGGAGGTGGATGCGCTGGAGGCGGCCATCGCCCGCACCGGCCGCACCCTGATGCCGATCTTCCAGGCCCGCTTCGGCAACGGCCTGGCCATGGCGAAGCACATCCTGGCCAGCGGCCAGGCCGGCCGCATCCACGTCGCCACCGCCGAAACCCACTGGTATCGCGGCCCCGCCTACTACGCGACCCCCTGGCGCGGGAAGATCGCGCACGAGCTCGGCGGCGCCTTCATCACCCACGCCATCCACCTGCACGACATGCTCACCACCCTGCTCGGCCCCGTGCGCCAGGTCAGCGCCCAGGTCGCCACCCGCGTGAACCCGATCGAAACCGAAGACACCGGCGCCGTCGCCATGGAAATGGAAAGCGGCGCGCTCGCCACCCTCTCCGTCACCCTCGGCTCCCCGCAGCCCAGCTCCCGCCTGCGCATCGTGGCGGAGAACGTCACCATCACCTCCGGCGACGCCCCGGGCATCACCGCCTCCGGCCCGTTCCACTTCGCCGCGCGCGAAGGCACCAACCGCGCCTGGCTCGACGCACTCATCGCCACCGCCCCCACCGGCCCCGAGGGCTTCGCCGCGCAGTTCGCCGGCTTCGCCGACACGCTGGACCACGGCGCCCCCCTGCCGGTCACGATGGCCCAGGCGCGCCACTCCCTGGAACTCGCAACCGCCATCTACCACTCCTCGAAATCCGGCCAGCGCGTATCGCTGCCCCTGCCACCCACCCACCCCGCCTATGCCGGCTGGGCCAGCGACCTGCGCCGATGAGCCACGCCAGCCGCATCGCCCGCTACTACGCCTTCCTGGACCGCCTGACGCAGCTCAACGTCATGCGCTCGGAATCCGGCAGCCAGGCGCAGCCGATCCACCGCGCCCTGCGCGACCCCGAAGGCGGCCCGCCCAGCCCCGCCGTCATCCACCGCCTGATCCTCGACAGCGTCGCCCTCCCCGAAGCCCCGCGCGTGCTCGATGCCGGCTGCGGCTACGGCGCCTCCGCCTTCGACCTGCAGCCCCGCACCGGCGGCACCTGGCTCGGCATCACCCTCAGCCCGATCCAGGTCCAGCGCGCCACCACCGAAGCCGAACGCCGCGGCATGGCCAACCACCTGCGCTTCGCCGTGCAGAGCTACGACGCCCCCCTGCCCGGCCCGTTCGACCTCGTCATCGCCATCGAATCGCTCATCCACAGCACCAACCCCGCCGCCAGCATCGCCAACCTCGCCGCCCACCTCGCCCCCGGCGGGCACCTCGTGGTGGTCGACGACATGCCGGAGCCGGGCCTCTCCGCGGAAGACACCGCCGACCTCGAACTGTTCAAGCGCATGTGGCGCTGCCCCGTCGCCCCGCCGGCGCCAGACTGGCGCGCCGCCATCACCGGCGCCGGCCTCACCCTCACCGGGGAACAAGACCTCACCCCGCTCATCCTCCTGGGCAACCCCGAGGACCTGCGCGCCATCCGCGCCCGCCAGCAGCGCCGGGCCTTCTGGCTCGGGCTGATCGGCCAGGGGCTGCGCGAACAGGCGGAAGTCGGCGGGCGCACGCTGGAACTGCTGCACCTTGGCGGGGCCGTGCGGTACCGGTTGATGGCAGCAAGAAAGGAAGCGGTTCTTTTTTGAAAAAAAGAACCAAAAAACTTTTCCCCGACAGCACCCGGGCGCCATCGTGGAAAGTCTTTTTTGCTTCTTTTTTCTTCAGAAAAAAGAAGAGTCTTACTTGCTTACTTCCTCCAACCACCCCATCAGCGAAGGCGTAAACACCGCCTCGGCATCCCAGTTCAACAGATGCCGCGCATGCTCCACCACCACCAGCTTCGCCCCCGGAATCCCCGCGGCGATCAGCTCCGCATCCTCCACCGTGGTGCCCGGGTCTTCCTCCCCGGCCCAGATCCGCACCGGCCGGTCGAACGCCGCCAGCTTCCCGCACACATCAAGGCCCCCGATCGCCAGGCACGCGCCGACATAGCCTTCCATGGAGGTGCCCTGGATCATCTCCCGCACCAGCGCCACCCCCTCCGGCTGCGCCCGCCGGAAGCGCCGCGTCAGCCAGCGATCCAGCATCGGCCCTTCCACCAGCGAGAAATCCCCCGTGTCGCGCACCTCCTGCGCCCGCGCCGCCCAGGCCGCCTGGGTGCCGAAAGGCGGCCGGCACGTGGTCGCCACCAGGCCCAGGCTCAGCACCAGCTCCGGCCGCCGCACCGCCAGCACCTGCGCCGTCATGCCGCCCAGCGACAGCCCCACCACATGCACCGGCCCCAGCCCCAGCCCCTCCACCAGCCCGGCGAGGTCATCGGCCAGCGCCTCCACCGAATACGGCGCCGGCGCCACGGCGGACTTGCCATGCCCGCGCACGTCATAGCGCAACACACGATACTTCGCCGCCAGCGCCGCCATCTGCGGCTCCCACATCCGCATGTCGGTCGACAGCGAGTTGGAAAGCGCCACCACCGGCGCGCCCTCCTTCCCCTCCAGGGCGTAATGCAGCTGCACGCCCTTCACGCTCAGATAGGGCATAGGCTCAGCGCCCCCTGAACACCGGCTTGCGCTTTTCCATGAACGCCGTGCGCCCCTCGATGTAGTCCTCGCTGGCAAAGCACGCAGCCACCAGCCGGTCGCACTCGGCCAGGTCCGCCCCGGGCGAGAGCGTCAGCAACTCGTCCACCGTGCGCTTCACCGCCAGCATCGTCATCGGCGCGTTCTCGGCGATCGTGTTGCAATAGCCGCGCACATAGGCCTCCAGCTCCGCCTCCGGCAGCACGCGGTTCACCAGGCCCATCTCCTTGGCCTCCTGCGCCGTGAAATGCCGCGCGGTGTAGAAAATCTCCTTCACGTGGCTCGGCCCCACCAAATCCATCAGCCGCTTCACCCCGCTCGGCCCATAGCCCAGCCCCAGCCGCGTCGCCGGCACGCCGAACTTCGCGCCCTCGCTGGCAATGCGCATGTCGCAGCACACCGCAATCCCCACGCCGCCGCCGATGCAGAACCCGTGGATCATCGCGATCACCGGCTTGGGCGAGGCGGCAATGCGCCGGCTGGCCTCGTCCGAGGTCGCGTCATACTTCGCCACCGTCTCCGGCGAGGAGCGCAGCTCGTTGAACTGGCTGATATCCGCCCCGGCCACGAAGGCCTTGTCCCCCGCGCCCTTCAGAACCACCACCCGCACCGCGGGATCGGCCTCGAACGCGTCGAAGGCCAGCGGCACCGCCGCCCACATGTCCTGGCTCATCGCATTCCGCCGGGCCGGGTTGTTGAACACCAGCCAGCCGATCGCCCCCTCGATGCGGGCAATCACGCGGTCGGTGGGCAGGGAAATCTCGCGGGTGGCGTCCATGGGCGTGGCCTCTTTGCAAAGCGCGTGTGGCGTTGAACACTGATCCAACAGCGTTCGGCAACAGGAGGCAATCGGCATGGGTCGCGGCAGGCTACGGGATCTCGGCATCACCACCGGGCTGCTGCCCACCGGGAAATGGAACGCCATCACGGATGTGCCCGGCGTGAAGGTCGGCGTCGCCACCCTCATCACCGAAACCCCGCACGTCGTCCGCACCGGCGTCACCGCCATCTGGCCGCGCGGGCCGGAGATCTGGCAGAACTACTGCTTCGCCGGCACCCACAGCTTCAACGGCAACGGCGAAATGACCGGCATCCCCTGGATCGCCGAACAGGGCCTGCTCGGCGCCCCCATCTGCATCACCAACACCTGGTCCGTCGGCATCGTGCGCGACGCGATCAGCGCCGCCGCGCTGAAGGCCGGCGCCACCCAGAACTTCCACCTCCCCGTCGCCGCCGAAACCTACGACGGCTGGCTCTCCGAAAGCGAAGCCTTCCCCGTCACCATGGACCTCGCCATCCAGGCCATCGAATCCGCCCAGTCCGGCCCGGTGCCGGAAGGCAATGTCGGCGGCGGCACCGGCATGATCACCCACGAATTCAAGGGCGGCACCGGCAGCGCCTCCCGCACCGTCGACGGCTGGACGGTCGGCGCCCTGGTGCAATCCAACTACGGCTCGCGCGAGCTCTTCCGCGTCGACGGCGTCCCCGTCGGCCGCATGATCGGGCCCGACATCGTCCCCTCCCACCGAACCGTCCCGCGCGACGCCGGCAGCATCATCGTGGTCCTGGCCACCGACGCCCCCCTGCTCCCCATCCAATGCCAGCGCCTGGCCCGCCGCGCCACCACGGGCCTGGCCTGGGTCGGCGGCATCGGCGGCAACGGCTCCGGCGACATCTTCATCGCCTTCTCCACCGGCAACACCATCCGCCAAGGCGACCCCGTCAGCGACGTGAAAATGCTCGCCCCGGAAGCCATGACCAACCTCTTCCAGGCCGCCGCGGAAGCCACCGAAGAAGCCATCCTCAACGCCATGTGCCAAGCCGAAACCATGACCGGCCGCGATGGCCGAACCATCCACGAACTGCCACACGACCTGCTGGTGGCGGCGATGAAGGACTACAGGAAGTAAGGCCAGGGCTCTGCCCTGGACCCGCCAGGGACCTGAGGTCCCTGGACCCACATCAGCTTCCGCCTTCGGCGGGGAGGGGCCATCCGGGTCTCTCCACCGCCTC
>CANHCJ010000271.1 GCA_947458025.1 Rhodospirillales bacterium | reverse complement strand
CGGGGGGGTATCTCCGGACGAAACGTCCGGAGATACCCCCCCGCTGACATGGGCAACAAACGGAAGGGGTCTGGGGCCTGAGGCCCCAGTGGGGGTGTCGGGGGCGAAGCCCCTGACCGGGTCCAGGGCGGAGCCCTGGCCTTGCTTCCCCGGGAAGGCCGTCGTCAGCCTTCGCGCTCGACCATGAGGGCCTTGATTTCGCCGATGGCTTTGGCGGGGTTCAGGCCTTTGGGGCAGGTTTGGGTGCAGTTCATGATGGTATGGCAGCGGTACAGCTTGAACGGGTCCTGCAGCGCGTCCAGGCGTGCGCCGGTGGCTTCGTCGCGGCTGTCGGCGATCCAGCGGTAGGCGGCCAGGAGCACGGCGGGGCCCAGGAAGCGGTCGCCGTTCCACCAGTAGCTGGGGCAGGCGGTGGAGCAGCAGAAGCACAGGATGCACTCCCACATGCCGTCCAGCTTGGCGCGTTCCTCCTTGGACTGGAGGCGTTCGCCGTCCGGCGGGGCCGGGGTGTCGGACTTCAGCCAGGGCTCGATGGAGCGCAGCTGGGCGTAGGCCTGGGACAGGTCGGGCACCAGGTCCTTCACCACCGGCATGTGCGGCAGCGGGTTGATCTTCACGTCGCCCTGCACCTCGTCGATCGGCTTGAGGCAGGCGAGCGTGTTGGTCCCGTCGATGTTCATCGCGCAGGAGCCGCAGATGCCCTCGCGGCAGGAGCGCCGGAAGGTGAGGGTGGGGTCCACCTCGTTCTTGATCTTGATCAGCGCGTCCAGGACCATCGGCCCGCACGCGTCGAGGTCGATCTCGTACGTGTCGGTGCGCGGGTTCTGCCCGTCGTCGGCGCTCCAGCGGTAGATGTTGAACGAGCGCACGTTCTTCGCCCCGGCGGGGGCCTTGTGGGTCTTGCCGGGCTGGACGCGGCTGTTGGCGGGCAGCGAGAAGTTGGCCATCTGGGGTTCGATGCCTTCCGATCAGTACACGCGCTTCTTCGGCGGGAAGACCTGAACCTCGTTGGTCAGGGTCTGCATCTTCACGCCGCGATAGTCGAGCTTCACCTCGCCGTGGTCGTTGCACCAGGCCAGGGTGTGCTTCATCCAGTTGTCGTCGTCGCGATCCGGGAAGTCGTCATGCGCCTGGGCGCCGCGGCTTTCCTTGCGGGCTTCGGCGCCGACCATGGTGGTCATGGCGTTGCCCATGAGGTTCTGGAGCTCCAGCGCCTCCATGAGGTCGGAATTCCACACCAGCGAGCGGTCGGAGACGGACATGTCGTCCATGCCCTTCCAGACCTTCTGCATCTTGTCGACGCCTTCGATCATGCTGGCGCTGCTGCGGAACACCGCGGCATGGGCCTGCATGCTGCGCTGCAGGGTGTCGCGCAGCTCGGCCACCTTGGTGCCGCCCTTGGCGTGGCGGGTGGCGTCGAAGCGGTCCAGCGAGGCTTCGCCCGCACGGGCGGGGAGGGGCGCCTGGCTGGCGCCGGGCTTCACCACCTCGGCGGCACGGTGGGCGGCGGCGCGGCCGAACACCACGAGGTCGAGCAGCGAGTTGGTGCCCAGGCGGTTGGCGCCGTGCACGGAGACGCAGGCGGCCTCGCCCACGGCCATCAGGCCGGGCACGATGCCGTCCGGGTTGTCCTTCGTGGGGCGCAGCACCTCGCCGTGGTAGTTCGTCGGCACGCCGCCCATGTTGTAGTGCACGGTGGGCAGCACGGGGATCGGCGCCTTGGTCACGTCCACGCCGGCGAACACGCGCGCCGTTTCGGAAATGCCCGGCAGGCGCTCGTTCAGGATGTCCGCCCCCAGATGCTCCAGGTGCAGCAGGATGTGGTCCTTGTTCGGCCCGCAGCCGCGCCCGGCGTTGATCTCGAGCGTCATGGAGCGGCTGACCACGTCGCGCGAGGCGAGGTCTTTCGCGGTCGGCGCGTAGCGCTCCATGAAGCGCTCGCCCTCGGCATTGGTGAGGTAGCCGCCCTCGCCGCGCGCGCCCTCGGTGATGAGGCAGCCGGCGGGGAAGATGCCGGTGGGGTGGAACTGCACGAACTCCATGTCCTGCACCGGCAGGCCCGCCCGCAGCACCATGCCGGAGCCGTCGCCGGTGCAGGTGTGGGCGGAGGTGCAGGAGAGGTAGGCGCGGCCATAGCCGCCGGTGGCCAGCACCACGGACTGGGCGCGGAAGCGGTGGATGCTGCCATCCTCCAGGTTCCAGGCCATCACGCCGCGGCAGGCGCCGTCCTCGTCCATGATCAGGTCGAGGGCGAAGTATTCCACGAAGAACTCCACCTCGTGCTTCAGGCTCTGCTGATACAGGGTGTGGAGGATGGCGTGGCCGGTGCGGTCGGCGGCGGCGCAGGCGCGCATCGCCGGGGCCTTGCCGTATTCCGTCATGTGGCCGCCGAAGGGGCGCTGGTAGATCTTGCCGTCCTCGGTGCGGCTGAACGGCACGCCGAAGTGCTCCAGCTCGTAGATCGCCGGGATCGCCTCGCGGCACATGTATTCGATGGCGTCCTGGTCGCCGAGCCAGTCCGACCCCTTCACGGTGTCGTACATGTGCCAGCGCCAATCGTCCTCGCCCATGTTGCCGAGCGCGGCGCCGATGCCGCCCTGGGCCGCCACGGTGTGGCTGCGGGTGGGGAACACCTTGGTGATGCAGGCCGTCTTCAGACCGGCGGCGCCCATGCCGAGCGTGGCGCGCAGGCCGGAGCCGCCGGCGCCCACCACCACCACGTCGTAGGTGTGGTCGATCACGTTGTAGGCGCCGAGGGAGGGTTTGGTCACCGCGTTCATGTGCGTCCTGTCGCCGGCCGGCCGGCTATCCTTGGGGTCAACCCGTGAAGGCGAGCTTGAGCACCGAGATCGCCGCGGCCAGGCCCAGCAGCCATGCCGCGCCCTTCGCCACCAACAGCCAGACCACCCGGGGCCGCTCATGGTGGATGTAGTCCTCGATCACGGTTTGCACACCCAGGTACAGGTGATGAAACAGTGCGGCGATGGTGGCCAGCAGCAGCGTGGCGGTGATCGGCCCGCCGGCCCAGGCGGCCACCTGGGCGCGGGTGGCGCCCTGCAGGCCGATCAGGCTGAACAGCAGCCACAGCGTGAGCGGGATGAGCGCCACCGAGGTGGTCTTCATCGCCCACCAATGCGCGGTGCCGCTTTTCGCAGCGCCCAGCCCGCGCGCGCGCCCCAGCATGGAGCGGCGGATGGCGATCTCGGGTCCCTTGGTGTCGGCCATGCTCGGAGCCCCTCAGCGAACCGCGAAGATGATGATCCAGGTGAGCACCGACAGCACCGCCGTCGCCGCCAGCACCAGCTTGCCGGTGAGGTGCACCGTGGGCAGTTCGAAGCCGTAGCCGGCATCCCAGGCCAGGTGCCGCAGGCCGGCGCAGAAATGGTACCACATCGCCACCGTCCAGCCGAACAGCAGCAGCATGCCGAACCAGGAGCCGATGAAGCCGGAGGCGCGGGCGAAGGCGGCATCGGAGGTGGCCGCGGCCACCAGCCACCACACCAGCACCAGCGTGCCGACGGACAGCGCGATGCCGGTGATGCGGTGGAAGATCGACAGGGTGGAGGTGATCTGCGGCTTGTACACCTGCAGATGCGGCGACAGCGGCCGGCGCACCAGCTTGCCGTCGGAGGTCTTGCCCACCATCAGCGCGTCGCGCACATCCGCCATGAATCACTGCCCCCAGGCGCCCGAAATCGATTCCGGACCCATACTCTCGCCCTCGGCCAGGGTCAACGCGACCCCGGCCCTTCCGCGCCGCTCAGGCCGCCTTCTTCAGCAGCCCCTGGGCCGCCATCGTCTCGGCGATCTGGATCGCGTTCAGCGCGGCACCCTTGCGCAAATTGTCGCTGACGCACCAGAACGCCAGGCCGTGCTCCACCGTCGGGTCGATGCGGATGCGGCTGACGAAGGTGGCATCCTCGCCGGCGCATTCCAGCGGGGTGATGTAGCCGCCATCCTCGCGGGTATCCATCACCACCACGCCCGGGGCGGCGCGCAGCGCGGCGCGCGCGCCCTCCACCGTCACCTTGTTCTCGAACTCCACGCTGACCGCCTCGGAATGGCCGATGAACACCGGCACGCGCACGCAGGTGGCCAGCACCTTGATGTCGGGGTCGAGGATCTTCCGCGTCTCGGCCACCATCTTCCATTCTTCCTTGGTGGAGCCGTCGTCCATGAACTTGTCGATGTGCGGGATCACGTTGAAGGCGATCTGCTTGGTGAACTGCTGCGGCACGATCTGGTCGTGCACCAGGGAACGGCGGGCCTGCAGCAGCAACTCGTCCATCCCCTCCTTCCCGGCGCCCGAGACGGACTGGTAGGTGGAGACCACCACGCGCTTGATCTTGTACTTGTCGTGCAGCGGCTTCAGCGCCACCACCATCTGGATGGTGGAGCAGTTCGGGTTGGCGATGATGCCGCGCTTGGCCTTCAGCAGCGCCTGCGGGTTCACCTCCGGCACCACCAGCGGCACGTCCGGCTCCATGCGGAAATGGCTGGTGTTGTCGATCACGATGCAGCCGGCCGCCGCCGCGCGCGGGGCGTGCACGGCAGAAATCGCCGCACCCGGGCTGAACAGCCCGATATCCCAGCCGGTGAAGTCGAACGTCTCGAGGTTCTTCACCTTCAGCACCTTCTTGTCGCCGAAGGAAACCTCCTGCCCGACGGAGCGCGCAGAGGCCAGGGCGGCCACCTCGCTCACCGGGAAGTTACGCTCCACCAGTGTCTTGAGCATCTCGCGCCCCACCGCACCGGTGGCGCCCACAACCGCGACCCTGTAGGCCATGTCCTGTCTCCAACCGCCAGCAACCCGTTGGGGCGGCAGCGTTAGCGGCCGCGAGCCCTGGCCGCAAGTGCCCAGCACTCCGGGCAGCCGTGCCCGGCGGGCGGGCGGAGGCCGGTTTGCGCGCCAGGGCCCGCCTGCGGCACACTCGTCCCGTCCGGCCTGCCTGCCGGGAGCGCGAGCCGGAAGGGGGCAATCGGAATGGCCGGGACCATCAGCAGGGGCGCCGCCTCCCGCACCAGCCTGCAGGTGGGGCTGATCGGCGCGGCCGTGGTGGCGACGGTGTTCGCCGTGCTGGTCGCCGGCAGCTTCGTGGGCTTCATCGAATCCGACGACCTGGAATACGCGCTGAACGCCATCGCCTGGCTGGACTCGCCGCCGCACCTGGGCGAATCGCACTGGGGCCTGCGCCACCTGATCGTGCTGCCGATCGCCGCCTCCTTCGCCGTGCTGGGCCGCGGCGAGGTGGGGCTGCTGGCGCCCACGGTGCTGTATTCCGCCGCCATCGTGGCCCTGATGGGGCTGTGCGTGGCGCGCGTGGCCGGCGCGGTGGCCGGCGTGCTGGCCGCCCTGCTGGTGGTCTCGCTGCCCGTGGTGCTCACCGGCGCCTCGATGGTCTATTCCGACACCACCGAGACCTTCTTCGTGCTGGCCTCGGTCTGGGCCTACTGGTTCGCCACCCGCTCCGGCAACCCCTGGCTGTTCGTGGCCAGCGGCGTGCTGGCCGGCGGCGCCTTCATCACGCGCGAGACCACGGTGGCGCTGCTGGGCCTCTACGCCGTGCTGTTCCTGATGGCGCCGCGCCGGATCATGGATTTCGTGCGCATGGGCGCCGGCTTCCTGGCCGTGGCCGGGCTGGACACCGCGCTGCTCTGGGCGGCCAGCGGCGACCCGCTCTGGCGCCTGTCCGTCTCCAGCCGCGGCGTGGCCGGCGACAACCCGGCGCTGGCGCATTTCCAGGTGAACACCGGCGGGCTGGACCGCCACGGCGTGATCGTGGCGCCGCGCCCGCTGCAGGCGCTGCTGGCGATCTTCGCCAACCAGCTGATGGGCCTGCTGCCCTGGGCGGCGGTGCCGGCGGCGATCGCGCTCGCCCGGCGCCCCAAACCCGCCGATCCCGCGCAGGCCGACGCGCGCTCGGCCGCGCTGCACTTCGCGGGCCTGGCGCTGGTGTGGTTCCTGCTGCTCAGCTACGCCTTCACCTTCATGTGGATCGTGCCGCGCTACCAGACCGTGACGGTGGTG
>CANHCJ010000270.1 GCA_947458025.1 Rhodospirillales bacterium | reverse complement strand
TGGGGCGTGGCGGCGGCGGTGGCGGCGGCGGTGGGGTTCGGGCTAAAGCCGCATTTCCTGGCGGTGCCGGTGCTGGTGGAGGCCGCCGTGCTGCTGGCGCGGCGGCGGGCGTTGCGGGCGGCGCTGCGCGACCCGGCACCCTGGGCGATGGCTGCGGTGTGGGCGGCGTATCTGGCGAGCCTGCCGGTGCTGTTCCCGGAGTACCTGGGCAGCGTGGTGCCGCTGGTGCTGGACTACTACCTGGCCAATGGCGGGCAGACGCCGCTTTCGGTGCTGCTGATCCCGCGGCTGGGGGTGGCGGTGGCGCTCCTGCTGGCGCTGGTGGCGGTGGCGTTCGCGTGGGGCGGGACGCTGGCGCGGGTGCTGGCGCTGGCGGGGCTGGGGGCGCTGGCCTCGGCGCTGGTGCAGCAGAAGGGGTGGTCGTACCACATCATGCCGATCGAGCTGTTCGCCGGCGCGCTGGCGCTGGTGCTGGGGGCGCGGTGGCTGGCGGGGCGGCGGCCGGTGCGGGTGGCGGCGGGGCTGGGATGGGTGTTCGTGCTGTACCTGGTGGTGCAGGGCGAGGCGCCGTGGAACCAGCTGACTTGGCGGCAGTCGGACGCCTATGCGCTGACGCGGCTGCTGCGCGAGCATGCGCTGGGGGAGCGGGTGCTGGTGCTCTCGCCGCAGATCGCGCCGATCTATCCGGCGGTGAACTATGCCCGGGCGCGGATGACGCTGCGGACGATGAACCTGTGGCTGCTGGAAGGCGCCTACCAGGACTGCCCGGCGGAGGGGCGGCGCTATCGCGAGGCGTGGGAGATGGGGCGGCCGGAGTTCTTCATGTACCGCACCGTGGCGGAGGATTTCGCGCGGGCGCCGCCGGCGGCGTTGGTGATCGACAGCATGATCGCGATTCCGGAGTGCGGGGGGGAGGGGTTCGGGATCGAGGCGTATTTCGTGCGGCACCCGCTGTTCGCCGAGGTGTGGTCCCGCTACGTGGAGGTGGGGCGGCATGGGCGCTATACGGTGTTCGCGCGCCGGGGTTGAATGGCGCCTGCGGCGCGGCTGGGGATGAGTGGCGCCTGCGGCGCGGGCGGGGTTGAATGGCGCTTCCGCGCCGAAGGAGGATGAGGATGGCTGCCTTCCTGACCGAGCCCGTGCCGCCGCGCGGCCAGGTGCTGCCGGTGCTGCCGGGGATCGGACGCCTCGTGGCCGACAACCCCGGGCCGTTCACCTATCGCGGCACCAACACCTACCTGGTGGAGGAGGCGGACGGGTTCATGGTGCTGGACCCCGGGCCGGACGACGCCAGGCACGTGGCGGATATCCTGGCCGCGACCGGCGGGCAGGTGGCGCGGATCGTGCTGTCGCACACTCATGCCGACCACCTGGGCGCGGTGTCGGCGCTGCGGGCTGCGACGGGGGCGAAGGTGTGGAGCTTCCATGCCAGCCAGGACCCCGCGCACACGCCCGACGTGCCGATGCGCGATGGGGACGTGGTGGCGGGGTGGACGGCGATCCATACGCCCGGCCATGCCAGCGACCACCTGTGCTTCGCGCGCGACGGGGTGGTGTTCACGGCGGACCACATCATGAGCTGGTCGACCAGCATCGTGAGCCCGCCGCACGGGAACATGAAGGCGTATTTCGAGAGCATGCGGCGGATGCTGGCGCGGCAGGACACGGTGTACCTGCCGGGGCACGGGCCGAAGGTGGACGACCCGATGCCGTTCGCGCGGGCGCTGCTGTCGCACCGGGCGCAGCGCGAGGCGGCGATCGCCAACGCGCTGGTGGCGGGGCCGAAGTCCACGCTGGGGCTGGTGCAGGCACTGTATCTGAACCTCGACCCCAAGCTGGTGCCGGCGGCGCAGCGGACGGTGATCGCGCATCTGGAGAAGCTGCGCGAGGAGGGGCGGGCGATCGAGGATGGCGAAACCTGGAGGGCGGCTTGAACGACAAGGCGACTGACCCGCGCACCGAGGCGGGCTACTGGGCGGTGCCGTTCGACAGCGGCGAGGTGGTGGTGAAGCCGGAGTGGATCGACGCCAACGGCCACATGAACCTTGCCTACTATACGGTGGCGTTCGACCTGGCGACGGACCTGATCTTCGACGTGTTCGACTGCTCGTATTCCTACAAGGACCGGGTGGGGTGCGGCACCTTCGCGGCCGAATCGCACAACATGTACGAGGCGGAGCTGCTGCTGGGCGAGCGGGCGCGGATCGTGACCTGGGTGATCGGCGTGGATGCCAAGCGGGTGCACCTGGCGCATGAGATGTACCGGCTGGACGACGGACGGCGGGCGGCGACGCAGGAGCTGATGTACCTGCACGTGGACCTGCGCATTCGCCGCGTGGTGCCGTGGCCGGATGAGATCCGGGCGCGGATCGAGGCGGCGCACAAGGCCCATGCCACGGGGGCGCGGCCGGAGTGGGTGGGGCGCAGGATTGCGATGCCTCCGCCGAAGTAAGCGCGTTCTTTTTTGAAAAAAAGAACCAAAAAACTTTTGCCCGTTTGCGCGGCGGCTAGCCCCGGCGCAAAGGGGTAAAGTCTTTTTGCTTCTTTTTCTTCAGAAAAAGAAGACTCTTGCTTGTTTCTCCGCCGCCCCCTGTCGGACCGCCGGGCGCACCTATATGCTGGGGCATGCCTTTCGATGCGCCCCGTTCGCCCGACGAGATCGCCACGCGCAACCGGCGCCTGGTGGCGAACTGGCTGTTCTTCATGTGTGGCATGATCCTGGTGATGGTGGCGCTTGGCGGGGCCACGCGGCTGACGGGCTCCGGGCTTTCGATCATGGAATGGGCGCCGATCCGCGGCATCCTGCCGCCGCTGAGCGATGCCGAGTGGAACCGGCTGTACGAGCTGTACCGGACGATCCCGCAGTACCAGCTGGTGAACAAGGGCTTCGGGCTGGAGGGGTTCAAGGAGATCTTCTGGCTGGAATGGGGGCACCGGTTCTGGGGGCGGCTGATCGGGCTGGCCTTCGTGGTGCCGCTGGCCTGGCTGTGGTGGCGGGGCGCGGTGCCGCGGGCGCTGATGCCGCGGCTGCTGGTGCTGTTCCTGATGGGCGGGCTGCAGGGGGTGGTGGGATGGCTGATGGTGGCCTCCGGCTTCTTTCCGGATTCGACCGCGGTTTCGCCCTATCGGCTGGTGGTGCATCTGGGGCTGGCGCTGGTGCTGTATGCGGCGCTGCTGTGGACCGGGCTGCAACTGTTGCGCACGGAGCCGATCGTGGTGCCGGCGCGGGTGCGGCTGCTGGCGCGGGCGACGGTGGCGGCCGCCGCGCTGGCCATCCTGGCCGGGGGGTTCGTGGCCGGGCTGCGCGCGGGGCTGGACTACAACACCTTCCCGCTGATGGACGGGCGGCTGGTGCCGGAGGGGTATGGGCGGCTGGTGCCGTTCTGGCTCAACTGGACCGAGAACGTGGCCGCGGTGCAGTTCAACCACCGGCTGCTGGCCACGGCCACGCTGCTGCTGGCGCTGGGCGCGCTGGTGGCGGGGTGGCGCAGCGCGGCGCGGCCGGTGCTGGGGCTGCTGGCCGGGGCGGTGGGGGTGCAATACGCGCTGGGAATCGCCACTTTGGTGCATGTGGTGCCCGTGGGCCTCGGCACGCTGCACCAGACGATGGCCGTGGTGGTGCTGACGGCGGCGCTGGTGGCGCTGGACCGGATGCGCACGCGGGCGAGCACTCTCTAGTAAGGAGCCTTCCATGACCTCCGCCCTGGCCGTGACCGACGCGCTGTTTTTTGCCCGCGAGGGGGCGACGCTGGGGCTGGAGGCCGCCGAGCGGCTGACGCGCGGGGCGCTGGCGCAATCGGATGACGGCGAGCTGTTCCTGGAATACCGCGAGAGCGAGAGCATCAGCCTGGACGATGGGCGCATCCGCGCGGCCGGGTTCGATACCTCGCTGGGCTTCGGGCTGCGGGCGGTGGCCGGGGAGGCGACCGGCTATGCCCATGCCGGGGAGCTGACCGAGGATGCGCTGAAGCGCGCGGCGGCGACCGTCTCGGCCGTGGCGGCGGGGCATTCGGGCGTGGCCGCGGAGCCGCCCGCGGGGACCAACCGGCGGTTGTATTCCGATGCCAATCCGCTGTCGGGGATGGATTTCGGCAAGCGCACCGGGGTGCTGGCGGAGATCGACGCCTATGCGCGGGGGAAGGACTCCCGGGTGCGGCAGGTGATGGCCTCGTTGGCCGGGGAGTGGCAGGCGGTGCAGATCATCCGCGCCGACGGGACGCGGGTGGCCGATCTGCGGCCGCTGGTGCGGATCAATGTGTCGGTGGTGGTGGAGGCCGATGGGCGGCGCGAGACGGGCAGCTTCGGCACCGGCGGGCGCTATGCCTATGAGCGGATGGTGGCGCCGGAGACCTGGCGGGCGGCGGTGGACGAGGCGCTGCGCCAGGCGCTGGTGAACCTGGAGAGCGTGCCGGCGCCGGCGGGCGAGATGCCGGTGGTGCTGGGGCCGGGCTGGCCGGGCATCCTGCTGCACGAGGCGATCGGGCATGGGCTGGAGGGCGACTTCAACCGCAAGAAGACCTCCGCCTTCGCCGGGCTGATGGGGCAGCGCATCGCGTCCCCGGGCGTGACGGTGGTGGATGACGGCACGATCGCCGACCGGCGCGGGAGCCTGACGGTGGATGACGAGGGCACGCCGACCGGGCGCACCGTGCTGATCGAGGACGGGATCCTGACCGGGTTCCTGCAGGACCGGCTGAACGCGCGGCTGATGGGGGTGCGGCCGACCGGGAACGGGCGGCGGCAGAGCTATGCCCATGCGCCGATGCCGCGGATGACCAATACGGTGATGCTGGGCGGCCAGGCGACGCCGGAGGAGGTGATCCGCTCGGTGAAGAAGGGGCTGTATGCGGTGAATTTCGGCGGCGGGCAGGTGGACATCACCTCCGGCAAGTTCGTGTTCTCGGCCAGCGAGGCCTATCTGATCGAGGATGGGAAGGTTGGAGCGCCGGTGAAGGGGGCGACGCTGATCGGCAACGGGCCGGATGCGCTGACCAAGGTGGAGCTGGTGGCCAACGACATGGCGCTGGACCCCGGGATCGGGACCTGCGGCAAGAGCGGGCAGGGGGTTCCGGTGGGGGTTGGGCAGCCGACGATGCGGATCGGCGGGCTTGTTGTGGGGGGCACCGCGGCGTGACAGGACGGGGCCCGGGGCGACGTTAAACCTTTCAATCTGCCGTGAAAGTGTAACTGGTCAGGGGGTCCTTCGGGGCCCCCTGACGCGTTTGTGATGGTGCAAAAATGACGCGGGACTGTCGGAGAAACCTGCGCGATTTCGCGATGCGAGGCGTGTGCGGTCCTGCCGGGTGCGCAACAGCGTAACAAGAAACGGAATTCAATTCTTTTTTAGTGAATTCGGATCAGGATTGGGATTGTGTCTCGGTGCCGGCGTTGTTGCAGGCAAGGGCAGGATTTTCCTAGGCTTTTCGGTGCGGGGGGCGCGTGCGGCGGGGCAATGCCGCACTGTGTGGAACAAGTCCGCAGGAATGCGTTCGCTTACGTTAAATCGACGTTCATGGATCGTATTAACGCCGTCTTAACGACGTGAATACGGCTGGATGCGGAACGGGAGCGATAAGCGATCTCACAGCACGGGCAGCCGGAACGCCGCCCCACCCAATGCACGAGAGGGTTTCCACCATGACCATCCGCATCACCGACGCCGCCGTTTCCAAGGTTCGCCTCGGTGCGATGAGCCCGGCGCTGGAGACCTCGAAGGTTCGTCTTGGCGCGATGTCGCCGGCTCTGGAGACCTCGAAGGTTCGTCTTGGCGCGATGTCGCCGGCGCTGGAGACCTCGAAGGTTCGTCTCGGTGCGATGAGCCCGGCGCTGGAGACCTCGAAGGTTCGTCTGGGCGCGATGTCGCCGGCTCTGGAGACCTCGAAGGTTCGTCTCGGCGCGATGAGCCCCGCTCTGGAGACCTCGAAGGTGCGTCTCGGCGCGATGTCGCCGGCGCTGGAGACCTCGAAGGTTCGTCTCGGCGCGATGTCGCCGGCGCTGGAGACCTCGAAGGTTCGTCTCGGCGCGATGTCGCCGGCGCTGGAGACCTCGA
>CANHCJ010000269.1 GCA_947458025.1 Rhodospirillales bacterium | reverse complement strand
CGTCAGGCGGTGGAGATGATCCGCGAGGCCAACGCGCTGCTCGACGATGCAGGCATCTCGCTCGACAGCGATCCCCGCCGCGTCGCCAAGTCCGGCTCCGCGCAGGACGCGGCGCAGATGGCCGCCATCGAGATTGCCGCGACCGGAGCCGCGATGCCGCCACGCGCCGAACCTGCCACGCCATCCCAGCAAGGCTGACATCATGACCGAACCCATCAAGCCTGGCGGGAGCGATCCCGCGCCGGCGACGACGCATGCCGATCGACTTCCCACCGATGGGCAATCGATCACCGCGGCGCGCTCCGTCGCAGCGCCGGCCACCGTCAATCGCGCCGCCCGCACCGTCGAGGTGGTGTGGTCCACCGGTGCCCGTGCGCGCAACTTCGTGCCGCCCCTCGGTCTGATCACCGAGGAACTCGACATGTCGCCGAATGCGGTGCGCATGCAGGGGCTTCGGGATGGTGGCGCCCCGGTGCTTAACACTCACCGCAGCGGAGATGCCCGCGATGTGGTGGGACGAGTGATCGCCGCCCGACTCGAAGCCGGCCGCGGCATCGCAACGCTGCAGTTCTCGTCAGCCGTCGATGTCGAACCGCTCTGGCAGCGCATCGCAGACGGCACGCTGCGATGCGTCAGCGTCGGCTACCGCGTGCATCGCTACGATCCGATCCCCGATCCCATCGCCGGCACCGTGCACCGCGCCGTCGATTGGGAGCCCTACGAGATCTCCGTCGTCCCGCTACCTGTCGATCCGGCCGCGGCCGTGCGCGGCGCCGGAGATGTTTCGCCCTTCCCCGCCATCGAGCCGGCAATCGCCGACCCCATCCCAACCCAGGAGACGACCATGCCGGACCCGGCAGATGCCGCCGCGACCACCACCGCCACGGGCCAGGAGGCCACCACCATGACCGCCCCCAATCCGGCATCCACACCGGTGGCGACGCCGCCCGCGATGCCCGACCTCGATGCCATCCGTGCCGAGGCCGACCGTGCGGCGACCGAGCGCATCGCCAGCTACGATCCGGTCCTTGCCGCCGCCCGCGGCCTGCTGCCCGACGACCAGATCGATGCCCAGCGCCAGGCCGCCGTCCGCGAGCGGGTCTCCGCCGATGTGCTGCGGGGCCGCCTGTGGGACGCCTTCTCGCAGCGCGGCCGGACCGCAGCGCCGACGCTCCCCGCCAACCCGGCTGCGGGTCCGGCGTCGCAGGAACCGGAGGTGATGCGCGATGCCATGGCCGAGGCGCTGGCCGTGCGCGCCATGCCCGGCTACCAGGCGCCAGCTTCCGGCCGGCATGCCGAGTTTCTCGGTTGGCGTCCGTCCGAGATGGTCGCCGAATTGATGCGCGCCCGCGGGGAGAAGAACATCCCGCGCGACACCGCCAAGCTGGCCGAACGCGCATTCCAGACCACCAGCGACTTCCCGCTGCTGCTCTCGGCCGCGGCCAACAAGATGCTGCTTGCCGCCTACGCCCCGGCCAACCCCACCTATCGCCAGATCTTCCTGCGGCGCGATTTCCGTGACTTCAAGCCGCACCGCCACCTGCGCGTTGGCGACTTCCCCAACCTGGTGCCGCTGTCCGAAAGCGGCGAGATCCAGGCCGGCACCATGTCCGAGAGCCAGGAGCTGGTGGCGCTCACCACCTTCGCCCGGCGCATCCGCGTCACCCGGCCGATGCTGGTCAACGACGATCTCGGCGCCTTCACCGACTTCGCCGCCATGATCGGGCGGCGCGTCGCCGACTTCGAGAACGTCACCGCCTACGGCCTGCTCAACACCGCCAACGGCGATGGCCCGACGCTCACCACCGGTGCCACGGCGGTGTTCGCCACCGGCGCCGCACGGGCGAACAAGGCGGCAGCAGGCACCGCGCTGGACCTCACCAACCTTGCCGCCGGCCGGGCGGCCGTGATGAAGCAGAAGACGCTGGATGGCCTGCCGATTTCGGTCGGCTCCAGCATGCAGCTGGTGGTGGGGCCGAACCAGGAACTGGCGGCGCGGCAGCTGACCGTGTCGGTGCAGGCGGCACAGACCAGCAACGTCAACATCTACGCCGGCTTCATCCAGCCACTGGTCGAGCCGCTGATCCCGGCCAACCGCTGGTATCTGTTCTCCGATGCCGTGTCCGCCCCGGTCTACGTCTACGGCTATCTCAACGGCGCCGAGGGACCGCAGGTCACCACGGGGCCGGTCTCCGGCGTCGACGGCGTCGAGGTATCCGTGATCTTCGATTTCGGCGTCGGTGCCATCGACTGGCGCGGCGCCTGGTTCAACCCCGGCACCTGAGCCTGCACCGCCGCCCTCATTGCCTGAATCTGTAGCGCGGATATTTCTGTTGCGGGACTGTCAGCCACCTTCTAGGCCTGGGATTCGCATCTTCCTGAAGCACAAAGAGAGCGGCATGCAAGACAGCATTCCCGACGATCCGTGGCACGTGGACCCCGCCGGCTTCACAGCCTGCGGTTCCACACGCGAGCGACTCCGCTTCCTCGTGGCCTATGCCGTGCTAGCCCCCTCTGGCCATAACACTCAACCTTGGATCTTCCGCTTCCTCAGCGAGGACAAGATCGAACTCCGCGCCGACCGCTCGCGTGGGCTCCGAGTGGTTGATCCCGACGATCGGGCTCTGGTCATCAGCTGCGGCGCGGCATTGGCCAATCTCCGCCTCGCCGCGACAGCACTGGGCGTGACCCTCCATGTCGAGGTTCTGCCTGAGGCAGTGGATCCCGACCTTCTCGCGCGCATCCATTATGCGGGCGAGTTCCATCCCGCGGCACCGGACGGTGACGCGGTGCTCCGCGCCCTCATGGCGCGCCGTACCACGCGCCGTCGCTTCTCGACCGAATCTCTGCCGTCCATGGCGATGGATGCCGCGACACAGGCGGTAGAGCAGGACGGAGACGCGACCCTAGAGTGGGCGATTGACCAGGACCGCAAGCACGCGCTCGCTTTGCTGATCGCCGAAGGTGACCGTGCGCAGATGGCCGATCCGGCCTTCCGACGAGAGCTTGCCGACTGGGTGCATTCGCGTCGAGCTGCGTCGCGCGACGGGATTTCAGGCGCGGCGTTTGGCATGCCGGACCTGCTTTCCTTCGCAGGTGCCCTCGTGATTCGCAGCTTCGACATGGGCGACGGACAGGCGGCGCGGGATCTCGCCCTCGCAGAGGGAGCACCGGCGCTCGCCGTGATCACCACCTATAACGATACCCCGCGCGACTGGATGGCGGCCGGCGAAGCCATGGAGCGCGCACTGATCCAGCTCGCCAGGGACGGGTTCACGTACTCCTATCTCAACCAGCCGATCGAAGTGCCGAACCTCCGGCCGCGCCTCGCCGCGGCGCTCAGCACGACGCAGTCGCCTCAGATCCTGATCCGCATAGGTCGGGCCTTGGCGGACGTGCCTCCGGCAGTCAGGCGGCCAGTGTCGGAAGTGCTGCGCGGATAGAGCAATATCATCAGCACTTGCTGGCCGTCGTGCCGGGCCGCGAACTTCTCTGACGGGTAAGGGTCAAGAACCCTTGGACGCGGAGCGTGTGCCGTGCAGGCGCTCTCCCTTGTGATGCTCACCCGCGTTGATTCGATGAGCTACGCCTTCGGGCTTGGCGCCATCGACTGGCGCGGCGCCTGGTTCAACCCCGGCACCTGAGCCAGCGCCGGCATCGGCCGGCTAATCCTCATCTCCATCCTCTTTGTCTCTCGAGCGGGCGGCCTTCGGGTCGCCCGTCGCGTTTCTGGAGCACCACAGCATGAAAAACTTCGTCCAGCCGGGCCTCTCGGTCCCGCTGCCCATGCCCTACGACCGCACCTCCGGCCAGGGTGTGCTGGTCGGCGCGCTATTCGGCGTCGTCGCCGTGGATGCGCTCACCGGCGTCACTGCCGAGGTGGCGGTCAACGGGGTGTTCGACATCACCAAGGAAGCGCCGCTGGTGATCGCCGTTGGTGCCCGGGTCTTCTGGGACAACACCAACCGGCGGGTCACCACCACGGCGACTTCCAACACCGCCATCGGCCATGCCGTGGCCGCCGCGGCCTCCGCCGACATCACGGTGCGGGTCCGTCTCTCCGGCTCCACCCCGGCGGGCACCTGACGCCGCCCTCTCCCCCAGGAGACACATCATGGCATATCTGATCGCCCGCTTCCGCGAGGCCAGCACCTATGGTGCGCTCACCGGCGTCTTCGCCGCGCTCGGCCTGCATCTCGATCCCGGCGTGATGCAGAACATCACCCTGATCGGCACCGGCATCGCCGGCCTGCTCGGCATCCTGCTCCGCGACCGGGGTGCCAGCGCATGATGACGGTCCGCGACAAGGCCCGGCTCACGGGCGTGCATCCCGACCTGGTGGCCGTCGTCGAGGCGGCGCGCCAGCTTCTGCCCTTCATCGTGGTGGAGGGCATACGCACACGCGAGCGTCAGGCGCAGCTGGTAAAGGCCGGCGCCAGCCGCACCATGGACAGCCGGCACCTCACTGGCCACGCCGTCGATCTCGCCCCGACGGTGGCGGGCAAGGTCCGCTGGGATTGGCCGCTCTTCTATCCCATGGCCAAGGCGATGAAGGACGCGGCGCAGGCCCGTGGCGTTGCCCTGGTCTGGGGTGGCGACTGGCCGAAGTTCCGCGACGGCCCGCATTTCGAACTCAACCGCGATGCCTATCCGGCGGGGAGGGGCTGATGTCGGCCTTCGCCTCCATGTTGGCGGCGGTGCACGCCGACAGCAACATCGGCACCCCGGCCGACTTCCGCCATCCGCCCGGCCCATGGGTGCCGGCCCGTGTCGTGCTGTCCCGACCCACCGACACCATCGGTGGGCTGGGCGGCCTCGGCACCCGCGCCGGCAGTCTGTCCGCCACCATCCTCGCGGGCGACATCGCCTCACTGGAACCGCAACGTGGCGACGAGGTGCGGATTGGCACCACGGTGCACCGCGTCGAGGACGCTGAGCGCGATCCGCTCGGCCTCTCCTGGCGCCTCGTCCTGGCGGAGGGCTGAACATGTCGACACCGATCCGCGAGGCAGCACTGGCCGCGATCGCCGACCGCCTGACAACCGAACTGCCGGACACCGTCCTGGAGCGCGCGCGCCGCGCACTGGTCGACATCGATAAGGAGCCTCTGCCACGCCTCGTGCTCACCGGCACCGATTGGGAGGCCGACGAGACGGCGGAGCCGGGCAGCACCCACTACACGATGGGTTTTGTAGTCGCCGGCTACATACGGGACACCACCGACCTGGGTGTCGAGCAGGGGCTTTCGGATCTGCATGCCTCGGTGGTGGCGGCCCTCGCCGGTTGGACGCCCACCGTCGACGGGCTCGGCAAGGCCACCGAACAGGGCGCCGAGTTCCGGCTCTACGACACCGACGAGAGCGCCAAGCCGGCCGGTGAATTCCTGGCCCGCTTCTCGATGCTGGCTATCGCGCCGCTGGGTGCGCCCTACCTGCCCTGACCTGCGGCTCCCCGCACAATCTGAAAGGCCCCGCCCATGAGTACGAACCTCGTGCGCATGAAGTTCGCCGCCGTCGCGGCCAAGATCGAGACGGTGCCCGGCACCGACGCCATCGGCGGCACGCCCGCGGCCGCGGACTGGATCGCCTCGGAGATGGAGGTCCAGTTCGACCCCACCATCATCGAGCTGCCCGAACTCACCGGCTCGCTCGACAAGGCATCGTCCGTCGTTGGCGGCCTCAAGCCGCGGCTGCGACTGCGCATGCCGCTGCGCGGTTCCGGCACCGCTGGCACGGCGCCGGATTTCGGCAAGCTGATGCGCTGCAGCACCTTCGCCGAACTGGTCACCGCTGCCGCCATCGGCGCCCCGACCGCGGCTACCGCCGGCACCACCACCACGGTGACCGCCGCCACACCGTTCGGCACCACCGCCCAGCAATATCGCGGCATGCCGCTGATCGTCACCGGCATCGCCGCCGGCACCACGGGGATCGTCGACTATACGGCCGCGCGGGTCATCACCACGGGCGATACCGCCGGGACTGCCTACACCACGGGCAGCCTGCTGCAGATCCCGATCAACGTGCTCTACAGCCCGACGTCGGACGAGAGTGT
>CANHCJ010000268.1 GCA_947458025.1 Rhodospirillales bacterium | reverse complement strand
GGAGTGCGGGCGCGCGGTGGCCGGACAGGGGCATGCCGCGGTTGGGGGTGCCGCGCATGAGCCAGCCGATGACGGCGCGCAGCTGGAGGATGCGGCGGAGGGCGGAGGGGTTTTGGGCGGAGTCCAGGTCGTCGGCGAGATCGCTGTGGGTGGAGAAGAGCCAGTCCTGGCGCAGGGCGCGCAGGGAGCGGCCGGTGGTTCGGGCCATGCCGAAGGCGCCGAACAGGGCGAGAAGCAGGAGCTTCAGGGCGGCCGGAATCCGGGCGTGCAGGATCGCCCGCGCCCAGGGGCGCGGTGCGTCGGCTTCGACCGGTGCGGCGGCATTGTGTGGCATCACCGGGAATAAGAGCACAGGCAAGGCCGATGGAGAAGAATTTTTTCTTCTTCAATGTGAAATTTTGTGCTTGACGGGCTCAGCGGCCGCCGGAGGAGCGGGACGAAAAAAGATGGCGGGTCCGCTTCGCGACCCGCCCTACGAGTTTGATAAAAAGGGAAAAGTTTTTTGGTTCTTTTTTTCAAAAAAGAACCGCTTGCTTCCCTACCAGGTGCCGATGTTCGGCGCGCTGGCCCAGGGCTCCGCCACCGGCAGCGCGTCGCCGTCCTGCAGCAGTTCCACCGAGATGCCGTCCGGCGTCTTCACAAAGGCCATGCGGCCTTCGCGCGGCGGGCGGTTGATGGTGACGCCGTGCTTCTGCAGGGCTTCGCAGGTGGCGTAGATGTTGTCCACGGCATAGGCCAGGTGGCCGAAGTTGCGGCCGCCGGTGTAGGCCTCGGGGTCCCAGTTGTAGGTGAGTTCCACCTGCGCGGCCTCGCCGGGCACGGCCAGGAAGACGTTGGTGAAGCGGCCCTTCTCGCTGGAGTAGCGGCGCACTTCCTTGAGGCCGATGACCTCGAAGAAGGCGACGGTGTCCTCGATGGAGGACACGCGGATCATCGTGTGCAGGTATTTCATGGCGTCGGTTCCCCGGGATTCGTGGTGCGGGCGTTGTGGCAGATATCGGCGCGCGGCGGGAGGGGCGGTTGCCGGGCGGGGGATCGGGACGCACACTCCGGCGCACGGCAGCAATTGGGGGTGAGCCATGTCCTTTCGTTTCCTCGAAGGCCGCGTGGCGGTGGTGACGGGGGCCGCGCACGGGATCGGCGCGGCCTGCGCGCGGGTGTATGGCGAGGCGGGTGCCACGGTGGTGGTGTCGGACGTGGATGCCAGGGGTGGCGCGGCGACGGCGGCGGCGATCCCGGGGGCGAGCTTCGTGGCCTGCGACGTTTCGAAGGCGGCGGAGTGCGCGGCGCTGGTGCGCCAGGCGGTGGCGGCGCATGGGCGCATCGACATCCTGCACGCCAATGCCGGGATCGAGCTGTGCCGCTCGATCTGGGACACGACGGATGAGGAGTGGGACCGCATCCTGGCGATCAACCTCTCCGGCAGCTTCTGGTGTGCGCGCGATGCGATGAAGGCGATGCGGGCGGCGGGCACGAAGGGCGTGGTGACGCTGACGGCCTCGCCGCATGCGTTCGTGACCTCGCGCGAGATCGCGGCCTATGCGGCGACGAAGGCGGGCCAGGTGGGGCTGATGCGGGCGATGGCGCTGGAGGGCGCGCCGTTCGGCATCAGGGTGAACGCGGTGCTGCCGGGGGCGACGGATACGCCGATGCTGCAGCGCGAGGCGGAGGCCTCCGGCGATCCCGCGGCACTTCTGGCGACCTTCGCCGCGGCGCAGCCGATGGGGCGGCTGGTGCGGCCGGAGGAGGTGGCGCGGGTGGCGGCGTTCCTGGCCAGCGATGCGGCGAGCGGCGTGACGGGCACCTGCGTGGCGGCCGATGGCGGGCTGATGGCGGCGATCAATGCCGGGGCCGGGATTTCCTACACGGGCGAGACCAGGTGATCCCGCCGCTGACGGAGGGCTGGCGGCTGACGAAGCCGGCGGCCAGCGGCCGGCGCGGCGTGGTGGTGGCGCAGTGCCGGGCGGGGGCGGAGGCGGGCATCGCCATCCTGGAGGCGGGCGGCAACGCGATCGACGCCGCGGTGGGCACGGCGATGGCGCTGGCGAGCCAGGAGCCGTGGAATTCCGGCCTGGGCGGCTATGGCGGCTTCGCGGTGGTGCACCGGGCGGGCGAGGCGCGGGCGGAGGTGGTGGATTTCGGGCCGGTTGCGCCGCGCGGGCTGACGACGGCGGCGTTCCGGCTGACGGGGCGCATGACCGAGACCGGGTTCCGCTGGCCGGAGGTGGAGGGGGACGCGAACATCCACGGGCCGCTTTCGGTGGCGGTGCCGGCGGCGGTGGCGGGGTGCGAGGCGCTGCACACGCGCTGGGGGCGGCTGCCGATGGAAGAGGTGATGACGCCGGCGGTGGCGCTGGCGCGGCAGGGGCTGCGGCTCGATTGGTTCGCGGCGTTGAAGATCGCGGCGGCGGCCAGGGATCTGCGGCGCTATGGCGAGAGTGCGCGCATCTACCTGCGCGACGGGCTGCCGCCGGTGCCGCCGGCGGAGGGCACGCCGGGGACGATCCCGCTGGGCAACCTGGCCGCCACGATGGAGCGGCTGGCGCGGGCGGGGTGGCGGGATTTCTACGAGGGCGAGATCGCCGCGGCCTTCGTGCGCGACCAGAAGGCGGTGGGGGGCGTGATCGATGCGGAGGACCTGCGACGCTGTGCCGCGCGGGTGGTGCCGGCGCTGCAGGTGACGTGGCGCGGCGGGCGGACGCTGCAGCTGGCCGATGGGATGACCGCGACCCCTGCCCTGCTGCCGGTGCTGGATGCGATGCGCGGGGCGGAATATCGCGCGGCGCCGGATGCGGCGTGGTTCCGGCGGCTCGCGGGGGCGGCGAAGGCGGCCTATGCGGCGCGGCTGGAGGCAAGCGACACCTGCACCACGCACATCACGGTGTGCGACGCCGAGGGCACGATGGTGGCGATGACCACCACGCTGATGGCCAGCTTCGGCAGCCGCGTGGCGCTGCCGGAGACCGGGATGATGCTGAACAACGGCATCATGCTGTTCGACCCGCGGCCGGGCCGGGCCGCCTCGCTGGCGCCGGGCAAGCGGGCGCTGACCAACATGGCGCCCTTCGTGCTGCGCGAGGGCGACGCGCCGGTGATGGCCGGCGGGGCCAGCGGCGGGCGGCACATCATGGCCGCGGTGTTCCAGCTGATGAGCTACGTGGCGGATTTCGCCATGGACCCCGAGGCCGCGGCCCATACCCCGCGCATCAGCGTGGCCGGGGCGGAGAGGGTTTCCGCCGATGCCGGGCTGGCGGCGGAGGTGATCGCCGCGCTGGCGCAGGACGGGATGGTGGACGTGGTGCGGCGCCAGGTGATGCCGGCGAACTTCGCCAACCCGAACCTGATCGTGCGGGACGCGGACGGCATGGCGACCGGCATCGCCGATGACCGCTCGCCCTGGAGTGCGGCGCTGGCGCGGTAGCTTGCCGCCACCGACGCAATAGGTTACCTATCGTTTAATTTTGGTTCTGTTTCGTTGGTTCTTTCGGAGAGTGATTTCATGATCGGTTTTCGGGCCGCCCTGGTTGCCATGGCCGTTGCGGCCGCCTCTCCCGCCTCGGCCGCCGTGACCGGGTTCCTCGCCAACCCGGGGAGCAATTCGGCGAACTGGACCAGCTATGTGACCGGCACGCTGGGGCTGGGCATCAACACCCAGGCCGACTTCACCACCGCCCCGCTGGGCGCGCTGGCGCCGGGGTTCTACCAGCCCTCGCTGGGCCTCACGATCACGACGGTGGCGGGCAACTCCAACTTCGCCCAGATCACGGACTACGACACCACGCCTTCCGGCACCTTCCTGTGCCCCTGCTCCACCGGCGAGGGCGCGCTGCCGTTCTCGCGCATGCTGCTGCTGGGCGACGATGTGAGCACCATCCTGTCGTTCGACACGCCGGTGAACGCCGTGGGCTTCTTCTACGGCGACAAGTTCAACCCCAACGGCACCGACCCGACCACGCTGCTGGCCTATGACGGGCCGGGGGGCACGGGCACGCTGCTGGGCAGCTTCGCGCTGGGCACCAACTCCTACCAGCTGGGCTACCAGGTGTTCATGGGGGTGGCCTCCACCAGCGCGAACATCCGCTCGCTGGAGGTGTCGGACGTGTACTCCGGCACCGGGGACGGCACCTACATCGACAACATCCGCTTCAGCCAGGTGGCCACGCCGGAGCCCGCCAGCCTTGGGCTGCTGGCGGTGGGGCTGCTGGGGCTGGCGGCGCGCCGGCGGCGGTAGGGGCTACCACCAGCCGCCATCGACCACCCAGTTCTGGGCGGTGCACATGCGGCTGTCGTCGCTGGCCAGCCAGAGCACCATGCGGGCGATGTCGGCGGGTTCGAGCATTTCCTTGAGGCACTGGGCATCGAGCGTACGCTGGCGCGCCTCGTTGGTGAGCCAGAGCGTTTTCTGCCGCTCGGTCATGATCCAGCCGGGGATGATGCAGTTCACGCGGATGCCATCGGGGCCGAGGTCGCGGGCGAAGCTGCGGGTGAGGCCTTCCACGGCGGCCTTGGCGGAGGTGTAGGCCGGCATTCCGCCCGATTTCAGGTGCCAGGAGATCGAGCCGAAATTGATGATGGAGCCGCGCTTCTGGGCCTGCATCATCGGCGCGACGGACTGGATGGCGAAGAACTGGTGGCGCAGGTTCACCTGCATCCGGTTCTCCCAATACTCCGGGGTGACGGTTTTCCAGTCGTGCCGGTCGTCGTGGGCGGCGTTGTTCACCAGCACGTCGATGCCGCCCAGGCTGTTGCCGATGGTGGCGATGGCGGCCTGGTAGGCGGCGATGTCGCGCAGGTCGCAGTGGATGAAATGGGGCTTGGCGTGGCCCTCGGCGGCGAGGTGCTCGGCGAGCGCGAGGGCGGGTTCGCTCTGGATGTCGACGAAGGCGACGCGGGCGCCCTGGGCGGCGAAGTGGGCGACGATACTGGCGCCGATGCCGGTGGCGCCGCCGCTGACGAGAACGGCGCGGTTGCGCAGGCTGGGATACTGGGTGTCGGTCATGGCGTCCTCCGGCGTTTGCCGAAGGCTACCCCCGCGCGGCCTCGCGGGCCAGCCAGTCGCGCACGCCCTGGGGGGTGCCGAAGGCCTCGTCCACCTTGAGGCCGATGCCGCCCAGGGCGCGGGCGGCGGCGATCGCGTCCTCGTCGGTGACGTCGTCGCCGACGAAGAGCGGGATGCGGCCGGCGAAGGGGGGGCGGGCCATGAGGGCGCGGACGGCGCCGCCCTTGTCGATGCCGCGGGGGCGGACTTCCCAGACCATGTTGCCGGCGAGCAGGGCGTGGCTGGGCAGGCGGGCGACCAGCGCCTCGGCCAGCGTGCGCAGGGCGGGGCCGGCTTCGGGGGCGCGGCGGAAATGCAGGGCCACGCCATGGGCCTTGCGTTCCAGCAGCGTGCCGGGACGGGCGGCGAGGGCCGCCTCCGCCTCCGCCAGCCAGGCTTCGGGGACCGGGGGATGGGCGCCGCGTTCGATGTCGCCGTGCGGGGTGTGGCGGATGGCGCCGCCGTGCTCGCCGGCAACCGCGGGGATGCCGGGGAGCAGCGCGTCGATCTGCGCCACGGGCCGGCCGGTGATGATCGCCAGCGCCCCGCCGAGCCGGGTCTGGAGCGCGGCCAGGGCCGGGGGAAGGGTTGGCGGGACCACCACGGTATCGGGCGTGGGGGCGAATTCGAGCAGCGTGCCGTCGAGGTCCAGCAGCAGCGCCATGGCGCGCGTGATCTCGGGCTGGGTCGTCATCTCACGGGCGGCAGGCGAACAGGCGCACGTCGTGGGTGGCGTGCTCCACCAGCGAGAGCTGCGGCTGGGAGGCGATCATCCAGCCGCGGAACAGCGGCTTGCCGGCCTCGGTGATCTCCAGGTAGCCGGCCGCGTCCGGCGCCTTGTCTGGCGGGCGGACGACGCAGCCGCGCACGGTGACGCTGAGCGGGCCGAAGCGCAGGGTCTCGCCCGGCTTGGCGGTGAGGGTGGTGGTGCGGGCCATCACCTTGTCGATGGCGCGCAGCTCCGCGGTGCCCTGCGGCAGCCATTCGGCCTGGACGGGGGCGACGGGGGCGATGCTGGGCGCGGTGGGGGCG
>CANHCJ010000267.1 GCA_947458025.1 Rhodospirillales bacterium | reverse complement strand
GGGGGGCGGCGGCGGGCGCTGGGTGCTGCGGGGCGGGGAGGCGTGCGTGCTGCGGGTGGCGGTGCCGGCGGGGGAGGGGATCGAGCTGGCGCTGGAGGGGGCGGTGCGGGTGGAGGCGGTGCGGGTGGTTTAGGAAGGGAGCGGAAAGTCCCGGCCTCTCCGCATCAAACGTGGAAAAGTTTTTTGGTTCTTTTTTTCAAAAAAGAACATTCTTTCCTGGCTTCTCCCCCTTCGCGAGCCGGACCTCGATAGCCTCCAGCGCCCCTGGCAGGTCGGCGATGCTGTCGATCACCATGTCGGCGCCGCGCAGTTCGGATTCGGCGCGGGCGCGGATGGGGGCGCGGGCGGATTCGGGCAGGGCGGCGAGTTCCGGGGCGGAGAGGCCGCAGATGTTGCCGGTGAGGGCCAGGCCGATGGTCCAGGTGCCGGCGTTGGCGCCTTCGCCGATGCCGGGGGGGGTGTCGTCCACCTTCACCACCGTATGCGCTGGCCAGGTGCCGAGGGCGGCCATGGCGTGCCACATCATGAGCGGGCTGGGCCGGCCTTCCGGCAGGTCGCCGGCGCAGACGACGTGATCCGGCGTGTAGCCGGCGGCGGCGGCGAGCGGCATCAGCTCGGCCATGATCGGGCGGGTGTAGCCGGTGGTGGAGCCGATGCGCAGGCCGCGGGCGCGGGCCCAGGCGATGGCTTCGAGCGCGCCGGGGATGATGTCGGCGTGGTCGCGGATGGCGGCGATGTTCATCGGCTCGAAGACGGCGAGCAGGCGGTCGATGGCGGCGTCGCCGGGCGGGGTGCCCTGGGCGGATTGCCAGGCGGCGGCGATGTGGGGCAGGGCCATGAGGGCGGCGATGTGGTCGCGCTTGGCCATGCCCATGGGGCCGCGGGCGTCGGCGATGGAGACGGTGACGCCGAACTGGGCGAAGGCGCGGACGAAGGCGCCCATGGGGGCGCGGCTGCCGTGGTCCACCACGGTGCCGGCCCAGTCGAGGATGACGGCTTTCAGCATGGGGCTTGTTCCTGGGCGTGGGGCGGGGGCGGCAGGGCGAGGAGGTCGGCCAGGGTTTCCTCGGCGATGGCAAACGCGGTGCTGGCGCCGGTGCCGGAGGTGACCATGACGAGGCGCACGCCTTCGGCCACCGCCTCCGTGAAGGCGGTGTCGGGGCCGGAGGGGTAGATGCCGATCCAGCGTTCCGTGACCTCCGGCGCGCGCAGGCCGGTGACGGCGGTGAATTCCTCCAGCATGCGGTCGTCGACGGCGCGGGGCTGGAAGGGGTCGGGCGTGGGGTCGTAGTGGTGGCTGTCGCCGACGACGAGCGAGCCATCCGCGTGCTGGACGGCGATGAGGTGGATGCCGTCGGCGAGGTGGGCGGGCTGCTCGGCTTCGAGGCGGGCGCGCAGGGCGGGCAGGCGGGGGCCCTGGTAGCCAAGGTAGCGCACCAGGCCGAGGTCGCTCATCAGCGGGGCGGGGAAGCGCAGGCCGGGGTCGGCGAGGCGGAGCATGTGCAGCTTGCACAGGGTGATGCCGCGGCGGGCCATGACCTCCGGGTAGAGGGTGACGAGGTCGGGGCCGGGGCAGACGACGATGTGGCGGGCGCGTAGCGTGCCGGCGGCGTGGCGGATGGCGCCGGGTTCGACCTGCCGGACGGCCTGGCTGCGCAGGAAGCGCACGCCGGCGGCTTCGAGGAAGGCGGCGAGGCGGGGGATGGCGTCGCGGCTTTCGACGCGCAGCTCGTGCGGGGAGTGGAGCGCGCCGCGCAGGCCGGGGGCGAGCATGGGGGCCATTTCGCGCAGCCCGGCGGGGTCGAGCAGGCGGCAGCCCTGGCCCATGGGGCCGGCGGCGAAATCCTCCAGCACGTCCATCGCTTCCGGCCGGCGGGCGAGCATGAGCAGGCCGCGCTGGTGGATGGCGATGCCGGCCTGGGGGGCGAGTTCGGCCCAGACGTCGCGGGCGCGGCGGGCGCGGCGCCAGGTGGGGCCGGCCTGCTGGCCGGTGACGGTGATGAAGCCGAAATTGCGCACCGAGGCGCCGGCGGCGCGGGCCTCGCGGTCGATGACGGTGACGCGGAGGCCCTGGCGCAGGCCGGCGAGCGCGTGGGCGAGGCCGAGGATGCCGGCGCCGACGATGGCGAGGTCGCAGTCTGTTTCGGTCATGCCTCGCGCCTAGACCGGCGGGCGGCGCGGTGCAAGCGCGGGGCGATGACAGGTATCAGGCGACGAAGCGGGCGAGGCGGATGGCGGTGTGGCCGCGGCTGGGGCGCAGGCTGGGCATGACGAGCAGGCAGTCGTCGTGCGGGGTGCGGATTTCCTCGGTGCCGTCGAGCGCGATGAGGGTGTTGCGGCGGGGGATGACCTCGCCGCCGCGGAAGGTGCGGACGAAGGCGAAGGCGCCGGTGGCGGCGGTGACGACGTGGGTGACCTCCGCCACGCGGCCGGGCGGGGCGGCGGGGGCGGCGGGCAGGCTGGGGTGGCTGCGCAGCAGGCCGAGATGGCGCAGCAGGCCGGCGATGCTGGCGGCGGCCATGTCCATCGAGGCGGGGTCCCAGTGCTGGCCGGATTCGACCAGCAGGGCGGTGGCGGTGCCGTCGGGGCGGGCGAAGCGGGGCAGGTCGATGAGGCGCGGGCCGTTGGTGTGGCCGCGGTCGGCGACGGCCAGGGCGGGGGCGCCGACCGCCTGGGCCAGGGTGCGGCCGCGGGCGGCTGCGCCGCACAGGATCAGCGGGTCGGACGGCCAGAGCATGGAGTGCAGATCCAGCACCACATCGGCCGCCTCCACCGCCGGGCGGATCTGGCGGGCGCGGGACAGTTCGGCGGAGCTTCGCGGGCCGTCGAGCAGGGCCGGGTCCCAGAGGCGGTTCATGTCCTCGTCGAGGAAGCGCGAGGCGGTGGGGTTGGCGGGGTCGAAGGCATCGAAGGCGGCGAGGTTGGCGAAGCCGAGGGTGAGGCGGCCGCGCAGGGGGCGGAGCCTGGCGCGCAGCATGCGATCGAGCACGGCGGCGCCGGCGTATTCGTTGCCGTGCATGAGGGCGAGCAGCAGCACGTGCGGGCCGGGCGCCTCGGCGGCGTGGCTGGTGAAGCCGGGGATGCCGGTGTTGCCGGCGCGCCAGGGGGCGAGGTCCGGCGGGGGCAGCGTGACCTCGAACTGCGGCAGCCGGGCCTGGCTGTCGCGGCCGTGGGGGGGCGGGCCCTGCGGGGACGGATCGGTCATCGCTGCGCCGCCATGCGGCGCCTAGCCCGAGAGCCGGTCGGCGAGGCGGCGGATGAAGGCGTCGCAGGCATCGAGCTGGGCGCGGGCGATCCATTCGTCGGGCTGGTGGGCCTGGGCGATGTTGCCGGGGCCGCAGACGATGGTGGGGATGCCGGCCTGCTCGTAGAGCCCGCCCTCGGTGCCGTAGCTGACATAGCCCATGGAGTTGGAGCCGGTGAGCTGCTTGACCATGTCGGCCAGGCCATGGCTGCCGGGCAGGGCCATGCCGGGGATCCAGTTCATCACCTCCAGCGTGAAGCCGCAGGCGGGGTCGACCGCCTTCATCGCCGGCTCGACGGTGGCGGCGAGGTGGGCGCGCAGGCGCTCGACCTCGGCGAAGAAATCGTCCGACGGGATGGTGCGCCATTCCATCACGAACTCGCAGCGCTCCGGGATGATGTTGAGGATGGTGCCGCCCTGGATGGTGCCGACATGGACGGTGGTGTGCGGCGGGTCGAAGTTGGGGTCGAAGGGGCCCTGGGCGGCGAAGCGCCTGGCGTCGGCGCTGAGGTGGGCGATGGCTTCGGCGGCGGCGGCGATGGCGTTCACGCCCTTGGCGGGCTCGCTGGAATGGCCGGGCTTGCCGCGGGCGGTGACGCGCAGGGCGAGGCGCCCCTTGTGGCCCAGGATGGGCTGCATGAGGCTGGGTTCGCCGACGATGCACATGGCGGGGCGAAGGCCGCTGGCGGCGATGTCCTCCACCAGTTCGCGGGCGCCGGCCATGTCGGTTTCCTCATCATGCGTGATGAAGAGGTGGACGGGCTGGCGCAGCTTGCGGCGGGCGAGGTCGGGCACGGCGGCGAGGCAGGCGGCGACGAAGCCCTTCATGTCCGCGGCGCCGCGGGCGTAGAGCTTGCCGTCGGCCTCGCGCAGGGCGAAGGGGTCCGCACTCCAGGCCTGGCCGTCGACCGGGACGGTGTCGACATGGCCGGAGAGGGCGACGCCGCCGGGGACCTGCGGGCCGATGATGGCGTGGATGTTGGCCTTGGTGCCGGAGGGGTCGGTGCTGACGCGGTAGGGGACGCCGTGCTTGTCCAGCCAGGCGCGGACGAAGCCGATCAGCTCCAGGTTCGGGTTGCGGCTGGTCGTGTCGAAGCCCACCAGGCGCGCCAGCATGGCGGCGGTGGTGACGGGTTCGGCAAGGGTTTCCACGCGTGCTCCCGGGGCGGTTCTGCTCTCCATGGCGGCACTCTATACTGCCGCCTCCCGGCCGCAAACGGACCTGCTTCATGACCGCACCGCGCATCGCCATCCTCGGGCTGCATCTCGAGGCCAACTCCTTCGCGCCGCCGACGGTGCGGGAGGATTTCCTGCGGCAGTGCTGGGAGGAGGGGGAGCGGATCACGGAGCTGGCGCGCATCCCGAGCCACCTGCCGAGCGAGGTGCCGGGGTTCTATGGCGCGATGGATGCCAAGGGGCCGTGGGTGCCGGTGCCGCTGGTGATGATCGCGGCCCCGCCGGGCGGGCCGATCGTGCAGGACGTGTTCCTGGATTTCCTGGACCGGGTGCGGCGGCGGCTGGCGGCGGCGCTGCCGGTGGATGCGGTGTACATCGCCAGCCACGGTGCCTCCTCCGCCACCGGGGACGAGGACAGCGACGGGACGCTGGTGGAGATGGTGCGCGCCATGGTGGGGCCGGCAGTGCCGGTGGTGGTGACGCATGACCTGCACTGCAACGTCTCGGAAAAGCTGGTGGAGCTTTCGGACGCGCTGATCGCCTATCGCACCAACCCGCATGTGGACATGCGCGAGCGGGCGGCGGAGGCGGCGGATCTGATCGAGCGGCTGCGCGGCGGGCTGCGCACGGCCAAGGCGTTCATCCGCATGCCGCTGATGCCGCCGAACGTGATGCAGCTGACGGCGAGCGGGCCCTATGCCGATTTGATCAACCTGGGGCAGGAGCTGTGCCGGCCGCCGATTCTGAACGTGTCGGTGACGGGTGGGTTCACGTACAGCGACCTGCCGAAATGCGGGCTTTGCATCACGGTGACGGCGGATGGCGATGCGGCGGCGGCGCGTGAGGTGGCGCGGCGGATCGCGCGGGCGGCCTGGGCGGGGCGGGAGCGGTTCCTGCCGAAGCTGACCGCGCTGGGCGATGCGGTGGCGATCGCGGGGGCGGCGAGCCGGGGGGAGCGGGCTCCGATCATCCTGGCGGATTGCGCCGACAACCCCGGCGGCGGCGGGCGCGGCAACACCACCTGGATTTTGCGCGCGCTGCACGAGGCGAAGGTGGGGCAGGGCGTGGTGCTCGGCGTGTTCGTGGACCCGGCGCTGGCCAAGCTTTCGCATTCGGCCGGGGTGGGCGGGATTTTCCGGGCGGGTTTTGCCAGCGACGAGAGCGAGTTCAGCAAGCGCTTCGACGCCGACGTGGTGGTGGAGCGGCTCTCCGACGGCAAGGGGTTGGGGCGGCGCGGGATCGCGGAGGGGCGGGTGTTCGACCTTGGGCCCTGCGCGGTGCTGCGGCTGATGGGGTCGGGGCTGCGCGTGGTGGTGGGCTCGCTGCGGCGGCAGCTGGCCGAGCCGGTGATGCTGGAGATGCACGGGATCGACATCGCCGCGCAGCGCGTGGTGATCGTGAAGTCGCGCGGGCATTTCCGGGCCGGGTTCGACGAGTTCTTCACCCCGGAGCGGATCTTCGAGGTGGATGTGCCGGGCTACAACTCGCCGGTGCTGTCGAGCTTCACGTGGAAGCGGCTGCCGCGGCCGGTCTATCCGATCGATCCGGACGCGGGCTGGACGGATAACGCCTGACGACCGGTCAGACGGCCACGAAGCGCTCTCGCACCAGGCGCAGGGCGCGGCCCTCGTCGTGCAGGCGGTGGGTGGGTGGGGGCTTGGTG
>CANHCJ010000266.1 GCA_947458025.1 Rhodospirillales bacterium | reverse complement strand
GCCGTGCGCAGCGATGCGGCCTGCGATGCTTCGCCCTTCGGTAGCCGCACCATGGCCATCGATCCGGCGGCGCGGTTGCCCGCCCCGGTCTCGGTTCCCCAACGTGCGGCCAGGGCTGCCCCGGCGGAGGCGGCCAGGGCCACGTTGCGCGCCATCAGCGCCGGCCCGCCGAGCCGCGCATGAAAATCGAGCGCCGCGGGCGTGGCCAGCCACGCCGAGGGGTCGCGCGTCCCGGTCCAGTCGAACTCGGCCGTGAAGCCCTGGCCGTAGCCGTGGGAGATCACGGCGGGATGGATCCCCTCCTGCCGGTCGCGCCTGGCCCACAGGAAGCCGCTTCCCTTCGGCGCGAACAGCCATTTGTGGCAGTTACCCACATACCAGTCGGCATCCAGTGCGATGAGGTCCAGCGCCACCTGCCCCGGTGCATGCGCCCCATCCACCAGCACCGGCACGCCCTTGGCATGGCAGGCCGCGACCATCTGCCCGATCGGCAGCAGCAGCGCGGAAGAGGAGGTGATGTGGTCCAGCACCGCCAGCTTCGTCCGAGGCGTGATCGCGGCCGACAGTGCCGCCAACAGTTCCTCATCGTCCGGGCGAGGGAAGGTGACGGGCACCTCCACCATCCGCGCCCCGCTCACGGAACACACGTGCCGCACCGTGTTGCGCACCGCGCCATACACATGGGCCAGCACCACGATCTCGTCGCCCGCCTCGAACCGCAGCGAGCGCAGCACGCCGTTGATCCCCTCCGTCGCATTGCCGACGAAGGCGATGTCCTGCCCACGCGCGCCCAGCAGCGCCCCCAGCCGGTCGGCCGCCGCGCGCAGGGCCGGCAGGATGGTGCCGTTGAAGAAGCGGCTCGGCTGGCGCTCCATCCGCGCCCGCCATTCATCCTGCGCGGCCAGCACCTTGCGGGGGGTGGCACCGTAGGCCCCATGATTCGTGGTGGCGAAGCCGTCCTCCAGCAGGAACTCGCTGCGGACGGCCTCGCCCAGCGCCGTCATGTCAGGCGGCCATCGCCGGGCGCATCCCGCGCCAGGGCGTTGCCTTCTCGTAGGCCTGGCACACCCGCAGCAGCAGCGCGTCCTCGAAGGGCCTTGCCGCCAGCTGGATGCCCACCGGCAGCCCGCCCGCGCCATGGCCGGAGCAGATCGTCATCGCCGGCTGGCCGGTGAGGTTGAACGGGATGGTGAAGCCCGGCTTCTCCAGGCTGCTCCACTTGGGCATGCCCTCGATCTTCGGCGCCTCGGTGGGCGCACCCGCGGTCAGCAGGATGTCCACCTCGGCCATGGCCGCGGCCACCGCCTGCTGCAGCTCGCGCCGCCGCCGCACCGCCTCCACGTAGTCGGCGCTGCTGATCAGCCCGCCGAAGCTGACACGGTCGCGGAACAGCTCGCCGTATTCGTTCCAGCGGGTCTTGAGCCACTTCTCGTGCAGGGCATAGGCCTCGCTGATCAGGATCAGGAAGCCGGCGGCCTGGAACTCCACCAGGGAAGGCAGCGTCACCTCGCGGATCACCGCACCCTGGTTGCGCAGGATCTCGACGGCATCGTCGATGCCCTTCTGCACCGTGGCGTTCACCTTGTGGTCGGTCTCGTGGAAGTGCCGCACCACGCCGATGCGCACGCCCGCCACGCCGCGGTTGAGGCCGGAGAGCAGGTCGGGCACCGCCCGCGTGCTGCTGGCCGGGTCGGTCGGGTCGTGGCCGGCCATGGCCTGCAGCAGGATCGCGCAATCCTCCACCGTCCAGGCCATCGGGCCGGTGTGGTCCATCGAGTAGGTGAGCGGCAGCACGCCCGCCCGCGAGCACAGGCCGTAGGTGGGCTTGATCCCCGCGATGCCGCAGAAGGCCGCGGGGCCGCGGATGGAGCCGCCGGTGTCGCTGCCGGTGCCGCCCAGGATCAGCCCGGCGGCCACGGCCGCCCCGGTGCCGGAGGAGGAGCCGGAGGTGAAGTGCTCCGTGTTCCACGGGTTGCGGGCGGGCGGCCAAGGCACGTCGAAGCTCGGCCCGCCCATGGCGAACTCGTGCGTCGCGAGCTTGCCCAGCATCACCGTGCCGGCCTCGGCCCATTTGCGCACCACGGTGGAATCCGCGGCCGGCACGTTGTGCTCCAGCAGGCGGGAATGTGCCGTGGTGCGGATGCCGGCGGTGCCGTAGATGTCCTTGTGGGCGATCGGGATGCCGTCCAGCACGCCGCGCGGGGTGCCGGCCATGAAGCGCGCCTCGGCGGCCTTGGCATCGGCCAGCGCCCGCTCCTCGGTCACCATCAGGAAGCTGTGCAGCTGGCCATCGAGCTTGGCGATCCGGGCCAGCATGTGCCTGGTGAGCTCGACGGGCGAGATCTTCTTGGCCGCGAGGTCGGCGGCGGCGGAGGCGATGGTGGGGAAGGCGTCCATGGTCACACGCCCTCCGGGTTCAGCGGGCGGAAGAGATGGGCGGGCTCGGCCTCGCGGCCCCGGGCGGGGTTGCGCAGCATGGCGGTGAACCGCTCGATATGCGGCCAGGCGGAGTAGAGGTCGTCGATGTTGGCCTGCGTGAGGTCCAGGCCCGCGCGCTTCACCAGGACGGCGAATTCCTCACGGCTCAGTGGTTCCGGCATGATCCCCTCCGCGTTGCTGCTGCGGGGACTGCGCCGCATCCGTCTTGCGGAGTCAATTCGCCTTCGGCGGCGGGGCGACGTAGGTGGCGGCGAAATCGGGATCGACGGCGCGGCGGACATAGTCCTCGGCCGTCGGCTCATAGAGCGCCCAGAGGCGGGCGAGTTCGGCGAGCGGGGTTTCGTGGGCATCGACGCGCAGGTCCACGAAGGGGAAGCTTTCGGTGTGGACCACGAGCAGCGAGGCGGAGACCACCGCGGCGGTCTCGCCGCCGGCCGCCTCGCCGGCCTGGATGGCGTGGACCAGGCGGGTGGCGAGCGGCAGGTCGGGCCTGGACTCGAAGCTGGCGACCATGGCGGGGGCCACGGCCTCGTTGCGGAGGATGTTGCCCGCGCCCACGCAATCGCGACCATGGGCGACCGAGATGGCGGGGCGGACGTTTGCGCCGTCGAAATGGGCGGTGCGGCCCTCGGCGTCGATGACGGCCAGTTGGCGCCAGTGCCGGTGCGGGGTGGCCGCGGCGATGGCGTCGATCGTTTGTTGCGCGGTGAAGCCGCGCGAGAGCAGGTCGAGGCCGAGGGGGCCGAGGCGGGGGTCGGTGCGGTGCTGGGTGAGCACGGCGCCCACGCCGGCCTTCGCGAAGGGCACGCGCGCGCCGACGCCGACGGCCGAGGTGGTGACCACGGCGCCGAACTGGCCGGTGCGGGGGCAGCGGCCGAGGAGGGAGAAGGTCATCGCGTTTTCAATACAACAGGGTCTTGTCGAGCACGTTGCGCATCTGGTCCATCCGCCCGTCGATCCAGCACAGCAGGTTGTGGCGGAAGATGCCGGTGATGCGGGCGTTCTCCGAGGTGACGGTGCTGGCCGAGTGGGGGGAGATCAGCACGTTCTTCATGTCCCACAGCGGGGAGGTCTTCGCGAGCGGCTCCACGCGGGCGACATCGAGCGCGGCAAGGCCGATCTTGCCGGAGGCGCAGGCCTCGATCAGCGCGTCCTCGTCCACCACGGTACCGCGGGCGATGTTGACGAAGACCACGCCGGGGCGCATCGCGGCGAAGGCTGCGGCATCGACCAGGTTCACGGTGGCATCGGTGTGCGGCACGGTGACCACCACGGCATCGGCGCCGGCCAGGGCCTGGTGCATCTGGGCGGTGGGCACGACGGCGTCGAACAGGTCGTTGTGGGCGCGGGTCTTGGCGGGGTCGCGGGCCACGGCGGTGACGTGCATGTCGAAGGCCTTGGCGAGGCGGGCGCAGCCGCGGGCGAGGTCGCCGGCGCCGATGATCACCAGGCGACGGCCGGCGACTTCCTCGCCGCAATAGCGGATCCAGCTATGGGCCTTCTGCTCGGCCTGGAGATGGGCGATGCCGCGCCAGTGCGCGAGCAGGGCCATGAAGGTGAACTCGGCCAGCGGGCGGGCATGCACGCCGCGGGCGGTGGTGACGAGGATGTCGCGCTCGGCCAGGCCCATGTTCTTCACGTACTGGCCGACGCCGGTGCTGGTGGTCTGGATCCACTTGAGCTTGGCCAGGAGCGGCAGGTCGTCCTCGGCGGGGAGGTCCCAGAGGATGTCGGCCTCGGCCAGCATCTCCCGCCAGCGCTGCTGCTGGAGGGGCGTGCGGGCGAAGCCGTCGATGCCCTTGTGGTCGGCGGTGTAGCGGGTGGGCGGGAGCAGGGCGGGGTCGTAGAGGACTTCGAGCGAGGGGTGGGTGTCGCGGATGGCGGCGACGTGCTCGGCTTCGAGGGGGGAGGCGATCATGATGGTATGGGTCATGCGCCCTTCTAGCGCGGGGTTCGGGGCGGTGTAGAGTCCGGGCGGTTGCAAGGAGGCATGCCGATGCGATGGTTGGCCGGGCTTGGACTGTTGGTACTGGGCGCCTGTTCCGCGCCGCCGCCGCCGGCGGGGAGCGAGGTGCGGATGGATGTGATGGGGCCGGCGACGCCCGGGCAGGTTTCACCGGACGGGCGGTTCCTGAGCGAGGCGGAGCGGCGCTACTTCACCCGGGCGACGGGGCTGCGCGAGGCGGCGGCTTCCGGACGGGTGGTGATGGCGCGGTGCACGATGGGGGATGGCGACCTGGTGTTCGCCCATGCGGTGCTGGGCGAGGGGCCGATGCCGAAGGGCGGCGAGGTGATCCGGGTGCGGCTGGGCAACCGGGAGGCGGGCGAGCTGGACCGGGTGCTGGGCATGGTGACCGATCCGCCGGGGCTGACGCGGGGGTCGATGCCCTATGAGATCGTGGCGTACCGCTCGATCGTGCCGTGGTCGACGACCGCGATCGAGGGCGAGGTTTCGGCCTTCGTGCAGGCCCAGTACGGGAAGATCCGCAGCGGGAGGGTGGTGAGGTGCCTCGCGCCCTGATCGGGATGCTGGTGGCCGCGGTGCTGGCGGGTTGCGCGCTGCGGCCGGGGCCGCCGGGGAGCGAGGCGCGGGTGGAGGTGATGGGGGTGCTGACGGCGGCGGGGCATGCGCGGGCCGAGGCCTGGCGCAGCGGGGCCGAGCGGCGGCGGGATGCGGCGACTGGGTTGGCCACCCTGGCGGGGGAGGGGCGGGTGCTGTTGGCGCGGTGCGCGTTGTCGGGCTTCGAGGCGGTGCTGCACCGGGTGGTGCTGCCGGTGGGGGCGCCGGTGCCGCCCGAGGGGGCGTTGCTGCGGGTGCGGCTGGGCGATGCGGCGACCCCGGACATGGTGCTGGGGCCGGTGACCGACCCGCCGGGCCTGGTGCGTGGGAGGGTGGTGCAGGGGGCGGTGGATGATGCGCTGCTGGCGCAGCACTATCACCGGTTCCGGGGGTCCTACATGCTGGCGTGCACGCCCAGGGGCTAGAGCTTTTCCCAGACGCCGGTTTCCTCATCCAGCCGGTCGTGTTCCAGGGCGCGGAAATCGACCGTGGAGACGAGGCCGAGGACCTTGCCGTGGGCGACGACGGGGACGTGGCGGAAGCCGCCGTCGTGCATGAGGCGCAGGGCCTCGATGGCGGTGTGGGTGGGGGGCATGTGGGCGGGGCTGCGGGTCATGACCGTGGCGAGGGCGGTGTGGGCGGGGTTCTTGCCCTCGGCGAGGAGGCGGACGACGTCGCGGCCGGTGAAGATGCCTTCGAGGGCGCCGTTCGCGTCGGTGACCATGACGGCGCCGATGCGGTTTGCGTGCATTTCCTGGCAGGCCTGCTGCACCGTGGCGGTGGCGGGCAGGGTGACGGGGGTGCGCCGGACGACGTCGCCGATCTTGCGCTGGGCCATGTCTTGCCTCCTGGATTGGGGGGAGTGTGACAGGGCAATGACGGGTGGGCGTTGATCTGGCTCAACGGCGGGGCGTGGTGATGTTTCCGGAAAAATCCGAATGTGGAATGAATGGCGCGCCGATGGGCTAGTCGGGTTTCCAGGGCCGCCAGAGGCCGTGGCGCCTGGCGTAGCGGATGGCCTTGAGGACATAGGGCTGGAAGGGGCGGTCGCCGGGGGCGAGGCCCGGTGAGGGCGCGGGCGCAGGTGCCGGTTTTTGG
>CANHCJ010000265.1 GCA_947458025.1 Rhodospirillales bacterium | reverse complement strand
CCTTCGGCGGCGGGGGCGGGCTCGGCGGTGGTCACCTGGGCGGCGAAGCGGTCGAAGAAGGCGTCGGCCATCTGCTTGGCGGTGGCGTCGATCAGGCGGGCGCCGAGCTGGGCGATCTTGCCGCCGACATTGGCCTTCACGTCGTAGGAGAGGATGGTGTCGGTGCCGTCCTGCGCCAGGCGGACGCTGGCGCCGCCCTTGGCGAAGCCGGCCACGCCGCCCTGGCCCTCGCCCTCGATGCGGTAGCCGTTGGGGGGATCGAGGTCCAGCAGCTGCACCTTGCCGGCGAACTTGGCGGCGATGGGGCCGATCTTGACCGAGGCGGTGGCCTTCAGCTCGGTGTCCGACAGCTTCTCCAGCGTGTCGCAGCCGGGGATGGAGGCCTTGAGCACCGCCGGGTCGTTCAGGGCGGCCCACACCTTCTCGCGCGGCGCGGAAATCCGCCGCTCGCCGGACATGTCCATGTTGCTGCCGTTCTCCGTTGCGCGGGGCGGAAGTTACTTATAGGGGGAGGGGCGTGCAACCGACGCCCCGGGCCCCTTAAGCTGGGGCGCCGGCCCCGTTCCGCCAAGGGAAACCCCGCCATGCCGTACCTGATCGCCGATGACCTGCCGACCGAGCCCGCCGGGGTGCGCTTTCGCCGCCTGGTGGAGCGGGGAGGGATCGCGCGGCTGCCGGGGGCGCATAACGGCATGGCGGCGATCCAGGCGCGCAAGGCCGGGTTCGAGGGGCTGTACCTGTCGGGTGCTGCGATGACGGCCAGCATGGGTATTCCGGACCTGGGCATGATCACGGTGGACGAGGTGTGCTTCTTCGTGCGCCAGGTGGTGCGCGCCTCTGGCCTGCCGCTGCTGGTGGACGGGGATACCGGCTACGGCGAGGCGCTGAACGTGATGCACATGGTGCGCAGCTTCGAGGATGCCGGCGCCGGGGCGGTGCATATCGAGGACCAGCTGCTGCCGAAGAAGTGCGGGCACCTGAACGACAAGAAGCTGGCCGATGCGCACGACATGGCGGCCAAGGTGGCGGCGGCGCGCAAGGCAAGGCGGCATCTTTACGTGATCGCGCGCACCGATGCGGCGGCGAGCGAGGGGATGGACGGGGCGGTGGCGCGGGCCAAGCTGTACCTGGAGGCCGGCGCGGATGCGATCTTCCCCGAGGCGATGACCTCGGCCGAGATGTTCCGCGAGTTCGCCAGCCGGGTGAAGGCGCCGCTGCTGGCGAACATGACGGAGTTCGGCCGCACGCCGTTCTTCACCGCCAGCGAGTTCGAGGCGATGGGGTATGCGATGGTGATCTGGCCGGTGAGCTCCATGCGCGTCTCGGCCAAGGCGAGTGCGGAGCTGTATGCGGCGATCGCGCGCGACGGGGGGACGCAGGCGATGCTGGAGCGGATGCAGACGCGGGCGGAGCTGTACGACACGATCGGGCTGCATGACTACGAGGCGCTGGATGCATCGATCGTGAAGACGGTGCTGCCGACGTAAGCATGTTCTTTTTTGAAAAAAAGAACCAAAAAACTTTTCCCCGTTAGGCGCGGCTCCAATGGGGAAAAGTCTTTTTGCTTCTTTTTCTTCAGAAAAAGAAGAATCCTTGCTTCCTTTCTACGTCGGCAGCGAGATCTACCGTCGTTCCAGCTACGGCCCCAAGCACCCGCTGGCGGTGCCGCGTGTATCCGTGTGCACGGACCTCGTGCGCGCCATGGGCTGGATGGACGACGCGCGCTTCCTGGAGGCGCCGCTGGCCCAGGATGGGCTGCTGCACCGGTTCCATACGCCCGAGTATGTCGCCGCCCTGAAGCGGGCGGAGGCGGAGCAGGCGGTCTCGGACGAGGTGAAGGCGCGGCATGCGCTGGGGGCGCAGGGCAACCCGGTGTTCCGGGAGATGTTCCGCCGGCCGGCGACCTCGGCGGGCGGGGTGGCGCTGGCGTGCCGGACGGTGCTGGGGGGCGGGGTGGTGCATTGCCCCGGGGGCGGCACGCATCACGGGCGGCCGGACCGGGCGAGCGGGTTCTGTTTCCTGAACGATTGCGTGCTGGGGATGTCGGAGTGGCTGGCGGCGGGGCTTTCCCGCGTGGTGTACCTGGACATCGACGCGCATCACGGCGACGGGGTGCAGGATGCGTTCCATGACGACCCCAGGGTGTTCACCATCTCGGTGCACGAGGCCGGGCGGTGGCCGCATAGCGGGCTGGCGGGGGATCGCGCCGGCGGGATGGCGCGGAATTTCCCGGTGCCGCCGGGGTTCAACGACAGCGAGATGCGCTGGCTGCTGCACGAGGCGATCCTGCCGCTGATCGAGCGGTTCCGGCCCGAGGCGATCATGCTGCAGGCGGGGGCGGATGCGCTGGAGGAGGACCCGCTGGCGAAGCTGTCGCTCTCCAACAACGCGCATTTCCAGGTGGTGCGGGCGGTGATGGGCCTGGTGCCGCGGCTGGTGGTGACCGGGGGCGGGGGGTACAACCCCTATTCGGCCGGGCGGTGCTGGGCGGGGATCTGGGCGACGCTGAACGGGATCGAGATTCCGGAGCGGGCGACGGCGGAGGCTGCGGCGGTGCTGGGCGAAGTGCGCTATGCTCGCGCGGCCGGGCGGCAGGTGCCGGCGCACTGGGTGCAGACGCTGCGCGATGCGCCGCGCGAGGGCCTGGTGCGCGAGGAGGTGCGGCGGCTGGCCGTGCTGGCGATGGAGGAGTTCGCATGATGCTGCGCCGTGGGTTGCTGCTGGGCTTGGGGGCGTTGGCCGTGCCGCAGGCGGCGGGGGCGCAGGACGGGCCGCAGCCCGAGTTGCGCAAGGAACGGCTGACCATCATCACCCTGCGGGGCAAGTCGTACAGCTTCATGGTGGAGATGGCGGTGGAGCCGGCGCAGCAATCGATCGGGTTGATGTTCCGCCCGCGGGTGCCGGCCGATGGCGGGATGCTGTTCGACTGGGGGCGGCCGCGGCGCTCGCAGATGTGGATGCGCAACACGATCATCAGCCTGGACATGGTGTTCATCGGGCAGGACGGGCAGATCAAGACGATCGCGGAGCGGACGGTGCCGCAGAGCCTGGCGGTCATCGACAGCGTGGTGCCGGTGCGCGCCACGCTGGAGCTGGCGGCCGGAACCTGCGAGCGGCTGGATATCCGGGTGGGGGACCGGGCGGTGCACCAGATCTTCCAGGGCGCCGCGGCAGGGTGAATGCTTGCGCCTTGCGTGCCGCGCGCCTAGCTTCCGCCGCGTTCTGGCAACGGGGCGTGGCGCAGCCTGGTAGCGCGCGTGTTTTGGGTACACGAGGCCGCCGGTTCGAGTCCGGCCGCCCCGACCAGTGCGGCAGAGAGACGAGGAGAGGCCATGCGGGCGCGAATCTACCAGATCCCGAAGAACGCCATGCAGTCCGGCATGGCCAAGACGGATGACTGGGTGCTGGAGTTCGAGCCGTCCGAGGCGCGGCGGGCCGACCCGCTGATGGGCTGGATCGGCAGCGCCGATACCCAGGCGCAGGTGCGGCTGGTGTTCCAGAGCCGCGAGGACGCGGTGGCCTATGCGCAGCGCGAGGGCATCGCGCACGTGGTGGAGCTGCCGAAGGCGCGGGTGACGAAGCCCAAGGCCTACAGCGACAATTTCCGCGCCGGCCGGGCGGAGAACTGGACCCACTGACGGTGGCCGCGGCGGGAGGGCTTGCCTGCCGTGATCTGCGAAAGGCTTGGCCCAATGGGGCTCAGGGCGGCGTGCGCGCGCTGGACGGCGTGAGCCTGGATGTGGCCGCCGGCGAGTTCTTCACGCTGCTTGGGCCCTCCGGCTGCGGCAAGACGACGCTGCTGCGGGTGATCGGCGGGTTCGAGACCGCGGATTCCGGCTCCGTGGCGCTGGACGGGGTGGCGCTGGATGGGCTGCCGCCGCATCGCCGGCCGGTGAACACGGTGTTCCAGAGCTATGCGGTGTTCCCGCACATGAGCGTGGCGGGGAACGTGGCGTTCCCGCTGCAGATGCAGCGGCGCGGGCGGGCGGAGATCGCGGCGCGCGTGGAGGCGCTGCTGGCGCTGGTGCGGCTGGAAGGGTTCGGCGGGCGGCGGCCGGAGCAGCTTTCCGGCGGGCAGTTGCAGCGCGTGGCGCTGGCCCGCGCGCTGGCCGGCGCACCGAAGCTGCTGCTGCTGGACGAGCCGCTATCCGCCCTGGACCTGAAGCTGCGCGGGGAGATGCGGCTGGAGCTGAAGCGGCTGCAGGTGGAGACCGGCATCAGCTTCGTGTTCGTGACGCACGACCAGCACGAGGCGCTGAGCCTGTCGGACCGCATCGCGGTGATGCGGGCGGGGCGGGTGGAGCAGGTGGGCACGCCCGCGGAGGTGTATGAGCGGCCGGCCAACCGGTTCGTGGCGGATTTCGTCGGCGAGGCGAATCTGCTGCCGGCGCGGCGGGTGGCGGCGCGGCGCTTCGCGGTGGCCGGCGGCGAGCTGGAGACGGCAGAGGACGGGCCGGACGGGGCGACGCTGGTGCTGCGGCCCGAGCGGGCGGTGATTGCCGCGGCGGGCGCGGGGCTGGCCGGGACGGTGGCGCAGGTGGTGTATGACGGGGCCGACCTCACCTACCATGTGGCGCTGGCCGACGGGCTGGTGGTGCGGGTGCGGGTGGGCAGCCGCGAGGGATGCCGGTTCGAACAGGGCGCGGCGGTGCGGGTTTCGGCGGACCCGGCGGCGCTGAGGGTGGTGACAACGTGACGAGCTACGAGGACAGCCATTACGCGCGCACGGCCGATACCGCCCTGCGCTACCCCGCGCTGGAGGGGGAGGCGCAGGCGGAGGTGTGCGTGATCGGCGGCGGGATGGCCGGGCTGGCCACCGCGCTCGACCTCGCCGAGCGCGGGCGCAGCGTGGTGCTGCTGGAGCGCAAGCGGGTGGCCTGGGGGGCCTCCGGCCGCAATGGCGGGTTCGTGGTGCCGGGCTATCCCACGCGGGTGGAGGATCTGGCGGAGCAGGTGGGGGTGGCGGATGCGCGCGAGCTCTACGGCCTGACGCTGGAGGCGCTGCTGCTGATCCGGCGGCGCATCGCCCAATACGGGATCGACGTGGGGGAGATGGTCGACGGAAGGCTGATCTTCGCCATGGACGAGGATGACGGGGCGATGGCGCGCTATGCCGAGTACATGGCCCGGCATTTCGGGCGGGACCTGGAGGTGTGGTCCCGGCAGACGGTGCGCGAGACGCTGGCGACCACGCGGTATTCCGACGGGATCCTGGACCGGGCGGCGCTGAGCCTCAATCCGCTGAAGTTCACGCGCGGCACGGCGGCGGCGGCGGCGAAGCTGGGGTCCCGGCTGCATGAGGAGAGCCCGGCCACGGGGCTGTCGCGCCAGGGCGGGCGGCAGGTGGTGCGCACGCCGCGCGGGCGGGTGGTGTGCGACCAGGTGGTGCTGGCCGGCGGTGGCTATATCGGGCTGCTGGACTGGAAGGTGGCGATGGCGACCGTTCCGGTGCCCACCTACACCATGGTGACGGAACCGCTGGGGGATAATCTGGCGAAGGTGATCGGCACGAAGATTTCGCTGGCCGACCGGAGCGTCGCCACCAACTACTACCGGCCGCTGGAGGATGGGCGGCTGCTGTGGGGCGGGCGGGTGGCGGCGTTCAAGCCGAGCCAGGCGGCGCTGTCGGAATCGCTGCGGCGGGACATGGCCTGGTTCTACCCGGACCTGGAGAAGGTGAAGGTGGAGGTGGCCTGGGGCGGGATGATGCCCTACCTGCGGCACCGCATGCCGATGATCGGGGCGATCGGGCCGGGGCGCTGGGTGGCCACCGGGTTCGGCGGGCTGGGGATGGCGATTACCACCATGGCCGGGAACCTGCTGGCCTCGGCGATCACCGAAGGGGATACGCGCTGGCAGATGTTCCGGCGCTTCGGGCTGCCCTTCGCCGGCGGGCCCCTGGGGCGGGCGCCGGCGCTGATGGTGTATTGGAAGCACAAATGGGCGGCGGCTTTGGGGCGGCCGAAGTAAGAGGTTCTTTTTTGAAAAAAAGAACCAAAAAACTTTGGGGCTGGCCTAGCTAAGGGTTTCGGGTAGGCCTGTGTCAGCCACTATGTTTGTTAGAGTGTGGATAAGTGGCTTGCCGGAGCGGCCATTCGAAGCCTGGCGCAGGCAAGCCACT
>CANHCJ010000264.1 GCA_947458025.1 Rhodospirillales bacterium | reverse complement strand
TGGCCGCCCGTCTGGGCGCCCGCCTGGGCACCCGTCTGGGCGCCCGTCTGGGCCCAGGCGGTGCCGCCCAGGGCGAGCATGGCGGCAAGGGTGGTGGTGGTGAAAAGGTTGCGCATCATTCGCCTCATGGGAAATGGGGGGCTGCCGGCAGGGCCGGCGCGGCCGCCGCCCGCGACAGGGGAGGCAGGGGGCGCCGGCGGGCAGCCTGGCTGCGGGGGTAACACCGCGCGGCCCGGGAGCGTTCCGCCTGGCCGGCCGGATTTCCGCCCCGTGTTTGACCGCCCCGTGTTTGACCGCCCCATGTTTGACCGGCGGGCGCGTGGCCGGTGTGATGCCGGGCGCAGATGGCGGCGGGGACGCGATGGGCATCGGGGAAGAGGCGATCATCCACGAGGTGGCCGAGGGGCTGGTGGTGGCGGCGACGCGGCCGATGCCGGCGCTGCCGGCCTGGCTGGAGGCGGAGATCGACCGTGAGTGGGCGGCGGCGCAGGCGCGCACCGGCGGGCGCCTGTTCAACGGGCAGGTGTTCTGCGCCGACGTGATCACGCCGCGGCTGATCTGCGGGCACTGGAGCGAATACCGCCGGGTGGTGGCGCAGATGGCGCGGCCCGGGCTGTTCCCGGTGCTGGGCCAGCGCTCCCTGGCGGTGGGCGGGGTGCTGCGCGGGCCGGACGGGGTGGTGTTCGGCCAGCGCCCGGCGCGCGCGATCTACCAGGCCGGGGAATGGCAGCTGCCGCCGGCGGGCACGGTGGATGGCGGGGCGGCGCGGCCGGAGGGGCGGGTGGACGTGCTGGCCACGCTGTTCGCCGAGCTGGAGGAGGAGCTGGGGCTGTCGGCCGCCGAGGTGCGCAACCCGCGCCCGCTGTGCCTGGTGGAGCATGCCGTGCCGGGGCCCGACGGCGGCGCCGCCGGGGCGGTGGGCAGCCATGTGCTGGATCTCGGCATCGCGCTGGAGACACCGCTCGATGCCGCCGCGCTGCGGGCGCGCCATGCGGCGGGGGGGAACGAGGAATACGCCGCCCTCACCCTGGTGCCGGTGCCGGAGCTGCCCGGCTTCCTGGCGCGCGAGGCGGCGACGATGAACGTGCAGGCGCCGATCTTCCTGGCGCGGGCGGGGTGGCTGTAGGGCGGCGCGCCGCTATGCCAGCGGCGGGCGCCTATGCGCCCAGGGGCGGGCGGCCTCGAAGGCGGCGCTGGCCTGGAGCACGCCGAGATCGTCGAAGCGGCGCCCGACGATCTGCAGCCCCACCGGCAGGCCGGCCGGGGTGAAGCCGCAGGGCACGCTCGCCGCCGGGTTGCCGGACCAGTTGAACGGGTAGGAGAACTCCGCCCACATCAGCCAGTCCCACGGATGCTGCGGCCAGTGCGCCGGCTGCAGCCGCTCGGCCGGGAAGGCGGCGACGCTGACGGCGGGCGAGAGCAGGAAGTCGTAGCCCTCCATGAACTCGTGGATCGCCTGCACATAGGCGAAGCGGCGCGTGCGCATCTCCATGAACTGGCCCGCGGTGAAGTGGCGCGCGTATTCCAGCATCGCCACGAAGCCGGGGTCGAGGCGCGGGCCGAATTCCTCCAGCAGCGACAGCCGGCCGGTGAAGGTGGCGGGCCAGAAGAAGCGCGCCAGCTCCGGGCCCAGCCTGCCCCAGGCGGGCGAAACCTCCTCGATCTCCGCGCCCATCTCCGCGAAGGCCTGCACGGCGCGCTCCACCGCTTCGGCCACCTCCGGGTCGACGCGGGCATGGCCGAGGTCGCGCGTGTAGGCGATGCGGCGGCCCTTCATGGAGCCGGCGCCGAGCTGGCCGGCGTAGTCCTGCGGCGGGGATTCGAGGGAGGTGTAGTCCCACACATGCGGGCCGGCGGTGGCCTGCAGCATCAGCGCGGCATCCTCCACCGTGCGGGTGAGCGGGCCGATATGGGTGGCCAGGTCGTTGTTGGACATCGGCCAGTTCGGCACCCGGCCATGGGTGGGCTTGAGGCCGTAGACGCCGGAGAAATGCGCCGGCATGCGGATGGAGCCGGCGCCGTCGCCGCCCTGGTGCAGCGGGCCGTAGCCCACCGCAGCGGCCACGCCCGCGCCGGAGGAGGAGGCGCCGGCATTGAGGCCGCGCCCCCAGGGGTTGTGGGTGATGCCGGAGATGCGGGCCTCGCTGACGCCCTTCCAGCCCCATTCGCCGGCCGAGGTGGTCTTGCCCATGATCATGCCGCCGGCGGCATACAGCCGCGTGACCACCGGGGCATCGACATCGGGCACGCTGCCCTGCGTGGCCGCGGAGGCGAAATCGGTCTGGATGCCGGCGGTGTGCTGCAGGTCCTTGATGGTGAAGGGGATGCCTTCCAGCAGGCGCGGGGTGCCGCCGTTGCGGAACACCGCCTCTGACCGGCGGGCGGCGGCCAGGGCGTGCTCCGGCGTTGTGCGCATCATGGCGTTCACGCGCGGCTCCACCGCCTCGATACGCGCCAGCACGGCCTGGGCGACCTCCACCGGGGAGAGCTTGCGGGCGCGGTAGAGGGCGGCGAGTTGGCGCACGCCCAGGAAGCCGATCTCGTCCATGCCGCGCACTCCTTCGTTGCGCGGCGATCCTAGGGCCGGAGGGGCGGGGTGCGCCATCTACCGGCGCGCGGCGATTGGTGCATGCTGGGGGCGTGCCGCGAGGGAGCCGACCGCATGAGCGCCGAGACCGCCCGGGAGATCGTTGCCGTCTACCGGGAGCTCGGCCGCCGGGGGCTCAATTTCGGCAGCGCCGGCAACGTGAGCGTGCGGCTGGGCGACGAGATGCTGATCACGCCCACCGGCACCACGGCCGAGACGATCGCCGAGGACCAGCTGGTGCGCATGCCGCTCGGCGGGCCGGTGCCGCGGCGCGCCGCACCTTCCAGCGAATGGCCGATGCATTCGGCGGTGTACGAGACCTGCCCGGAGGCGGCCTGCGTGGTGCACACCCATGCCGACCACTGCACCGCGCTGGCGTGCCTCGGCGAGGCGCTGCCGGCCTTCCACTACATGGTGGCCGGGTTCGGCGGCGATACAGTGCCCTGCGCGCCCTATGCCACCTTCGGCACGCCGGCGCTGGCCGCTTCGGTGCGGGCCACCATCGCGGGGCATTCGGCCTGCCTGCTGGCCAACCACGGCATGATCGTGCACGGCCCCTCGCCCGCCGCGGCGCTGGAGGCGGCGGTGCGGCTGGAGACGCTGGCGCGGCAATACCTGCTGGCGCGCGCCGCCGGCCAGCCGCGCATCCTCACCACCGCCGAGATGGCGGCGGTGCGCCGGCGCTACCGCACCTACGGCGTGCGGCCGCGGGCGCGGTAGGGGGCCAGGCGCAGCGCCACCGGGGCACGGCTGCCGCCGCCGGGGGGCGCCTCGTCCTGGGCCAGCAGCATCACGGCGGTGCCGATCTGCACGCTGCCGAAGGTGAGGCCGCAGAAGAACCACAGCAGCAGGGCCGGCACGGGGTGGGTTTCGGCGCCGCGCAGCAGGGTGGCCAGGCCACCGGTGTCGGTGCCGAGCAGCAGCCCGACGAACAGGGCGGAAATGCCGAAGCCGAGGGCGCCGTGGAGCAGCACGAGGCGGATGAGCTGGGGCATGGGCATGGCTCCGTGGAGGATGGCCGATAAATGCTTCCCCTGGCCAGCCCCGTTCCGGCAGGATTGCGGGGCTGCAACGCACAGCCGGCACCAGACCGGCGGGAACCATTGGGGAGAGACGACCATGCGCATGCTTTTGGCGGCGGCGGTCGCGTTGGGCCTGGCGGCCCAGCCCGCGCTAGCGCAGACGGGCGGCGGAACCACGCTGCGGATGATGAAGTCGCTCGATGCGCCGCATTTCGACGGGCACCGGACCACCTGGTCGCCCACCTCGGACATCGTGAACATGATCCAGGACACGCTGGTGGCGCTGGACTGGGACGGCAAGACCTCCATTCCCTACCTGGCCAAAAGCTGGGAGGTGACGCCGGACGGCAAGAAGTACACGTTCCGGCTTCGGGACGACGTGTCGTTCTGCTCCGGGAAGAAGTTCACCGCCGAGGACGTGGTGTACAGCTTCTCGCGGCTGCGCGACCCGGCCACGCGCGCGCCGCTGGCCTGGCGGCTGGGCAAGGTGGTGGCGATGCGCGCGCCGGATGCCACGACCTTCGAGCTGGAACTGGCCGAGCCCTATGCCGACCTGCTGATGAACCTCACCTCCTTCACCACGGCGATCCACAACAAGGAAAGCGTGGAGCAGCACGGCAAGGACTACGGCACCCAGGCGATCGACGGGACGGGGCCGTGGTGCTTCGAGCGCTGGACGCCGCGCACCGAGCTGGTGCTGAAGCGGCACGATGCCTATCGCTGGGGCCCCTCGATGTACGCCAACAAGGGGCCGGTGAAGTTCGAGCGGCTTTCCATCAAGATCGTGCCGGAGGACGCGGCCCGGCTGGCGGCGATGCTGAGCGGGCAGTTCGACGTGACGCACCAGATCCCGCTGCAGTTCATCCAGCAGGTGCGCGCGGCACCCAACCTGCTGGTGCAGGAGGCCAAGCCGAACTTCCAGCTGATGTACTACGGCTTCAAGGCCAACCGGCCGATGGTGAGCGACCGGCGGGTGCGCGAGGCGATGAACATCGCCATCAACCGGGCCGAGATCGTGCGCGGGATCATGCTGGGCCAGGCGACGCCGGCCTATACCTTCATCGACGAGGACGCGCTGGATTTCGCGCCGGCGACCAAGGGGCTGATCAAGGAGGACGTGGAGCGGGCGCGCCGGCTGCTGGACGAGGCCGGCTGGGTGCCGGGGCCGGACGGCATCCGGGTGAAGGACGGGATGCGGCTGGCGCCCAAGGTGTATTTCACCCAGGTGAGCTATTTCGGCCGGGTGACGGAGGCGATCCAGGGCTACATGCGGCGGATCGGGGTGGACTGGCAGGTGCAGGGCTTCGATTCCACCATCGCCTTCTCGAAGATGGGGGAACAGGACTACGAGCTGTGGACGGTGACGTTCCCGTACATGTCCTCCGGCGACCTGCTGAACTTCTACTTCGATTCAGCGAACATCCCGGCGCCGAACCGGATGAACTGGAAGGACGAGAAGACCGACGAATACCTGCGGCTCGGCCGCTCGGCGCTGACGGCGGCGGACCGGGCGAAATACTATGGCCTGGCGCAGCTTCGGGTGACGGAAGAGCACCTGTGGATGCCGGTGATGAACGTGGCGATGTACACCACCAGCCTGCGGGCGCTGAAGGGGGTGCGGCCGCACATGCTGTACCAGAATACGTTCTATAAGGGGCTGGATTACAGCAGGTAAGGAAGCGGTTCTTTTTTGAAAAAAAGAACCAAAAAACTTTTCCCCGTTTGATGCGGCGAGGCTTGGGGTCTCGCCGTGTCAGGCGGGGGAAGTTTTTTTGCTCCTTTTCAAGGCGTTGGGCGGGGGCTGCGAAACTTCGGAGGACTCACGTCCTAATTGCGTTGACTCGCGGCCCGGTTCTGGGAATCAATGCGGAACAAAACGTGAACATGTTCCCATGAGCCTGTCGCCGCACCGCCCTGCCCTTCCACCCCCCGCCGGCCTTGTGGCGCGGCTGGGGGAGGTGCGGCCGGGGCTGGCGATGGGGGCGGGGATCGGGGCGTGCCTGCCGGGAGGGGTGCTGCCGACCGGGGCGCTGCATGAGGTGGGGCCGGAGGATGGGGCGGAGGTGCAGCACGGGGCGGTGGTGGCGGGGTTCGCCGCACGGCTGCTGGCGCGGCTGCCCGGCGGGTTGCCGTGGCTGTGGGTGGCGGGGCGGGAGGATCTGTATGCGCCCGGCCTGGTGGCCCTTGGGCTCGATCCCGGGCGGCTGGTGCTGGCCTGCGCGCCGGATGACGCGGCGGTGCTGGCGGCGATGGAGGCGGGGCTGCGTGGCGGGGCCTTCGCGGCGGTGGTGGCGGAGGCCGGGCGGCTTTCGCGCATCGCCGCGCGGCGGCTGCAGCTGGCCTGCCTGAAGTACGGGCGCATGGGGCTGGTGCTGCATCGCTGGCCGCATGGGCGCGGGGCGGAGCGGGAGGAGGAGGCGCCCTCGGCCGTCACGCGCTGGCGGATCGGGGCGGTGGCAAGCGCCGGGCCTTTCGCGCCGCCGCGCTGGCGCCTGGCGGTGGTGCATGCGCGCGGCGGG
>CANHCJ010000263.1 GCA_947458025.1 Rhodospirillales bacterium | reverse complement strand
TCTGAGCTCCTTTACGACAAGGTCCTCTACCGTCAGCGCCACACGGTCGAGATCATGTTCGGCCGCCTCAAGGACTGGAGGCGCATCGCCATGCGCTACGACAGATGCGCCCATACCTTCTTCTCGGCCATCTGCATCGCAGCAACCGTCACCTTCTGGCTCCGGTAGTGAGTCCTGAGCCTAGTGGGAAAAGTTTTTTGGTTCTTTTTTTCAAAAAAGAACCGCTTCCTTCCTTAAATATCTCCGTTGGGCGCCACCAGTATCTTCCCCCCCTTCGCATCGCGCTGCGCATGCGCCACCGCCTCGGCGATCCGCTCGATCGGGTAGACCTCCGCCACCGGCGCATCCAGCTTCCCCGCCAGCATCTCCGCCCCCAGTTCGGCAAAGATCGCCCGGATCTCCGGCAGGGAGCGCCGCCCCAGGAACCGCCCCAGCATGAAGCCGGACAGCGTCAGCCCCCGGAACATCAGGTCGTTCCGGTCGATCACCGGCTGCCCGCCGCTCATCGCGCCATAGGTCACCACGTGCCCGTCATCGGCGACGCAGGCGGCGATCCGCGACAGCGCCTCGCCGCACACCGCATCGATGCCCAGCTTCACCGGCGCCCCGCCCGTGGCCGCGGCCACGCGCTCGGCCAGGTCCGGCCCGTCCACCACGCAGGCATCCGCCCCCATCGCCTGCAGCTCGGCGAACAGGCTCTCGCGCCGCACCACGTTCACGGTGCGGATGCCCTGCGCCCGCCCCAGCCGGATCACCAGCCGCCCCACCGCGGAATTGGCCACGTTCTGCACCACCCAGTCCCCGGCCGACAGCTTCGCCACGTCGCTCAGCAGCAGCTGCGCCGTCGGCGGGTTGATCCGCAGCATCGCCGCCTGGCGCAGCGGAATCCCCTTCGGAATGGCGATCACGTCCTCGCCCTTCACGCGCCGCCGCTGCGTCCAGTTCTCGCGCTGCAGGTTGATCACGTGGTCGCCGACGGCCACGTGCGAAACCCCCGCGCCCACCGCCGCCACCAGCCCCACGCACTCCGCCCCGGGCGTGGCCGGCAGCGGCGGCTTCAGGCGGTAATGCCCGGTGCAGAACGCGATATCCGCCGGGTTGATCGGAAAGGCGAGCACGTCGAACACAACCTCGCCCGGCCCCGGCGCGCCCACATCCGGCACCTCGTTGCACCGCACCACCTGCTCGGGCACGCCATAGGCCGCCAGCTGAACCTGCTTCATCATCGTCCTCCCGTCTGTCGCCCAATGTGTGGCGCCGCCCACGCCACCTCAAGCCCGATGGACGCCCCGCCGCCCCGCCCGCATAGTCCCCCCAACCGGAGGACCAAGATGCGCAAGATCGCCGCCCTGCTGCTGGCCCTGTTCGCCGCCTTCCCAGCGGCCGCCCAGTCCGTCATCCGCTACGCCCCGGCCGGCGACCTGCGCGTGCTCGATCCCATCTGGACCAGCGCCGCCATCACCGTCACCCACGCCCAGCTGGTCTACGACGTGCTGGTCACGATGGATTCCAGCCTCAAGCCCCGGCTGCAGATGGCCGAGAGCGTGGAGACCTCGCCCGACGGCCTCACCTGGACCTTCACCCTGCGCCCGGGCCTGGCCTTCCACGACGGCAGCCCTGTCCGCGCCCAGGATGTCGTCGCCTCCATCCAGCGCTGGGCCCGCCGCGTCACCACCGGCCAGGCCATGATGCCCCGCGTCGCCGCCATCGAGGCGATCGACGCCCGCACCCTGCGCCTGCAGCTCTCCCGCCCCTTCGGCCCCGTCATGGAGGTGCTCGGCACCCCCGTGCTCGCCCCCTTCGTGATGCGCGAGCAGGAAGCCCGCACCGACGCCTTCGAGCAGGTGAAGACCGTCATGGGCTCCGGCCCCTTCACCTGGGATGCCGCCGGCTACCAGCCCGGCCACCGCGCCACTTACCGCCGCAACCCCGCCTACGTGCCGCGCGCCGAACCGGCCGATGGCTACGCCGGCGGCAAGGTGGCGAAGTTCGACGTGGTGGAATGGCGCTACCTGCCGGATCCCTCCACCGTCACCCAGGCGCTGATGAAGGGCGAGATCGACCTGATCGACCCGCCGCCGGCCGACCTCATCCCCCTGCTGCGCGCCAACCGCGACATCACCGTGGAGGTGCTGAACACCGCCGGCGTCATCGGCACCATCCGCCCCAACTCCCTCGTGCCGCCCTTCAACAATCCGAAGGCCCGCGCCGCCCTGCAGATGCTGATGGACCAGAAGCTCTACAACGAGGCCATCGCCAGCGAGCCCGCCTATGCGGAGGAATGCTACGCCCTCTTCGTCTGCGGCACGCCCTACGCCACCGATGTCGCCACCGCCCCCTGGAAGCAGCCCAGCATCGAGCGCGCCCGCGCCCTGCTGGCCGAGGCCGGCTACCGCGGCGAGCCCATCGTGCTGCTCGACCCCGCCGACCAGGCGGACATCCACATGCTCGCCCTCATCACCGCCGACCAGCTGCGCCGCGCCGGCGTCAACGTGGTGGTGCAAACCATGGACTGGTCCACCATCCTCACCCGCCGCAACGTGAAGGACCCGCCCTCGCAGAACCCGAACGGCTGGCACCTGGCCTTCACCTTCTGGGGCGGCCTGTCGCTCTCCAGCCCGATCAGCAGCGCGCCGCTCGTCTCGCGCTGCGACGGCCGCAACCTCTACGGCTGGCCCTGCGACGAAGCCCTGCACAAGCTGATGAACGAGGATTTCCTCGACGCCGCCACGCCCCAGGCGCAGATGCAGGTGATCGAGAAGATCCAGGCCCGTTTCTACGAAACCTTCCCCTACATCGCCACCGGCATCATCCGCCGCCCGATGGCCCGCCGCGCCGATCTCGTGGGCATGCCGCGCACGCAGTACCCGGTGTTCTGGAACGTGGAGCGGACACGCCGCTAGAGCAACAGCCCATCAGACGGAATCGTCTGATGGGCTTAAGTTGCTCGTCAAAACAAAGAGCTAGAGCGGTTGCCGACCGTCTATCAGGTCGGCTGCCGCTCTAGGGCGCGCCACCTACCCCCGCAGCGCCGCCTCGATCTGCGCCAGCACGGCCGCCAGCGCCGCGGTCTGCGCCTCCACCGCCTCGCGCGCGGAGTTGCCGGCCATCGGCGCCTCGGCCACGAAGCGCCGCTGCAGCACCACCCGCGTCACGGCCGCGCGCTGCGCCAGCACCGTCACCCCCACCGCGGCATGGGCCTGGCGCGTGGCCGGGATGGTCCACAGCCCGGTCAGCTCGCCCTCCATCACCTGGTCCGCCTCGATCCTGCTGGCGGGGGCCACCACCGCGCCGAACAGGCCGCTGTCGGCCAGCCAGCCGCGCACCGCCTCCTCCACCGCCTGCGCCGGCGGCGCCGCCCATTCCTCATAGAACTCGGTGCGGATGGACCCGTCCGCCTGCAGGCTCTGCAGCCCGCGCACCTCCAGCCCCGGCCCGGCCCGCAACCCGCGCACCACCAGCACCGGCGCTCCCGCCCGCGCCCGCTCCACCCGCCCACGCCGCGCCACCAGCGGCCATTGCCGCCGCTCGGCATAGGGCCGCTCCAGCGAACATCCCGCCAGCACCAGGGGCGCGGCCAGCCACATCCTGCGTCGCATCACTGCCTCTCCCGCGGCGGCGGCGCACTCAGCACCGAAGCCGGATGCCGCCGCAGCGTCTCGCTCACATCGCGCAGGCTCGCCGCCGCCGCCCGCGCATCGCGCAGCGCCGGCAGCAGCTCCGCCTGCGCATCCGCCGTGCTGTTGTTCACCCGCCGCGTCGCCGCCTCCAGGCTGCTGATCAGCCCCGGCAGCCGCGCCGCCACCTCGCTCAGCCGCTCCGCCGTCTTCGTCGTCGCCGCGATCAGCTCCCGGCTCTGCTGCCCGCCCGCCAGGTTGCGCAGCGCCGCCACCGTCTCGCGCAGCTCCACCGCCAGCCCGGGAATGTCGGCCTCCTGCGCCCCGCTGCGCAGCGTCTTCAGCAACAGCGCCGCCTCGGCCAGCGCCTGGCGCAGGTCGCCGCCGCCCATCTGCCCGCGCGCATCGTCCAGCAGCCCCTGCAGCGATTCCGCCAGCCGCAACAGGTCCACGTCGCGCAGCTTCGCCGCCAGCTCCTCGGCCGCGTCGCGCACCTGGCTGATCGTGCTCGGCATGGAAGGGATCACCGGCAGCGCCGGCTGCCAGGAGATCTGCATCGGCCGCGCCCGCTCGGGGTCGGCCACGAAGTCCAGCTCCATGTACACCAGCCCGGTGATGCCCTGCGCCGCCAGCCGCGTGCGCAGCCCGGCCCGCACCGCCTTGTCCGTGTCCGGCACCCGCCCCAGCTTGGCCGGATCCACCACGAAGCGCACCACCACCAGCCGGTTCTGCGCGTCCTGCACCGTGCCCGCCGTATCCGGATAGGCCGCCGAGGCCAGCAGCATCTCCGCCACCTGCCCCACCCGCACCCCGCGGAACCGCACCGGGGAGCCCACGTCCATCCCCTGCACCGTCTCGCGGAAATAGGTCTCGAACTCCAGCCCGTCCGAAACCCGGTGCCGCCCCAGGAACATCACCAGCGCCACGCCCAGCGCCAGGCTCGCCACCAGCATCACCCCGACGCGCAGATGGGTAAGGTTCATGGCACGCTCCCGCCCGCCCCCTGGGGCGCCTCGCGGTGGAAGAACGCCCGCACCGTCGGGTTCACGCTCTCCTCGCGCAGCCGGCGCGGGTCTCCCACGGCGATCACGCCCTTCGCCGCGCCGTCCAGCATCAGGCAGCGGTCCGCGATCGCCAGGATGGAGGCCAGCTCGTGGGTCACGACCACGAACGTAGTGCCAAGATCGCGCCTGAGGTCAAGGATCAGCTGGTCCAGCCCGGCCGAGGTCACCGGGTCCAGCCCGGCCGAGGGCTCGTCCAGGAACAGCAGCGGCGGGTCCAGCGCCAGGGCGCGCGCGATCGCCGCCCGCTTGGCCATGCCGCCGGAGATCTCCGCCGGCATCGCATGCCCGGCATCGCCCAGCCCCACCAGCCCCAGCTTCACCTGCGCCACCCGCGCGCAGCCTTCCGGCGGCAGGTCGGTATACACCTGCAGCGGCAGCATCACGTTCTCCAGCAGCGTCATGGAGCCGAACAGCGCGCCGGCCTGGAACATCACCCCGATCCGCGTCAGCACGTCGCCGCGGTCGGCATACATGTCGCGCCCCAGCACGCGGATGCGCCCGGTGGCCGGCGGCAGCAGCCCGATGATCTGGCGCATCAGCGTCGATTTCCCGCAGCCGGAGCCGCCCAGGATCACGAACACCTCGCCGCGCGCGATGGTGGCCGAAACATCGCTGTAGATCACCCGCCCGCCGAAGGCCTGGCTCACCGTCTCGATCTCCACGGCGGGGTCCGCCGCCGCCGGGGTGCGCGTGTCCACCGCTACCACCCCAGCCGGTAGAAGATCACCGCGAACACCCCGTCCAGCAGGATGGTCGCCACGATCCCGCCCACCACCGCCGCGGTCGCGGCAAGCCCCACCGCGCGCGGCCCGATGCCGGTGGCCAGCCCCGCCCGGCAGCCCACCCCGGCCACCACCACCCCGAACACCACCGCCTTGATCAGCCCGCCGAAGAAATCCCAGGGCTTCACCCATTGCGACACCTGGTTGGCCACCGTCACCGGCGGCCAGCCCGCCCCCACCATCACCAGCGTCATGCCCAGCATGCCCGCCATCTCCAGGATCACCGTCAGCGCCGGCATCACCAGCATCGCCGCCAGCAGGCGCGGCAGCACCAGCATCGTCACCGGGTCGATGTCCATGGATTTCAGCGCGTCGATCTCCTGGTTCACCTTCATCGTGCCGATCTCGGCGGCAAACGCGCTGCCGGTGCGCCCGGCCAGGATCACCGCGGCCAGCAGCGGCCCCAGCTCGCGCACCAGGCTCAGCGCCACCAGGTTGGCCACGAACACGTCCGCCCCGAAGCGCCGCATCGGGATCAGGCTCTGGAACGCCAGGATCAGCCCCATCAGCAGGCCCAGCAGCACCGTCAGCGGCACCGCCCTCACCCCGGCCTGGTCGGCGGTGCGCAGCAGGTCGGCCACCCGGAACTGCCGCGCCCGCGACGGCAGCCGCACCAGCGCCACCAGCACCTCGCCCAGGAACGCCACCCCGCCCAGCGCGGCCACCAGCCCGCCCTGCAGCGCCTCGCGCAGGCTCACCGGCGCC
>CANHCJ010000262.1 GCA_947458025.1 Rhodospirillales bacterium | reverse complement strand
CTGGTGATGCCGCGCGGCAGCCCGCTGCGGCTGGGCGAGGTGCTGCAGGCCGAGGGCGTGATCCGCCATGCCGCCGCGCTGCGCATCGCCGCCCAGGCCACCGTGGACGAGGGGCCGCTACGCGCCGGGGAGTTCCTGTTCCCGGCCGGCGCCAGCCTGCGCGACGTGCTGACGGTGCTGCGCACGGCCCGCCCGGTGCAGCATCGCCTCACCATCCCGGAAGGGCTCACCGCCGCGGCGATCGCGCTGCTGGTGGAACGCACCGAAACCCTGGCCGGCGACGCCGTGGTGCCCGGCGAGGGCACGGTGCTGCCCGACACCTACCTGCACGAGCGCGGCACGTCGCGCGCGGCGGTGGTGGAGCGGGCGACGCGGGCGATGGAGCGGGCGCTGGCGGAAGCCTGGGCCGCGCGGGCGGACGGCCTGCCGCTGGCCAACCCGCAGGAGATGCTGGTGCTGGCCAGCATCGTGGAACGCGAGACGGGCCGGTCAGACGAGCGGGCGCGGGTGGCGCAGGTGTTCATCAACCGCCTCCGCCGCGGCATGCGCCTGCAATCCGACCCCACGGTGGTCTATGCCGCCAGCGGCGGTGCCGGGGTGCTGGACCGGCCGATCAGCCGCGCCGACCTCGATGCCCAGCACCCCTACAACACCTACCGCATCCCCGCCCTGCCGCCGGGCCCGATCGCCAGCCCCGGCGTGGCCTCGCTGCAGGCGGTGGCACGGCCGGCAGCGGGGGACGAGCTGTTCTTCGTGGCCGATGGCACGGGCGGGCATGCCTTCGCGCGCACGCTGGAGGAGCATAACCGCAACGTGGCGCGGTGGCGGGCGTTGAACAGGTAAGATTCTTCTTTTTTCTGAAGAAAAAAGAAGGAAAAAAGACTTTCCCCGTTTGATGCGGAGAGACCCAGTCTTCCCGTCTCAGGTTGGAAAAGTTTTTTGGTTCTTTTTTTCAAAAAAGAACATTCTTACTGACTTGCATTGATCCTGCGGATCGTCCCGGTGGTGCTGTGCCCCTGCTCCAGCGGAATCAACGCCACCCGCCCGCCGGCGGCCTGGACGATATCGGCGCCGACCACCTGCTCGATCGTGTAGTCCGCGCCCTTGATCAGCACGTCGGGCAGGATGGCGCGGATCAGGCGCTCGGGCGTGTCCTCGCCGAACAGCATCACCAGGTCGGCGGCGGCCATGCTGGCCATCACGGTGGCGCGCGCGGCCTCGCTTTGCACCGGGCGGTCCGGGCCCTTCAGGCGCTGAACGGAGGCATCGCTGTTCAGCGCCACCACCAGCCGGTCGCACTGGGCGCGGGCGGCGGCGAGCAGGCGGACATGGCCGGGGTGGATCAGGTCGAAGCAGCCATTGGTGAAGCCGACCTTGAGGCCCGCCGCGCGCCAGGCGGCGATCTGGGCCAGGGCGGCATCCAGCTCCATCACCTTGCTGTCGATCGCCAGCACCTCCTGGCGGTGCAGGGCGGCGGACAGCTCGGCGCGGCTGACGGTGGCGGTGCCGGGCTTGGCCACGGCCAGGCCGGCGGCGACGTTGGCGAGCAGGGCGGCCTCCGGCATCGCGGCGCCGGCGGCCAGCGCCAGGGCGAAGGCGGTGACCAGCGTATCCCCGGCGCCGGAGACATCGGCCACCTCCACGGCGCGGGTGGGCAGGTGGCGGGGCTTCTGGCCGCTTCGGACCAGCGTCAGGCCCTTCTCGGAGCGCTTGACCAGGACCGCCTCGGCCTGGGCCTGGGTGCGGGCGGTCTCGCCGGCCTGGGCGGCGCCGTCGTCGGTCTCGGCGGGCAGGCCGGTGGCGCGGGTGACCTCCAGCACGTTGGGGGTGACCACGGTGGCGCCGGCATAGGCCTCGAAGCGCGGGCGCTTGGGGTCCACCACCACTGGGATGCCGGCGGCGCGGGCGGCGGCGATGGCCTCGCGCAGCACGGTGTCGGTCAGCACGCCCTTGTCGTAGTCGGACAGCACGACCACGCCGGCCTGGGGCAGGGCGGCGCGGAAGGCGGCGAGCAGCGCGGCCTCGGCGGCGGGGCCGGGGGGCTCGGGCTCCTCCTCGTCCAGGCGCAGCAGCTGGTGGCCGCCGGACATGAAGCGGGTCTTCACCGTGGTGGGGCGGCCGGGCACGCGCACCAGGCCGTCGCCGATGCGGCCCTGCAGCGCGGCGGCGATCTCCTGCCCGGCGGGGTCGTCGCCGACCAGGCCGACCAGGATGGCGCGCGCACCCAGCGCGGCGGCGTTCTCCGCCACGTTGCCGGCACCGCCGAGCACGGCGCGGCGGGCGCGGGCGCGCAGCACCGGGATGGGCGCCTCGGGCGAGATGCGGCGCACCTCGCCGTGAACGTAGCGGTCGAGCATGGCATCGCCGAGGACCAGCACGGTCACGCCGGAGAAGGCGGCGAGGTGGCGGGCCAGGAGGCGTTCGGCATCCGCCGAGGAGGCAGGGGGCGTGGGCACGCGGCAATCATTCCGGCTGTGGTGCCGCGAGTATAGGCCGCCCGCGCGGCCGGCCCAAACCGCGGGGCTACTTGCGCTTGCGCGGCGGCGGCGCCCCGGGCGGCGTGCCTTCCACCGGCTTCCACATCGCCTCGCCCTGGCTGGCGTGGCCGGCGGCGAGCAGGCGGGTGGCGAAGGGCGCGTCCGGCCGGATGACCATGGTGCGGATGCCGCCGCAGCCCAGGCGCTGGGCCAGGCGCTCCAGCTCCGCCACCAGGGCGGCCATCACCGGCTCGGTGTCCAGCAGGTCGATGGCCACGAGGTGCTCAGCCACCAGCACGGCGCCGTGGGCGAGGTCCTCGTCGCGCCGCCAGAGGAACAGGCCGCAGGGCATCGGGCGCGGGGCGCGGCGCACCACCATGATGCCGGAATGCCCGGCGCGGCGCGCGGCGGTCACGCGGCGGGCGAAGCGGAGCCAGGATTGCAGCTGCAGGCCGGGAATCGCCTCCCGCAGCAGGGGAAAGACGGTGCCGGCCTGGGCGGGCGGCAGGTCCTCGCAATACAGGCCAGGGTGGGGGCAAGCGTCCTGAGGCATGGCACGCAGGGTGCGCGCGGCGACCGGGCGGCACCTTGACCCAGATCAACCCTCGCAAGTGTGCAATGCGATTAAAAGGTTCACGTTGGCGCAAGTGGTGTTGTAAGGTCACATTCCATAAGGATGGCGGCATGCACGCCGCCAGGAGCGCCCATGACCGCCATGACCCGGGCCCGGCCCCTCGTCATCGACAGCCATCGCGACTCGAACGTGTGCCTCACCTGCGGTGCGCGGGCCTTCAGTGTTTGCCATGTGATCGACACTGCCGACCTCGACAAGCTGGCCGCGGCCGCGGTTTCCGTCTCGGTGCAGCCGGGGCACACCTTCATCCAGGAAGGCGACCCGGCAGAGCATTTCTTCAACGTCACCGCAGGCACCGCCAAGCTGTACAAGCTGCTGCCGGACGGGCGGCGGCAGGTCACCGGGTTCGCCGGGATGGGGTATTTCCTGGGCCTGGCGGTCTCCTCCAGCTACGCCTTCAGCGCCGAGGCGCTGGAGCCGGTGAAGATCTGCCGGTTCAGCCGGGCCAAGCTGCGCGGCCTGCTCGATGATTTCCCGGCGCTGGAGAAGAAGCTGCTGGAAGTGGCCAGCAACGAGCTGGTGGTGGCGCAGGAACAGATGCTGCTGCTGGGCCGCAAGACGGCGCGGGAACGGCTGGCCTCCTTCCTGATCGCGCGGGCGAACCTGGTGCCGCATTGCCCCGGCCGCGGCGGGGTGAACGTGGCGGAGCGCATCCACCTGCCGATGACCCGCAGCGACATCGCGGACTACCTGGGCCTCACGATCGAGACCGTGAGCCGCACGCTGTCCAAGTTCCGGGCCGAGAAGCTGATCGAGATCCCGAACAATGCGGAGATCGTGCTGCTGAAGCACGATGCTGTGGAGGATATCGCCACCGGGATGGTGTGAGGAAGAAAGCGGTTCTTTTTTGAAAAAAAGAACCAAAAAACTTTTATCCGTTTAGCAGATCTAGGTCGGAAAGTCTTTTTTGCTTCTTTTTTCTTCAGAAAAAAGAAGAATCTTTCTTCCTGTTCGCCATCAGCACCGCAATCGCGCAGCTTGCCATCCGCGCGGCCGCGCTGTCGGCCCGGCTGGTGAGCACGATCGGCACCCGCGCCCCCAGCACGATCCCCCCGGCATCGGCCCCGCCCAGGAAGGTGAGGGTCTTGGCCAGCATGTTGCCGGCCTCCAGGTCCGGCACCAGCAGGATGTCAGCGTCCCCGGCCACCTCGGACTCGATGCCCTTGGTGCGGGCGGCGTCCTTGCTGATGGCGTTGTCGAAGGCCAGCGGCCCATCCAGCAGGCCGCCCTTGATCTGGCCGCGCTCGGCCATCTTGCACAGCGCGGCGGCCTCGATGGTGGAGGGCAGCTTGGCGGTGACGGTCTCGACCGCCGAGAGAATGGCCACCTTGGGCGTGACGATGCCGAGCGCCTGGGCCAGCTCGATCGCGTTGGCGACGATGTCGGCCTTGTCCTCCAGGCTGGGCAGGATGTTCACGGCGGCATCGGTGATCAGCAGCAGCTTGGGGTAGGTCGGCACGTCCATGACGAAGACGTGGCTGACGCGCCGGGCGGTGCGCAGGCCGCCCTCCTTGGCCACCACGGCGGCCATCAGCTCGTCGGTGTGCAGGCTGCCCTTCATCAGCGCCGCCGCCCCGCCCTCGCGCACCAGGGCCACGGCGCGCTCGGCGCTGGCGTGGCTGTGCGGCGTGTCGATGATGGTCCAGGTGCCCAGTTCCAGCCCGGCGGCCAGCGCGGTGGCGCGGATGCGCGCCTGCGGGCCGACCAGGATGGGCGCGATCAGCCCGGCCTCGGCCGCGCGCAGGGCGCCGTCCAGCGAGGGGATGTCGCAGGGGTGGACAATGGCGGTGGGCAGCGGCGGCAGGCTGGCGCAGCGTTCGGCGAGGGCTTCGAGCTTGGGGTGCGGCCCGGTCATTGCAGCAGGTTGGCAAGGCCGGAGACGACCATGCCGGTGCCGACGGCGACCATGACGATGTCGGTGCCCACGCGCATGTAGGTGTGGCCGGCGGGCGGGGCGAGGCGGCGCAGCAGCTCCGGCGGCAGGGCGTAGCCGAGGCCCTCGGGCAGGCGCTGGCCCACCGCCCATTTGCGCGCCTGGCCCGGCGGCTGGCAGCCGTTGTTCTTCTTGGCCAAGCCCGGCGGGCAGTTGCCCTGGGCGAATTGCTGGCCGAAATAGCCCTGGATCAGGCTGCGGTCGGCATCGGCGATCCGGCCGCCCTGCCCCTGGCCGTGCCCTTGGCCCTGGCCGTGCTGCTGCTGGCCGTGGCCGCCGCCATGCCCGCCCCTTCCCTGGCCACGGCCGTGCCCCTGCCCTTGGGCGAGGGCGGGCGATGCCAGGAGCAGCGCGAGGGCGAGAGCGGCGATGAGCTTCATGGCGTCTGCCCTCGTGCGGCGCGCGCCGCGATGGCCTCGGCGCGGGCGAGCAGCTTCTCCGCCCGCCGCACCACGGGAACATCCACCATCCGCCCGTCCAGCGCCACCGCGCCGCGGCCCTCGGCGCGCGCCTGGCGGTCCACCTCGATCACGCGCCGCGCATGGGAGATCTCCTCGGCGGAAGGGGAGAAGGCCTCGTTGAGCGGGCCCACCTGGGCCGGGTTGATGCAGGAAGCCCCCTCGAACCCCAGCGCGCGGGATCGCTTCGCCATCGCGCTGAAGGCCGGGATGTCGCCGAAGCCGGCCAGCGTGCCGGTGAGGCCCAGCGGCATCACCCCGGCGGCGCGGGCGGCGTGCAGCACCATGCCCTTGGCCAGCGACAGCGCCTCCTCGGTCGGCTCCGCACCCAGGGCCAGCGCGAAATCCTCCGCCCCCAGCGACAGCGCGATGCAGCGGGCCGAAGCGCGCGCGATCGCCTCGGCCTGCGGCAGCGCCTCGGGCGTCTCGACCAGGATGTAAAACCAGGTATGGCCGTCGGCCATGCCGGCCTTGGCCTCGCGTTCGCTGACCAGCTCGTCCAGCAGGCGAACATGGTCCGGCCCGCGCGCCTTGGTGATGATCAGCCCGTCCACCTCCGGCATCACGGCGGCCTCGATATCCGGCACGGCCAGCGAAAGCGGGGCGTTGATGCGCACCAGCACGTCGTTCGGCCCGCGGCGCACCCGGCGCGCGGCGGCGGCCAGCGCGGCGCGG
>CANHCJ010000261.1 GCA_947458025.1 Rhodospirillales bacterium | reverse complement strand
TTTTAAAAACCCCACCAAGTCAGCAACTGTTTGAATGCTACCTGCAAGATCCATTTCTTCCCGCGCACCCCCGCGCCCCACCTGAACCCCAACGCACCTCGAATCCGTCGCCAAAACCCCACGTCCGGCGGCGATGACTCACGCCCTATCCCCAGGCCAGCACCACCCAGGCCAGCACCAGGTACCGCCCCACCTTCGCGATCGTCACCAGCACCAGGAACCGCCAGAACGGCTCGCGCAGCATCCCCGCGATCACCGTCAGCGGGTCGCCGATCACCGGCACCCAGGCCAGCAGCAGCGACCACCGCCCCCAGCGCGCATAATGCCCCCGCGCCCGCGCCAGCGCCTCGGGCGAGGCCGGGAACCACCGCCGCCCGGCGAAGCGCTCCACCCCCCGCCCCAGCACCCAGTTCACCACGCTGCCCAGCACATTCCCCAGGCTCGCCGCCAGCAGCAGCCACCCCACCGGCTGCGTGCCGGCGAGCATCAGCCCCACCAGCACCGCCTCCGACTGCATCGGCAGGATCGTGGCGGCCACCAGGGCCGAGAGGAACAACCCGCCATAGGCGGCGGCATCGGCGATCACGTCATTCGCTGAAGCGGGTAACCACGTTGCGGATCATCCGCGACACCTGGTTGTCGAAATTGTTCCACGGCAGGCTGCCGCAGAAGGTGATCGAGCCCACCGAGAACACCGCCCCGCCCCGCGCCGTGGTGAAATACACCATGTCGCTGCGGATCAGCGGATCGGGCGCGTTGCTCATCTTGTTCTCGCGCGGCTGCAGCACGTCCTCCGGCGTCACCCCGAAATGCGCCTGGTGCCCCTCGGAGCGGCACAACACCACGGTATTCGGCGGCGAGCCCAGCAACGGATCGGCCCGGTCCAGCTCGAACCCGGCCGCACCGCCCCCGGAGAACCCGAAATCGCCGATCACCTCGCCCTCGACACCATCGAAGATCCACGCCACCTCCGGCGCGAAACTCTCCGGCAGCCGCCGGTAGTAGCTGCCCTCGAACCGCCCCTGCGCCGAGAACCCCACCCCGGCCAGCTTCTGCGGCGCCCGGTCCTGCCGCCGCCACAGCCCGCCATAGCCGCCATCGAACTGGTGGTAGTACTCGCCGGGATCGGCCGCCCAGGCCCGCGTGCCCGATTCCGTCCGCCGCAGCTCCAGCGTCCCCGGCACCTTGGGGTTGGCGGCCACCCGCCAGTAGAACCCGTTGCCGCCGAGATACACCAGCCGCCCGCCCTCAGCGGTATAGTCACGCAAGGCATCCAGCGTGCCCAGGCTCTGGTACTCCGGATGCGAGGGCGTCAGCACCACCTTGTAGCGCGCCAGCAGGTCGGTCCCTTCCGCCTCCACGTCGTGGTCGGTGATCGCATCCCAGGCGATCCCCATCGCATCCAGCCACGCCGCCAGGTGCATGTCCGCCGGGAAATGCCGCAGCCCGGAACCGCGCGCATCGGGATAGGCCAGATAGCCCGGCCGGAAGGTGATGATCGGCCGCAAATGGGAGGAATGCGCCACGCCCGAGCCGTCCGCATGCCAGTTGTAGGTGGAAAGCCCGAACTGCGGATTGTCCCCGGGATGATGCGGATAGCTCCCGGGCCACGCCGCCCGCCGCTCCCGATACGCCTCGTCGTAGTTGCCGCGGTGGTAGTTGGCATACACCTGGTAGGTATAGGTGGAGAACAGCAGCGCCACCTTCGCCGTCGCCGTCCCCGCAGGCGGCAGCACGAAGAACGGCACGATGTCCTCGTCCTTCCCCGCCCGCAGCCGCGCCCCATACACCCCGCTCGGCAGATCCGCCGGCACGTCGAAGGAAAAATCCGTCTCCCAGCCGCAATCGTACAGGTCGTCCTCATGGAAATGGATCGCGGCATACTCGTCCGGCGCATGCCGCCAGTTCAGCTCCCGCCCGGTCCAGAACGCCCCGCGCATCGCCCGCGTCGGCAGGTTCACCAGCGTCCCGTGCCAGCGATGCGGCCCCCGGTCGGTGACGATGTCGGTATCCTGCCCCAGCGAGAAATCCCACCACGCATGCAGCACGGTCCGCGGCAGCGACGCCGGCTCCAGCGGCCCCGCCTCCGCGAAGGCCCCGCGCAGCAGCATCGGATGCTCCAGCCGCCCGTTGAAATACCCACCCTCCGCCGAGGCCGCCAACAGCACCTCCCGCGGCACCGGCAAGACAGCGGCCAGCGCGGCACTGCCATCGCCCTCGCTGCCCCAATCCGTCTGCAGCTTGCGCTGGATCAGCCGCACGCCGCCGGCGCCCACCACCAGCCGCAGCTCATACCACCGCCGCTCGATCATCGGCGCCGCCACCCGGCACTCCTGCCCGCCCACGCGCAGCACCGCCCCCTCGGCCGTGGCATGCAGCGCAACCCCGTCCCAGCCGGCCACCGCCTGCGCCCGCCCATCCAGCAGCCAGGGCTGCACCCGCACCGAGAAGGTCCACTCCCCCTCCGGAGCAAACCCGTCCAGGCCGATCCGCGCAAAGGAACCGCTCTGCACCGCCTGCACCCGCCCGGCATGGTCCCCGGCAAACCCCGCCGGCACCGCCTCGAAGCGCATGCCCGGCCCCTTCGGGTTCGGGTCCGCGCTGCGGATGCGCACCAGCTCGGCGCGATACTGCGCATGCGCCGAAGATACCTTGAACGCGATGCGCCCGCCGGCCCTCACCGAGAAGGCATCGGCGTATCCAATGATGGGGATCATGCGGCCTCCCGCGGCAGGGTTTCCAGCGCGGCGGTGAAGCGCCGCATCATCTCGTCGATCTCGGCTTCGGTGATGATCAGCGGCGGGGAGAAGTTGATCGTATCGCCCACCACCCGCAGCAACAGGCCCTGGTCCATCATCGCCTGCATCATCGCCTGCCCGCGCACGCCCGGCTGGCCCTTCAGCGGATGCAGCTGCACCGCGCCCCCCAGCCCCAGCGCGCGGGTGTTGAACACCAGCTCATGCTGGGCCAGCCCATGGATATGCCGATGCAGGCGCGGCGAGACGCGCTGCACATGCCCCACCAGGTCGCGCTCCTCGATGATCTCCAGCATCCGCAGCGCCACCGCCGCGGCCACCGGATGCCCGGCATAGGTCGCGGCATGCGGCATGGTGCCGATCACGTCGGAGCCGCGCTCCAGCACGTCGTAGAACTCGCCGGACATCACGATCGCCGAGATCGGCATGTAGGCCGCCGACAGCGCCTTGGCGAGCGACATGCAATCCGGCGTGAAGCCGAAGGTCTCGGCGGCGAACATGTTCCCGGTGCGGCAGAACCCGGTGATCACCTCGTCATCGAAGAACAGCACGCCATACCGCGCCAGGATCTCCTGCAACCCGCTGAGATACCCCTTGGGCGGCAGCACGCAGCCGGCGGAGTAGGAAACGGGATCAAGGATCATCGCCCCCACCGTCTCCGGCCCCGCCTGCTCGATCGTCTGCTCCACCTCCAGCAGCATCCGCGCGGTGAACTCCGCCTCGCTCTCCCCTTCGAGCGCGCGGTTCACGAAGTCCGGCTGGCTCACCGTCAGCACGTCGTCCATCGGCAGGTTGAACGCCGCCGCCGTGCCCGGGAACCCGCCCAGCGCGGCGGTCGCCATGGTGCCGCCATGGTAGCTGCCGGTGCGCGCGATCACCTTTGTGCGCTTCGGCTGGCCCAGGAAGGCGTTGCGGAAGCGCATGAACTTCAGCAGGAAGTCGTTCGCCTCCGAGCCCGTGGAGGCGAACGCCACCCGCGCATCCTTCATCGGCGCGAGCGCGGCCAGCTTCTCGCCCAGGGCCAGGGCCGCCGGCACGGTGCGATACACGCCAGAGGCATAGGCCGGCAGCGCGCGCATCTGCCGCACCGCCGCCTCCACCAGCTCCTGGTCGGAGAAGCCGAGGGCGGCGCAGTAGAAGCTCGCCGTGCCTTCCATGTATTCGCGGCCGTTCTCGTCGATCAGGAAGATCCCCCGCCCGCGCTCGATCACCATCGGCCGCGTGGTGCGCGCCCGGCGCAAATTGGTGAAACCGATCAGCGCGGCGTTGTCCGGCGTGTTGTCGCCTCGGGAAATCCGCATGGTGGGCCTGCCCTGTTGCCTGCCCGCCAGCGTGGCCAGCGCCGGCGGCGGCGTCAATCGCCCGGTTGGCGCGGCCGCCGGTCTGCCTGATACTCACCGAAACGGCGCGCCACTTCCGGCCGCCACGGAGACGGCGCATGAGCATCGAGTTCTGGACCTGGAACACCCCGAACGGCCGCAAGATCAGCGCGGCGCTGGAGGAGATGGGGCTGGCCTATACGGTGAAGCCGGTGAACATCTCCAAGAACGAGCAGTTCAACCCGGAATTCCTGAAGTTCTCGCCCAACAACCGCATCCCCGCCATCGTCGACCCCGACGGCCCCGGCGGCAAGCCGATCACCGTGTTCGAAAGCGGCGCGATCCTGATCTATCTCGGCGCGAAAACCGGCAAGTTCTGGCCCGCCGACATTCGCGCCCAGGTGCCGGTGCTGGAATGGCTGATGTGGCAGATGGCCGGCTTCGGCCCCATGCCCGGCCAGGTGCACCACTTCCTGATGGTGGAGAACGAGCAGGACCGCCGCTACGGGCTGGAGCGCTACAGCAAGGAAACCCGCCGCCTGTATGGCGTGGCCGACCGGCGCCTGGCCGAGGTGGAATTCTTCGCCGGCGACATCTCGATCGCCGACTTCGCCATCCTCGGCTGGGCCTGGCGGCATGAGCGCCACCAGGTGGACCTGGCGGATTTCCCCAACGTGAAGCGCTGGTACGAAACCATGATGGCCCGCCCCGCCACCCGCCGCGGCTTCGAGGTGGCGCTGAGCTGAACCGGGAACCCGGCATGGCGCGCGGGGCATTTGACGCTCCGCACGCCAGCCCCTAGAAGGTCCGCAGCAAACGTCGTGTGACCATTGCTCTCCCGGCGGAGGGGTGGCCGAGCGGCTGAAGGCGACGGTTTGCTAAATCGTTGTACGGTTTATCCCGTACCGTGGGTTCGAATCCCATCCCCTCCGCCACTTACTTGTTCGCCATCCTCCTTATCCGCCCGAAGCGCCACCAGAACCGGCGCTTTTTCAATCCAGTAGCTCGAAATCTAAGCCGCGATCGTTCGCTTGCGGTCGCGTTCGTTCGCGCTTATGTTTAGGGGATAGATAAGGGATCGTCCTAAGCGGAGTGCGGCCAATGCCACGGCGGGCGGCGGGTTTGACGGCGGCGAAGGTGCTGAGCGCAAAGCCTGGACGCTACGGCGACGGCGATGGGCTTTACCTGGTGGTCCGCGACAACGGCACGCGGTTTTGGGTGTTCCGCTACACCCCCAAGGGCGGGCGAATGCGGGAGATGGGCCTAGGCCGGGCGCCGGTCGGCAAAGAGACGAACCCGGATGGCACGCCACGGGACAAGGGGCCGATCGACCGGAATGCGGTGAGCCTGTCGGAAGCGCGGGACCGGGCCAGCGTGCTCTATCGGCTGGTGCGGGATGGCATAGACCCCTTGGCCCAACGGGACGCGGACGAAGCGGCCAAGAAGGCGGCGGCGCAGGAAGCGGCGATCAAGGCAACCACATTCCGCACGGCTGCACTGGACTACATCAAGCTGCACCAGCCGACATGGAGCAACCCGAAGCACCGGGCGCAATGGCTGACCACTTTGGAAACCTACGCCTTCCCGCATTTCGGTGACGTGCCGGTGTCGGCGGTGGACACGGCGCATGTTCTGGCAGCGCTGCAACCGATCTGGACAACCAAGCCTGAGACGGCGAGCCGCCTGCGCGGACGTATCGAGGTAGTTCTGGATGCAGCCAAGACGAAGGGCCAGCGCAGCGGAGACAACCCGGCGGCATGGCGCGGCCATCTCGCACTCGCACTGCCTGCCCGTGCTAAAGTCGCTAAAGTTGCTCATCATGCGGCGCTGCCCTGGCGGGAGATGGGGGCGTTCATGAAGGCGTTGGACAGCCAAGCGGGCGTAGCGGCGCTGGCGCTCAAATTTGCAATCCTGACCGCCGCGCGGACCGGTGAGGTTCTAGGCGCCACCTGGCGCGAGATGGACCTAGATGCGGCGCTCTGGACGGTCCCTGAGGGGCGGATGAAGGCGGGGCGGGAGCATCGCGTGCCGCTGTCCGAACCGGTGCTAGAAGTGCTTGAGGCTGTCGCCAAACTCCGCACCAGCGCGGCACCGGATGCCCCGGTGTTCCCCGGCGCTGTC
>CANHCJ010000260.1 GCA_947458025.1 Rhodospirillales bacterium | reverse complement strand
CAGCCATGCGCGGCGTTCCAGGCCAGCACCGGCGCCACGGCGGCCGCCGCCAGCGCCGCGCCCGCCCAAAGCGGCCAGCCCCGCAGCCAGCGCCGATGCGCCGGGATCGCCAGCACCCAGAGCAGGATGCCGGGCACGATCAGCAGGGCGGAATACTTGCTGGCCCCGGCCGCGCCGATGGCCAGCCCGGCGGCCAGCCACCAGCGCGCATCGCCGCGGGCCTGCAGCCGGCCCAGCGCCCACAATGCCGCGATCCAGAAGAACAGCAGCGGGGTGTCCGGCGTCATGCTCACGCTGCCGGCGCCCAGCAGCAGCGTGGCGTTCAGCAGCGCGGCGGCGACCACGCCGGCCTCTCGCCGCGCGGCTTCGTCGCCCGGCAGCAGGTCGCGCGCCGCCTGGGCGAGCATGAGGGAGCCGAGCAGGGCGGCGGGCGGGGCCAGCAGGCGCACGCCCAGCGCGCCCTCCCCGGCCAAAGCGGTGCCGGCGGCGATCCACAGCGCCACCATCGGCGGGTGATCGAGGTAGCCGGGGGCGAGCGCGCGCGACCAGACCCAGTAATAGGCCTCGTCGGGCGAGAGCGGCACCGTGGCGGCCAGCAGCAGGCGCAGCGCGGTGAGCAGGAGAAGGGCGGCGAGGCCGAGGCGTTCAGCCGGCAGGAGCGCGCCCGGCGGCAACCACCTCAGAGCGGAACGCCGGCCAGGTTGCGGCTGGTGCGGATGGTCTGCAACGTCTGCACCCGCGCCACGGTGGCCGCGCCGGTGAGCTTCTGGGTGAGCTGGTTCTCATGCGCGGTGTCGCGGGCGACCAGCTTCAGCAGGAAATCGCCGCCGCCGCGGATCATGTGGCACTCCCGCACCTCGGGCCATTCCGCCACCATCGCCTCGAAGCCGGAGAGCACCGCCTCCTTCTGGCTGTCCAGCCCGACGATGGCGAAGAAGGTGATCTCCCAGCCCAGCTTCTGCGGATCGGAATCGGCGTGGTAGCCGCGGATGATCCCGGCCTCCTCCAGCCGGCGCACGCGGCGCAGGCAGGGGGGGGCGGAGATGCCGGCGCGGCGGGCCAGCTCCACGTTGGTCATGCGCCCGTCGGCCTGAAGCTCGGCCAGGATCCGGCGGTCGATCGCGTCCAGCACGGGGACGTCGGAGGGCAGTTTCATCGGTGGACGGATCTTCCCAAGGGGCGCGCAGGCGGGGTGCCGGCCACAACGACGTGTCGATGCGGGGCGGCAGGACGAAATATTATTGCACAACCCCGCCGGCACAAGGCCCGCTTCCTTGAAGCCGGGGCCCGCAGCCCCCTATTCTGCACGGGCCTGGAGCTGGAATGACCCTTATGCCTGCGACCACCCACCGAACCCGCGTGCTGATCATCGGCGCCGGGCCCGCCGGCTACACCGCCGCGATCTACGCCGCCCGCGCCAGCCTGGAGCCGATGCTGGTGGCCGGGCTGCAGCCGGGCGGGCAGCTGACCATCACCACGGATGTGGAGAACTACCCGGGCTTCGCCGAGGCGATCCAGGGCCCCTGGCTGATGGAGCAGATGCAGAAGCAGGCCGAGCATGTCGGCACGCGCATAGCCTACGACCTGATCACCAAGGTGGATTTCAGCCGCCGCCCGTTCCGCTGCGAGGCGGATAGCGGGGATGTCTACATCGCCGACTCGGTGATCATCGCCACCGGGGCGCAGGCGCGCTGGCTCGGCCTCGACTCGGAGAAGAAGCTGCAGGGCTTCGGGGTTTCCGCCTGCGCCACCTGCGACGGGTTCTTCTTCCGCGGCAAGCGCGTGGCCGTGGTGGGCGGCGGCAACACCGCGGTGGAGGAGGCGCTGTACCTGGCCAACCTCGCCGCCGAGGTGACGCTGATCCACCGCCGCGACAGCCTGCGGGCGGAGAAGATCCTGCAGAAGCGCCTGTTCGCGCATCCGCGCATCCGCGTGGTGTGGAACGCGGTGGTGGAGGAGATCACCGCCGGCAGCGCGCCGGTGGGGGTGAACGGGGTGAACCTGCGCGACACCACGACCGGGGCGGCCACGCACCTGGAACTTGACGGCGTGTTCATCGCCATCGGGCATTCTCCCACCACGGAGGTGTTCCGCGGCCAGGTGGCGCTGGATGGCGAGGGCTACGTGCTCACGCCGCCCGGAACCACCCGTACCTCGGTGCCCGGCGTGTTCGCGGCGGGCGATGTTCAGGACAAAGTGTGGCGTCAGGCCGTCACGGCCGCAGGAACTGGTTGCATGGCCGCGCTGGAAGTCGAAAAGTGGCTGGCGGAGCATGCGGTCGAGTCGCAGGCGGCGGCGAGCGCTATGGAAGCGCCCGCGCCGTCCCTTGTGGCAGGCCGGTAGGAAGCAGGAACCGTCCTGGCTCCGCTGGGGGTCGGGACCAAGCATAGCGTTGTCCCGCCGCGGGGTGGGGTAACAGGGGAATGGCCGCACCATGGACTGGGACAAGTTGCGCGTGTTCCACGCCGTTGCCGAGGCAGGCAGCTTCACGCATGCCGGCGACACGCTGAACCTGAGCCAATCGGCCGTCTCGCGGCAGATCTCGGCGCTGGAGGAGGCCCTGCAGGTGCCTCTGTTCCACCGCCATGCCCGCGGGCTGATCCTCACCGAGCAGGGCGAAAGCCTGAACCGCACGGTGCGCGAGGTGTTCGCCAAGCTGGCGATGACCGAGGCGCTGCTGACGGAAAGCAAGGAGCGCCCGGCCGGGCGGCTCAAGGTCACCACCACGGTGGGCTTCGGCTCCTCCTGGCTGGCGCCCAGGCTGCACGTGTTCCTGGCGCAGTACCCGGAAGTGACGATGCAGCTGCTGCTGGACGACACCGACCTGGATCTCGCCATGCGCGAGGCCGACGTGGCGATCCGCATGCATGCGCCCAAGCAGCCGGACCTGGTGCAGCGCCACCTGACCGCGCTGGAATGGCACGTGGTGGCCTCGCCCGAGTACCTGAAGCAGCACGGCACGCCCAAGACGGTGGAGGATCTGGACAACCACCGGCTGATCCTGTTCGGCGAGCATCACCCGCCGGTGCCCGACATCAACTGGCTGGCCGAGATCGGCCGCCGGCCGGGCAGCCCGCGCAAGGCGATGCTGGAGACCAACTCGCTGCGCGCCATGCTGGCCGCCGCGCGCTCCGGCCTCGGCATCGCCACCATCCCGGACTACATGCACGCCGACGGCGACGGGCTGGTGCAGGTGCTGGGCGACATCAAGGCGCCGAAGGTGGACGTGTACTTCGTCTATCCGGAGGAGCTGCGCAATTCGAAGCGCGTGGCGGTGTTCCGCGATTTCCTGCTGGCCCAGCTCGCCCAGCGCGGCTGAGGCGACGTTTCGCGCCTTCTTGCGGGCCGGCGTTCCCACGGGGGGCGCCGGCCCGCGGCGTTTTCGGCATACCCCTGCATGTGCGCCGGGTTGCCATCGGCGCGGCGGCGGGCGGGGCGGGCGGCCTCGTCACGAATCCTTAACGTCATTGCCATGAAATCTTGTCAAAATCCTGCGGAATCAACAGAGATGCCGCGTGATTTGCGCGACCGTCATGGCCGCCTCCGGCATTTCGCCATGGTCCGGCGCCGCAGCGCACCATAGCTTTCGTGCACGGGTTCGGACGGGCCCGGCGGCGGGCCAGGGCGGCCGGCACCGGGATCGTCCCTTCGGTTTCCCGGCCTTTGCGCCGGGGAAGGGGGCCTACGGGCTCCTGCGTCTCCCAGACGTGAAGCCTCCCTGTACACTTGCCCCGCGGTGCGAACCGCGGGGCTTTTTTTAGGTCGGCAGGATCAGCGTGGCCCGCAGCCCGCCGCCCGGCCGGTTCTGCAGCGTCACGTCCCCGCCATGGGCGCGGGCGATGTTGCGGGTGATCGGCAGGCCCAGCCCCATGCCGCCGGTCTCGCGGTTGCGGCTCGGCTCCAGGCGCTGGAAGGGCAGGAACACGCGCTCCAGCTCCTCGGGCGGAATGCCGGGCCCGTCATCGTCCACGTGCAGCACCACCTGGCCATCCTGCGGCGGCATCAGCCGCACCGTGGCGCTGCCGCCATAGTTCAGCGCATTGGCCACGAGGTTCACCAGCGCCCGCTTCAGCGCCACCGGCCGGGCGGTGACGGCGAGGTGGTCCGGCCCGGCATAGGCCAGCGCCTCGGCCGGCAGCTCCGGCCGCGCATCGGCCGCGTCGGTGAGCACGGTGTTGACCAGGGCGGCGAGGTCCACCGCGACCGCCGGCTCGCTGGGGGTCGCGTCCCGGCCGAAGGCGAGCGTGGCGTTCACCATCGCCTCCAGCTCGTCGAGGTCGGCCAGCATGCGGGTGCGCTGGTCGTCGTCCTCCATGAACTCCGCGCGCAGGCGCAGCCTTGTGATCGGGGTGCGCAAGTCGTGGCCGATGGCGGTGAGCAGGAAGGTGCGGTCATCCACGAAGCGGCGGATGCGCGCGGCCATGGTGTTGAAGGCGGCCGCCGCGGTGGCCAGCTCGGCCGGCCCGGTCTCCGGCAGGGGCGGGGCGTTCACGTCGCGGCCCAGCGCCTCGGCCGCGCCGGCCAGGGTGGAGACCGGCTCCACCAGCCGGCGCACCGCCCACAGCGTGAGCATCGCGGCCACCGCCGACATCACCCCGAAGGTGACCAGGAAGGCGTTGGAATGCCAGGGCCAGACCGGGCGCAGCAGCATCTCGGCCACCAGCCACTGGCCTTCCGGCAGCTGCAGCGCCACGGCCACGCGGGCATCCCCCTCGCTGCCGTGCACCAGCATCTGGCGCGGGCGCAGCGAGGCCGGCAGCGGCACGATCTGGGTGTGCGACTGCATGTGGCGCTGCAGCTGCGCGGGGGAGGGCGGCAGGTCGAAGCGCGGCTCGGCCTCGCTCAGCGACAGCGTCATGTCGCCCGGCCCGCGCGCCTGGTCGATCAGGGTGGCGCGCTGCTCCGGCCGGGCCAGCACCAGGCTGCGGTAGGTGATCATCATCCGCCGCGCCATCTCGTGCTCCTGCGCCGAGTGCAGCATCTCGGCGCGGTCGAGCGCGTGCAGCATCAGCCCGCCCACCTGCGACACCAGCAGCCCGCCCAGCAGCACCAGGGCGGTGCGGGCGGCCAGGCTGGTGGGCCAGATCCGCCAGGCGCGGACCCGGCTCAGCACGGGCAGGGCCCGGCGTTCAGCCGCGCGTCACCTCGGCGGCCAGCACGTAGCCCCCGCCGCGCACGGTCTTGATCAGCTGGGCGTGGCGCCCGTCATCCTCCAGCTTGCGGCGCAGGCGGCTGATCGCCACGTCGATCGCGCGGTCGAACGGCCCGGCCTGGCGGCCGCGCAGCAGGTCGAGCAGCATGTCGCGCGTCAGCACCTTGTTGGCGCGGTCCAGCAGCGCCACCAGCAGGTCGTATTCGCCCCCGGTCAGCGGCACCTCGGTGCCATCCGGGTTCAGCAGCCGGCGGCGGGCCGATTCCAGCGTCCAGCCGTTGAAGAACAGCGTCTTGCTGCCGCTTTCGCGCTTCTCGCCGACCTCGCTGGCGCGGCGCAGCACGGCGCGCATGCGGGCCAGCAGCTCGCGCGGGTTGAACGGCTTGGAGACGTAGTCGTCCGCCCCCAGCTCCAGGCCGATGATGCGGTCGTTCTCCTCGCCCAGCGCGGTGAGCATCAGCAGCGGCACGTCGCTCTCGGCGCGCAGCCAGCGGGCGAAGTCGAGCCCGCCCTCGCCCGGCAGCATCAGGTCGAGGATCACCATCTGGAACGGCGTGGTGGGCCAGATGCGCCGCGCCTCGCGCGCATCGCGCACGGCGGTGACGCGGAAATGCTGCCGTTCGAGATAGCGCGCGAGCAGCTCGCGGATCTCGCGATCATCGTCGATGACAAGGATATGCGGGTTGACGGTAATGGTGGCGGTTTCCATAAGCCGATTAATATCCATGTAACAGCCGCGTCGGCAAAGTGCCCCGTTGCTGATGTTGCAGTTTGCAATCTTGGCGCGCCGCTTCCGGCCCATGCCGGTCTCTGCTAGTCGGTTGCCGTGACCTTCCCCCATCCCCCCGCCGCCGCGCGCGCGGCGCTGCAGCGCCTGGCCGAGGCCGATCCCGATCTCGCCGGCATCGAGGCCGCCGCCGGCCCGCTGCCCTGGCGCCGGCGCCCTTCGGGGTTCGAGGGGCTGCTGCAGGCGATCGTCGGCCAGCAGATCAGCAACATGGCCGCCCTGGCGATCTGGCGCCGCGTGCGCGCGCTGGAGGGGGTGCTGGAGCCGCAGGGCCTGCTGGCGCT
>CANHCJ010000259.1 GCA_947458025.1 Rhodospirillales bacterium | reverse complement strand
GGTCAGGTCGCTCGGATAGCGCAGGCCACGACGCCCGTAGCGGGCGCGATTTGCATTCGTCCACATGGCGGAAGCATCGACGTTGCCTCCGCGTCGGCCAAAATCACAACCGATTCAACTGGCTAATCTTGTTCCCGGATGGACACTTAACTTTTGGCACATCTTCGGCAGCCTCCCGCCGCCCATCATGACATTTGCGCGCCCACTGGATGGCGCACAGGAGACGATCATGGCCCGCCCCCCCCTCGCCGCCCCCCATCTGGCCGCGGTGGCCGCCGGCCTGCTGGCCCTCGCCGCCCCCCTCGCCACCGCGAACGCCGCCCAGGTCAACGTCACCTTCACCGGCATCATCGGTCAGAACGCCACCGACGGCAGCACGATCGCCAACACCGGCGCCGTATTCGGCCAGGGCGCCAGCGGCCAGATCGGCGACACCATCACCGGCACCTTCCTGATCAACACCGCGGGCCTGGTGGACACCAATCCCAACCCCACCATCGGCGTCTGGGGCGGGACCACCTTCGCCTTCCCGCTGCCCTTCAGCTTCATCACCAGCAGCTACACGATCGACAACGTCACCATCACGCCCGGGCTTCATCTTGGCGTCCCCACCGGGCACTCGATCGAAACCGCCGCGGTCCACAACCGCAACCCCACCCAGAACCTGCAGGACTACCTTCGCCTTACCGACGGCAGCCAGTTCATCGCCTGCACCGACCCGCAGACCCCCCTCGGGTGCGACGGCTCGCTGGGGGACAGTGCCCTCGTCATCGACATCTTCGGCAACGTCGACTGGCTGCAGAACGAGACCCTGGAGCAATCCTTCACGCTCGATTCCGTCGCCATTGCCGCGATCGTCAGCGCCGGTGGCTCAGCGACCGGCAGCTACGTCCACAACCGCCTGAACGACAGCAGTACCGCCTTCCTCTACAGCGCCAGCGGCAACTTCACCCTCACCTCGCTCAGCTTCACCCCCGTCGGCAACGAGCCCACCAGCACGCCGGAACCCGCCAGCCTTGCGCTGCTCGGCATGGGCCTCGCCGGCCTCGCCGCCGCGCGCCGCCGCCGCCGCGCCTGAACACCCGGCCATGGCGGCACGCCCCGCCATCGGCTAAGCCCCCAGGATGCTCCGCGGCATCCTCACCGTCGGCGGCTGGACCATGGCCAGCCGCCTCCTCGGCTTCCTCCGGGACATCCTGATCGCGGCCCTGGCCGGCGCAGGCCCGGTGGCCGACGCCTTCTTCGTCGCCAATCGCCTGCCCAACCTCTTCCGCCGCCTCTTCGGCGAGGGCGCCTTCAACGCCGCCTTCGTCCCCGCCTTCTCCTCCCTGCTCCAGCACGAGGGCGCGGACAGCGCGAAATCCTTCGCCGAGGAAACCATCGCCGTCATGGCCTTCTGGCTCCTGGCCCTGACGCTCCTGTGCATGGTCGCCATGCCCGTCATCATGCTCGGCTTCGCCCCGGGCTTCGCCGACGAGCCACAGAAATTCGACCTCACGGTCGAACTCGCCCGCATCGCCTTCCCCTACATGCCGCTGATCTGCCTCACCGCCCTGCTCTCCGGCATCCTCAACGGGCTCGACCGCTTCGCCGCCGCCGCCGCCGCCCCGGTGGTCTACAACCTCGTCTCCATCGCCTGCATGCTCTGGCTGGTCCCCTTCGTCCCCAGCGTCGGCCACGCGCTCGCCTGGGGCGTCAGCCTCTCCGGCGTCTTCCAGCTCGCTTTGCTCTACATCGCCGTCCGCCGCGCCGGCATGCGCCTGCACCTGCCCCGCCCCCGCCTCACGCCCCGCATCCGCGCCCTGCTGCGCAAGATGGGCCCCGGCGTCCTCGGCGCCGGCGTCACCCAGGTGAACATGTCGGTCGATGTCATCATCGCCACCCTGCTCCCCGCCGGCACCGCCGCGATCCTCTACTACGCGGATCGCGTGGCCCAGCTCCCCCTCGGCGTCATCGGCGTCGCCGTCGGCACCGCCCTGCTCCCCAGCCTCTCCCGCGCCGTCGCCGCCGCCGAGCAGGGCGGAGACAGATCCGCCCCCAACGCCACCCTCAACCAGGCCATCTCCTACGCCCTCGTCCTCACGCTGCCCGCCGCCATCGCCCTCATCGCCGTCGGCGTCCCCATCGTCGACACCCTCTTCCGCCGCGGCGCCTTCACGGCGGAAACCGTCATCCCCACCGCCCAGGCGCTGGCCGCCTACGCCGCCGGCCTGCCCGCCTTCGTGCTGCTGAAACTCCTCGCCCCCGCCTTCTTCGCCCGCGGCGACACCGCCACCCCCGTCCGCATCGGCCTCTGGTGCATCGCCCTCAACCTGGCCCTCAACGTCGCCCTCATGGCGCCGATGCAGCACATGGGCCCGCCGCTCGCCTCCTCGCTCTCCAACTGGGCCAACGTCATCGCGCTGGCCGTCATCCTCCTGTGCCGCGGCCACATGTCTCTCACCCGCCCCCTCCTGGCCGACATCGCCAGGATGGCCGCCGCCGCCCTCCTCATGGCCGTGGCGCTCTGGCTCCTCCAACGCATCGCCTACGCCCCGCTCGCCGCCGACCCGCTCCTGCGCTGGCTCGGCCTCGCCCTCCTCGTCGGCGGCGGCATGGCCGCCTACGCCACCGGCGCCCTCGCCCTCGGCCTCCTCCGCCCCGCCGACCTCCTCGCCCGCCTCCGCAAGCGGGGCTGACCGGGCAACCGCCCCGTGTGATCGAGGCAAGACATCCACATGGAGACGGAGAGACGGAGAGAAGAAAGTGAAGAGACTCCCTTCTTCTCTCCGTCTCTCCGTCTCCATGTGAACCTTCCTTGCTTCCTTCCACCCCCCAAGGATTGACGAACCCCCCGCCACGCCGGAAAACCCCCGCTCCCCTCCACCAGGAAACGGCCCCATGCAGCGCATCTTCTCGGGCATCCAGCCCTCCGGCATCCCCACGCTCGGCAACTACCTGGGCGCGATGCGGAACTGGGTGAAGCTGCAGGACGGCCACGACTGCCTCTATTGCGTCGTCGACCTCCACGCCATCACCGTCTGGCAAGACCCCCGCGAACTCGCCAACCAGACCCGCGAGATGGCCGCCTCCCTCCTGGCCTGCGGCATCGACCCCGCCCGCTCCATCCTCTTCCACCAATCCTCGGTCCACGCCCATTTGCGCCTGGCCTGGATCTTCAACTGCGTCGCCCGCATGGGCTGGCTCAACCGCATGACCCAGTTCAAGGAAAAGGCGGGGAAAGACCGGGAGAACGTCTCCACCGGCCTCTTCACCTACCCCAACCTCATGGCCGCCGACATCCTCGTCTACCACGCCACCCGCGTGCCGGTCGGCGACGACCAGCGCCAGCACCTCGAACTCGCCAACGACATCGCCCAGAAATTCAACCACGACTACGGCGTCGATTTCTTCCCAAACATCGAACCCATGATCCTCGGCCCCGCCGCCCGCGTCATGAGCCTGCGCGACGGCACCAAGAAAATGAGCAAGTCCGACGCCTCGGACATGTCCCGCATCAACCTCACCGACACCGCCGAGCAGATCGCCGACAAGATCCGCCGCGCCAAGACCGACCCCGAACCCCTCCCCAGCGAAGCCGCCGGCCTCGAAAACCGCCCCGAAGCCCGCAATCTCATCGGCATCTACGCGGCGCTGACGGACACCGACCACCAGGGCGTCCTCGCCGACCACGGCGGCAAGGGCTTCGCCGCCTTCAAGCAAGACCTCACCGCCCTGCTGGTCGAAAAACTCTCCCCCATCGCCTCCGAAACCAGCCGCCTCCTCGGCGACCCCGCCACGCTGGACGCCATCCTGCGCGAAGGCTCCCGCAAGGCCGAAGCCCTGGCGCTCCCCGTCGTCGAGGAAGCCGAAAAACTCGTCGGCTTCCTCAAGGCGTAACCCAACCCACCCCACCCGTCATTGCGAGCGAAGCGAAGCAATCCAGGGACGCCGCCCCATCGCGTGAGCGCCAAAGCAAGCGGTTCTTTTTTGAAAAAAAGAACCAAAAAACTTTTACCCCTTTGCATCGAGACTATCCTCGACGCAAAGGGGTAAAGTCTTTTTGCTTCTTTTTCTTCAGAAAAAGAAGATTCTTTCTTATATTATGCCTTTCCCAAATCGTTCCTACCCCATTTCCAACTCCCGGCGCACCTTGCGCCAAACCGCCTGTCCCATAGTCTCCCCTGGAACGCCCGGATTTCAGCACGAGACGTCAGCCATGCGCCGCCACGCCGCCCCGCTCGCCCTCGCCCTCCTTCTGGCACCCCCCGCCCTCGCCCAGGCGCCAGACGCCCAGTTCGGCTTCTCCGCCGCCACCGGCCGCTTCCCCCATGGCGGCGTCGCCCTCGATGCCGCCGGCAATCTCTACGGCACCGCCAATGCCGGCGGCGCCCACGGCTCCGGCACCGTCTGGCGCCTCGCCCCCGATGGCAGCGGCGGCTACACCCCCACCGTCCTGCACAGCTTCGCGCCGGGCCAGAGCGAATACCCCTTCGGCGGCGTCACCATCGGCCCCGGCGGCGCCCTTTACGGCACCACCTACAGCGGCGGCACCTCCGGCTACGGCACCGCCTGGCGCCTCGCCCCCAGCGGCTCCGGCTACACCTACAGCACGGTGCACAGCTTCAACGGCACCACCGGCGCCTACCCCTATCTCGGCACTCTGGCCATCGATGCCGCCGGCAACCTCTACGGCACCACCTATGCCGGCGGGTCGGGCGGCGGCGGGGCGGTGGGCGCCGTCTTCCGCCTCGCGCCGGATGGGCTGGGCAACTATGCCGCCTCCGTCCTGCACAGCTTCGGCGGCCCGGATGGTGCCTACCCCTATTCCGGCGTCACCCTCGATGCCGCCGGCAACCTCTACGGCACCACCTATGACGGCGGGGCCAACGGCGTCGGTACCGCCTGGCGCCTCACCCCCGATGGCGGTGGCGGCTACGTCCACCAGACCGTCTCCAGCCTCGGCGGCCCCGCCGGCACAAACCCCTATGGCGGCCTCGCCGTCGATGCCGCCGGCACGCTCTACGGCGCCACCCACGGCGGCGGCACCTTCGGCTACGGCGCCATCTACCGCCTCGCCCCCGATGGCGTCGGCGGCTACCTCCAGTCCACCCTGCTCACCTTCGACGGATACAACGGCCGCAACCCCATCGGCACCCTGGTCGTCGATGCCATCGGCCAGATCTTCGGCACCACCTCCTCCGGCGGCATCCATGGCCACGGCACCATGTTCCGCCTCGCCCCGGATGGCGTCGGCGGCTTCACCCACACCATCCTGCTGGCGTTCGACAACGCCCTCGGCAGCATCCCCTACGGCGCCCTGGCCGGCGACGCGCAGGGCAACCTCTTCGCCACCACCTACGCCGGCGGCTCCTTCGGCGAGGGCAATCTGGTCCGCATGCCCGACACCGGCTTCGTCGCCTTCAACCTGCCCGAGACCACCACCCCGGAGCCCGCCAGCCTCGCCCTCCTCGCCTCCGGCCTCATCCTCCTCGCCCGCCGCCGCCCCCAGGCAAACGGATAAAGTCTTTTTTGCTTCTTTTTTCTTCAGAAAAAAGAAGACCCTTACTTCCCTTCCTTGATCGCTTTTTCGAGATCCTCTCTTTCCTCGCACCCCGCAGGGCACAGCTGCTCCAACCGCGCCAGCAACGCCCGCGCCTTGTCCATCTCGCCGGTCTTCACATACAGCTCGCCCAGGTATTCCAGCGCCCCCAGGTGGTCCGGGTCCAGCGCCAGCGCCCGGAAGTAGTTCTCCAGCGCGCTGCGGAAGTCGCCCATGTTCCGTTGGCTGAACGCCAGCAGGTTGAACGCGTCGGCACTCGGCTCCACCACGGTCAGCCGCGCCAGCGCCCCGATCGCCGCGTCCCAGCGCTTCTCCTTCACCAGCGCCCGCGCCGCCGCCAGCTCCGGCCCCGGTCGCGCCACCGTATCCACCGCCCCGGCCGGCGCGCCCGCCAGCAGCCCGAGCGCCAAGGCAACGAACCCCATCCGCATGGCATCCTCCCCCCGATCCGCCGGCAGGCTGCCGCCCGCCCCCCGCCCCAGGCAAGTGACGCTCTCATGGCAGGTATGCAGAAAAAATTCCTTGCCATCCGACTATCAGTTAGTTAGATATCAACCATGACACATCACCCCGCAACCATGCATGAGGCCCTGACCTCCCTGCGCACCGCCCTGGAGGCGGAGCGGGAGACGTGCGCCCACATGCCGGCCGCGGTGGAATCGATGCTGCTCGCCCTCCTGCTGCGCCTCCTCGGCGGGCT
>CANHCJ010000258.1 GCA_947458025.1 Rhodospirillales bacterium | reverse complement strand
CGGGGTGGCGCTGGCCCGCCGCGGCGTGGCCCATGCGCGGCGCGCCACCGACACGACGCTCGCGCCGCTCTCGACCGCCGAGCGGCGCACCCTGCTCGACCTTCTCGCCAGGATCGCGTGACGCCATGACGCTTGGTTTCGGTTTCGATTTTTCCCGCCTGGCCACCCGCGAAGGGCTGGTGGCGTTGGACAAGGCGTTCCTGGAACGGCTTTCTGGCGATGCGGCGCTGTACGAGCGGCTGCTGGCGGCGCGGGCGGCGCCGGACTCGCTCGATGCCAAGGCCGAGGGGGAGCTGGTGATCGCGCTGGGCGAGGCGCTGGAGCCGTTCCTGGCCGGGCTGTTCGGCATCGGCGCCGAGCTGGACGCGGCGGCGGCGGAGACGGCGGGGCTGGACCCGATCCACAGCGTGAAGCGGCTGTTCGTGCAGCGCCAGGCGGTGAAGAAATACGCCGATCCCGCGGGCTTCGACGGGGCGGCGCTGCGCGCGGCGCTGGAGGCGCGGATGGGGGCGGCGCTGACCGAGCAGGGCTTCGCGCAGCACGTGCAGGCCTGGGAGAAAAACGAGGCCGCCGAGGCGCTGGACGAGGCGATGCGCTACGCCGCCTGGGCGACGCTGACGCCGGCGGGGCGCGCGGCGCATGCGGGGGGCACGCTGTTCCGCGTGCCGGCGCGGATCGACCCGAACGCGCTGGTGCCGGTGGAGACGATCGAGCGCGATGGCGTGACGATGCTGCGGCTGCCGGAGCACGACTGGCGGGCGCGCGACGGGTTTGCGCTGACCGACACTGGGAAGGGCACGCAGCAGGCGCTGGACCAGATCAACTACTGCATCTGGTGCCACGTGCAGGGCAAGGATTCCTGCAGCAAGGGATTGAAGGATCGCAAGACCGGCGAGTTCCAGAAGTCGCCCTTCGGCGTGACGCTGGCCGGCTGCCCGCTCGACGAGAAGATCAGCGAGATGCACACGCTGCGGGCGCAGGGGCACCTGCTCGGCGCGTTCGCCACCATCGCGGTGGACAACCCGATGATGGCGGCGACCGGGCATCGCATCTGCAACGACTGCATGAAGGCCTGCATCTACCAGAAGCAGGAGCCGGTCGATATTCCGCAGGCGGAGACGCATATCCTGCGCCAGGTGCTCGGCCTGCCGTGGGGGTTCGAGATCTACTCGCTGCTGACGCGGTGGAACCCGCTGAACATCCGCCGACCGCTGCCGGCCAGCGACAGCGGGCGCAAGGTGCTGGTGGTGGGGCTGGGGCCGGCCGGGTTCACGCTGGCGCACCACCTGATGAACGACGGCCACACGGTGGTGGCGGTGGACGGGCTCAAGATCGAGCCGCTCGGCATCGACGTGATGGCGCCGGTGCGCGATGCCGCGGCGCTGTTCGAGAACCTGGACGACCGCGTGCTGGCCGGGTTCGGCGGCGTGGCCGAGTACGGCATCACGGTGCGCTGGAACAAGAACTACCTGAAGCTGGTGCGGCTGCTGCTGGAGCGGCGCACGCAGTTCGCGCTGTTCGGCGGCGTGCGCTTCGGCGGCGGGGCCACGCTTTCGATCGACGATGCCTGGGCGATGGGATTCGACCACATCGCGCTGTGCATGGGGGCGGGGCGGCCGACGGTGATCGACATGCCGGGCGGGCTGGCGCGCGGGGTGCGGCAGGCGAGCGACTTCCTGATGGCCTTGCAGCTGACCGGGGCGGCCAAGATGTCGTCTGTTGCGAATTTGCAACTGCGCATGCCGGTGGTGGTGATCGGCGGCGGGCTGACGGCGATCGATACTGCCACCGAGGCGCTGGCCTACTACGTGCGGCAGGTGGAGAAGTTCGCGCGGCGGCATCGCGTGCTGGTCGCCGAACGCGGCGAGGCGGCGGTGCGGCGCGGCTGGAATGCGGAGGAGGCGGAGATCGCCGCCGAGTTCCTGGCCCATGCCGAGGCGGTGGCGGCCGAGCGCGCCGCGGCGGCGCAGGCGGGCAGGGCGCCGCACTTTGCGCCGCTGCTGGAGCAATGGGGCGGGGCAACGCTGGCCTATCGCCGGCGGCTGCTGGATGCGCCGAGCTACACGCTGAACCACGAGGAAGTGGCCAAGGCGATGGAGGAGGGCGTGCGCTTCGCCGAGGGGCTGACGCCCGTGGCGGTGGAGACCGACGCGCATGGCCATGCCGCCGGGCTGCGGGTGAAGCGGGCCGATGGCACGGAGGCGGTGCTGCCGGCGCGCGCGGTGATCGTGGCCGCGGGGACGCAGCCCAACACGGTGCTGGCGCGCGAGGACGGGCGCATCAAGCTCGACGGCAAGTATTTCGAGGCGATCGACGTGAGCGGTGCCCGCGTGGCGCCGCAGCGCAGCCTTTCGAAGCCGGAACGGGCCGACGTGCTGATGCACAAGGCTGAAGACGGGCGCTTCATCTCCTTCTTCGGCGACCTGCACCCGAGCTTCTTCGGCAACGTGGTGAAGGCGATGGGCGGGGCCAAGCGCGGCTACCCGGTGGTGAGCAACGTGCTGGCGGCGCATGCGGCCACGCCGGTTTCGGGCGCCGAGCTGATCGCGCGCTGCCGCGAGGCGCTGACCGCCACCGTGCATGCGGTGAACCGCCTTACGCCCACCATCGTGGAGGTGGTGCTGCATGCCCCCGCCGCGGCGCGCGCCTTCCGGCCCGGGCAGTTCTACCGGCTGCAGAACTACGAGATGCGCGCCAAGCGGCTGGACGAGCCCGGCATCGGCGCCACGGTGCTGGCCATGGAAGGCCTGGCGATGACCGGGGCCTGGACCGACCCGGCGCGCGGCCTGGTTTCGGTGATCGCGCTGGAAATGGGCGGTAGCTCCGATCTGTGCGCCTCGCTCCCCGTGGGCGAGCCCGTGGTGCTGATGGGGCCGACCGGCACGGCGACCGAGATCCATGCGAACACCACCGTGGCGCTGGTGGGCGGTGGGCTGGGCAACGCGGTGCTGTTCTCCATCGGGGCGGCCACCCGCGCCGCGGGCTCCAAGGTGATCTACTTCGCCGGCTACAAAGCGTTGCGAGACCGGTACAAGGTGGAAGAGATCGAGCGCGCCGCCGACGTGATCGTGTGGTGCTGCGACGAGGCGCCCGGCTTCGCGCCCACGCGCCCGCAGGACAAGACCTTTGTGGGCAACATCGTGCAGGCGATGGCGGCCTATGGCGCCGGCCAGCTCGGCGCGCAGGCGGTGCCGCTTGCGGAGGCGGAGCACATGATCGTCATCGGCTCCGACCGGATGATGGCCGCCGTGGGCGCCGCGCGGCACGGGGTGCTGAAGCCCTACCTGTTGCCCGGGCATTCCGCCATCGGCTCCATCAACTCGCCGATGCAGTGCATGATGAAGGAGGTCTGCGCCCAGTGCCTCCAGCCGCATACCGATCCAGAGACCGGCGTGCGCAGCATCGTGTTCTCCTGCTTCAACCAGGACCAGGCGCTGGACCGCGTGGACTTCCCGGCGCTGAACGAGCGGCTGCGGCAGAACGGGCTGGTGGAGAAGATCACGGCGCAGTGGATCGACCGCGCGCTGCGTAAGCTGGACGCAAGGCCGCTCGCGGCGGAATGAGCAAGCCGGTCTTCGAGGGGCTGCTGAGCCTGGAAGGCCGGCGCAACCGGCGGTCCTTCGCCTGGCTGATGGTGTTCCTGGTCGCGGCGCAGGATGCGTTCTTCTGGGCGGTGCTGAAGCGGCAGGACGACCTGGCCTGGGAACTCTACGTCGCCGCCTGCGGCATCGCGCAGATCCTGCTGGCCATCGCGCTGGCGCAACGGTTGCGGGATACCGGCAAGCCCGGGCGGATTGGGCTGCTGGGGCTGGTGCCGGGGATCGGGAACGTGGTGGCGCTGGCGGTGGCGTTCATGCCGGGGGAGGTGGGGGTGAATCGCTATGGGGAGGATCCTTTGCGGGATTCGCTCTTGGGAAGGAAGTAAGCGCGTTCTTTTTTGAAAAAAAGAACCAAAAAACTTTTCCCCCTTTGCGCCGTGGCTAGCCTGGGCGCAAAGGGGGAAAGTCTTTTTGCTTCTTTTTCTTCAGAAAAAGAAGACTCTTACTGACACTCTATCCTTTGCACCGCCCCGGGAATCGCCACCCCCGCCTCGCTCCGCCCCCAGGTGACGGTGCAGCTCTCCGCCGTGTCCGGCACCGGCACCAGCAAGTACATCCGCGTGCCGTGGTAGTGGCAGCCGAGCCAGACCTCAGACGGGGCCTGGGAGAAATCCCAGCTGGCGGTGATGCTGCGCCCCGTGCCCGTCTGTGTGCCGGGCGGCACGGCGTAGCGCACCGGGGGGAAGCCGGGGCCGGCCGGCACCTTGGGGCCGATGTAGAATTCCACATAGGCCAGGATGTGCCAGTCGTTCGGCCCTTCCTCCGCCACCAGCCCGGCCGGCACGTCGATCGCTGCCTGCGCGGTGCGCAGCGTGCGCGGGCAGGAGAGCGGCGCCGCCACTGCCGGGCCGGCGAACAGCAAGGCCAGGAGGGCGGCGCGGATCACGGGGCCGATCAGATGGGCGGCCGGGCCAGCTTCGGCAGCTTCGCCTCCAGCGCCGCGGCGGTGGCGAGCAGCGTGGCCTCCGAGTGCCACGGGCCGCAGAGCTGCACCGAGAGCGGCGTGCCGTGGCGCGAAAGCCCGGCGGGCTGGGACATCGCGGGGTGGCCGGTGAGGTTCATCGGGAAGGTGAAGGGATACCAGCCGCCGCGGATGGCGCCGCAATCCACGCCGTTGATGGTGACGTGGCCGTGCGGGTCGGTCTCCACCGGGAGGGGCGGCGCGGTCATGACCGGGGAGAGCATCACGTCGAACCTGCTGAACACGCCTTGCAACATCCGGAACAGCTCGCTGCGCGCGGCGGCGGAGCCCTGCAGGGCGACGGCGGAGTGCCTGAGGCCCAGTTCCGCGGTGATGGCCAGGCTTTCCTCCATCTCGTCGCGCCGGTCCTGCAGGAAGGGGGCGATGCGGGCGGCGACCGAGCTTTGCAGCATCACCAGGTAGGGCGCCTCGAAGCGGTAGAAATCCAGCTCGATCTCCTCCACCACGGCGCCCATGGCGCGCAGGTGGTTGGCCGCGGCCTCGGTGCTGCTGGCCACGTCCGGGTCGATCGCCGGCGAGCCGCAGCGCGGCAGGTAGGCGACGCGCAGGCCGGCGAGCGGCTTGGCGGACGGGTTGGGCAGAGGGGATTGGCCCCAGGGGTCCATCCGGTCCGTGCCGCGCAGCAGGGTCCAGGCGAACTCCACCTCCGCCACCGTGCGCGCCATCGGGCCGATGAAGGAGTTGGTGCCGAACAGGTCCGGCGATTGCGGTTGCGGAATGGCGCCGAGCGTGGGCTTGAGGCCAACGATGCCGCTGCAGGCGGCGGGAATGCGGATGGAGCCGCCGCCATCGGTGCCCAGCGCCAGCGGCGCCATGCCCATCAGCGCGGCCACGCCGGCGCCGCCGGAGGAGCCGCCGCAGGTGTAGGCGTCGTTCCACGGGTTCAGCGTGCGGCCGAACAGCTTCGATTGCGTGAAGGCCTTGTGGCCCAGCTCCGGCGTGGTGGTCTTGCCGAGCAGGATGCCGCCCGCGGCCTTCAGCCGCGCCACCGCCGGCGCGTCCTCCTTCGGCACATTGTCCGCGAAGAGCTTCGAGCCCATGGTGGTGCGCACGCCGGCCGTGGGGGTCAGGTCCTTGGCGGTGAACGGCACGCCGAACAGCGGCGGCAGGGCGCCCGGTGCCTGCCAGCGCGGCATCAGCGCCTGGGCGGTGGCGCGCGCCTGCTCCGCCGTGACGGTGACGAAGGCGTTGAGGCGCTTGCCTTCCTCGATGCGCGCCAGCGCCGCCTCCACCGCCTGCACCGGCGAGACCTCCCGCCTGGCGATGGCGGCGGCGAGGGCCAGTGTGTCCAGATCGGCGATGGCATTGCTCATGGCGTTCCCTCATAACGGCCGCCTGCACCACGATGGGTGGCGGCAATGTGCCTGGGTTGCGTGACGCGGCGGGCGATATTGGCGGCCGGGCTGGCGGCCGTGTCCAGCCCCGCCTTGGCCGAGCCGACGGTGGAGCCGCGCTTCCGCTGCGTGCCCACCGCCGGGCGGCGCCGCGTGGCGCTCACGCTCGATGCCTGCGGCGGCGGGTTCGACACGCGCATCGCCGAGGCGCTGCTGGCGCAGCGGGCGCGGGCGACGATCTTCGCCACGGCGGACTGGCTGCGCGCCAACCCCGGCCCGCTGGCGCTGCTGCGCGCGCATCCGCAGCTGTTCGGCTTCGAGAACCACGG
>CANHCJ010000257.1 GCA_947458025.1 Rhodospirillales bacterium | reverse complement strand
CCCCCACTCCGCCCGCCGCGCCGCCCGAGCACCGCAAGCCCGCATTGCGTCCTGCGACCAATCGGTCCGCAGTCCATGCGCCGATGGTCCGCCTCGCGGACCAAGGCGGCGCCATGTCCCATCCCGTTCCCATCCCGATGCTGTTTTGCCACCTGGACGCGTCCCGTTTTCAAAATCGCATTTCGGCCGCCCTGCCTTCATGCGTCCTTTTTGTTACGATAATGGAATATTATGAACAGGGCCTAACTCGGAAGGGGTCTGGGGCCTAAGGCCCCAGCGGGGTCCAGGGGCAGAGCCCCTGGCCTTTCCTTCCTCACACCAGCCGAGCCTCCAGCGTCACTTCCGCCTTCAGCAGCTTGCTCACCGGGCATCCGGCCTTGGCTTTCTCCGCCAGTTCCTGGAACCGCGCCGCGTCGCAGCCAGGCACGCGGCCTTCCAGCGTCAGGTGGATGGCGGTGATGTCGAAGCTGCCGCTGTTCTGTTCCAGTGTCACCCGGGCCGAGGTATCCATCCGTTCGGCGGTCAGTCCTTCGCGGCCCAGGATGCCGGACAGGGCCATGGTGAAGCATCCGGCATGGGCGGCCCCGATCAGTTCCTCGGGGTTGGTCCCTTTCTCGCCTTCGAAGCGCATCGCGAAGCCGTAGGGGTGCCCGTCCAGCGCCCCGCTTTCGGTCGAGATCGTGCCGTGCCCGTCCTTCAGCCCGCCTTGCCAGATCGCCGAACCTGTCCGGTTGATCTTCATCGCGTGTCTCCTGTCCGATCCCCGGAGCCTACAGGCCCGGCGCCTCTTTGACCGATGACATTGCCGTGGCAAGGTCCGCCCGGAACCGACCAAGGATACGCGCCATGCCCCGCATGACCGGCGGAGACGCCATCGTCGACTCGCTTCTCCGCCACGGGGTCGATACCGTGTTCGGCCTGCCCGGCGTGCAGGTGTACGGCTTGTTCGATGCCTTCGCCCGCAACGCCAACCGTCTCAACCTGATCAATGCCCGGCACGAGCAGACCACCGCCTACATGGCGATGGGCTATGCCGCCTCCACCGGCAAGCCTGGCGTATTCTCGGTGGTGCCCGGCCCGGGCGTGCTGAACACCACCGCGGCGCTGGCCACCGGCTGGGGCATCAACGCGCCCATGCTCTGCATCACCGGCCAGGCCCCGGCGGCCCAGATCGGCAAGCTGCGCGGCGCGCTGCACGAGCTGCCGGATCAGCTCGCCACGCTGCGCACCCTGCTGAAGTTCGCCGAGCGCATCGAGCACCCGACGGAGGCGCCGCAGGTCATGGCCCGCGCCTTCCAGGCCATGACCTCCGGCCGCCCGGGCCCGGTGGCCGTGGAGGTCCCGTGGGACATGTTCCCGCTGGCCACGGAAGTGACGCCGATGGACCCGCTGCCCCGCTTCGCTCCGCCGGTGCCGGATCCGGAGAAGATCACCGCCCTGGCCAAGCTGGCCGATGGCGCGAAGCAGCCGATGATCTGGGTCGGCGGCGGCGCCGCCCGCGCCAGTGCCGAGATCAAGGCCCTCGCCGAACGCCTGCAGGCCCCCGTCGTCTCCTTCCGCAGCGGCCGCGGCGTGCTGGATAGCCGCCATCCGTTGTCCATGACGGTCCATGAGGCCACCCGGTTGTGGCCGAAGGTGGACCTGCTGATCGGCATCGGCACCCGCCTCGATTCCGCCACCGGCCGCTGGCCGAAGCCGCCGGGCGGCATCAAGTTCGCCCGCATCGACATCGACCCCGCCGAGCATCGCCGCCAGGCGGTGGACGTCCCGATCGTCGCCGACAGCGCCGGCGGCGCGAAGGCGCTGGAAGCCGCCGTGGCCAAGTACAGCGGCAGCGACCGTGCCGCCGCCGTCGCCGCCGCCAAGGCGGAGTCGGCCGAGTTCCTCAAGCAGGTCCAGCCGCAGATGGGCATGCTGGGCGCCATCCGCGCGGCGATGCCGGAGGACGGCATCCTGGTCGATGAAATGACCCAGGTCGGCTACGTCTCCTGGATCGGCTACCCGGTCTACCAGCCGCGCGGCCTGGTCACCTCCGGCTTCTCCGGCACGCTGGGCTACGGCTTCCCCACCGCGCTGGGCGTGAAGGTGGCGCACCCGGACCGCGCCGTGGTCTCCATCACCGGCGACGGCGGCTTCCTGTTCGGCGGCACGGACCTCGCCACCGCCGCCCGCTTCGGCATCAACCTGGTGACCGTGCTGTTCAACAACGAGAGCTACGGCAACGTGCTGCGCGACCAGAAGCGCCTGTTCGACGGGCGGGACGCCGGCAGCAAGCTGACCAACCCGGATTTCCAGACCTTCGCCAAGTCCTTCGGCGTCGCCGCCTGGAAGACCAACTCGCCGGAGGGCCTGCACGCCGCGCTGAAGGAGGCGCTGGCCAGCAACGCGCCGGCGCTGATCGAGGTGGAGAGCGACATCAGCAAGGACTACCTGCCCTTCGCCCTCTTCGCCCCGCAGGGCTGAGATGGAGCTGCCCCGCGCCCCCTCCTTCCGGCTGGAGGGCCGCCACGCCCTGGTCACCGGTGCGGGGCGAGGCATCGGGGTGGCGATCGCCACCGCGCTGGCCCAGAACGGCGCCCATGTCCACCTCGCAGCCCGCAGCGAGGGCGAGGTGGGCGAGGTGGCCGAGGCACTGCGCCGCAGCGGCTGGCGGGCGAGCCCGCTGAAGCTGGACGTGCTGGACAGCGCGGCGGTGCAGGCGGCGGTGGAGGCCCTGCCGCTGCTCTCGGTGCTGGTGAACAACGCCGGCACCAACCGCCCGAAGCCGATCACGGAGGTGACGGCGGAGGACTACGCGGCCGTGTTCGACCTCAACGTGCGTGCCCTCTATGTCGCCACCCAGGCGGTGGTGAAGCGCCTGCTGGCGGCGGGCCAGGGCGGCAGCATCATCAACATCTCGTCGCAGATGGGCCATGTCGGCGGGCCCAACCGCAGCCTCTACTGCGGCAGCAAGCACGCGGTGGAGGGCATCACCAAGGCGCTGGCGGTGGAGCTGGCGCCCAAGGGCATCCGGGTGAACTCCATCGCCCCCACCTTCATCGAAACGGCGATGACGCGGCCGTATTTCGAGGTGCCCGGCTTCAAGGACCAGGTGCTGGGCAAGATCCCGCTGGGCCGGCTCGGCCAGGTCGAGGACATCATGGGCGCGGTCGCCTACCTCGCCAGCGATGCCTCCGCCCTGGTCACCGGCACGTCGCTTGTGGTCGATGGGGGCTGGACCGCGCAGTAATGCGCAGCGGAGATCCTGCCATGGACGTGACGCCGGAGCGGCTGGACCGCCTGCAGGACACCGAGCAGAGGCTGCTGCACGAGCTGCGCACCGCACGGCGCGGCCAGCGCATCGGCACCACCGGCGTCCCGCCGCTGACGCGCGGGCAGCGCTTTGCCGACGCGGTGACGCATACCGTCGGCTCCTGGCGGTTCATCATCATCCAGTCGGGCATCCTGGCGCTGTGGATCGCGGCCAACGTGGTCGGCTGGATCGGCCACTGGGACCCCTATCCGTTCATCCTGCTCAACCTCGCCCTGTCGTTCCAGGCCGCCTACACCGCGCCCTTCATCCTCATGAGCCAGAACCGCGAGCAGGAGATCGACCGCCAGGCGGCGCAGGAGGACTACCGCATCAACATCAAGGCGGAGCTGGAGATCGAGCTGCTGCACCAGAAGATCGACGCGCTGCGCGAGCAGGAGGTGCTGGCGCTGACGAAGGCGGTGCAGGAGCTGGCCGAGATGCTGCGCGCCGAACGCCGCGCCGGCGGCTGACCATGGCGGGCGGGCCGGGGCGCGACGGCCCCGGCCCGGTTTCGCATCAGTCGAACATCGCGGCAACGGCGGCGGGATCGACATCCTCCACCCGCGCCGGGTTCCACTGCGGCTTGCGGTCCTTGTCCACCAGGGCGGCGCGCACGCCCTCGTGGAACTCGGGGTGGAAGGCCACCTTGCGGGTGAGGCGCAGCTCCTCGTGCAGCGCCGCGCGCAGGGACATGCCGGCGCCGCGCTTGAGGATCTCGTAGCTCCAGAACACGGAGGAGGGGGAGACGGCGCGCAGCTCCTTCAGCGTGGTCGCGGCCCATTCGGTGCCCTCGGCCTCCAGCGCCTTGAAGATCGCCAGGACCCCGTCGGCGCCGAAGCAGCGGTCGATGGTCTCGCGGTGCGGGGCGAGGGTGAAGGCGGGCACCTCGCGCATGAAGGCCGAGACGGCCGCGGCACCGTCGCGCGCCAGGGCCTCGCGCAGGGCGGGGATGTCTTCCTTGCGGACCAGGTGGGTGGCCAGGCCCGCATGGATCGCGTCCGCCCCGTTCATGCGCAGGCCGGTGAGGCCGAGATACAGGCCCAGCTGGCCCGGCATGCGCGGCAGGGCGTAGCTGCCGCCCACGTCGGGGAACAGGGCGATGATCGTCTCCGGCATGGCGAACTGGCTGGTCTCGGTGGTGATCACCATGCGGCCGTGCACCGAAAGCCCGATGCCGCCGCCCATGCAGAACCCGTCCACCAGGGAGATGTAGGGCTTGGGGTATTCGGCGATGGCGGCGTTCAGCGCGTATTCCTCGCTGAAGAAGCTCTCGATCGGGCCGGGGTTGCCGGCCATGCCGTTGGCCCGCACCGAGATCACGTCGCCGCCGGCCGAGAAGGCGCGCCCGCCGGCACCTTCCACCAGCACGGCGTGGATGGAGGGATCGTCGCGCCAGTTGTCCAGCGCGGCGCGCATGCGGCGGATCATGTCGAGATCAAGCGCATTCAGCGCCTTCGGGCGGTTCAGCAGCAGGTGGCCGATCCGGCCCATGCGCGTGGCGACAACGCTGGCTTCGGGGACGCTGGCTTCGGACATTCCGGCACGCTCCTTGGGCGGTTTGCGCCGGTATGGCGCGCCGGGGCGGGTTCATCAAGCCGCCGCCGATTGCGGTGCGCGCCGGTTCGGGGCAAAGGAGCGCAGCTTCGCCGAGGACCCCCCGCTGACGATCATGCAGCCCTTCGTCCGCTTCGACCGCGTGCGCCGCAGCTTCGACGGCAGGACGGATGTCGTGCGCGACCTGTCGCTGGATGTCGCGCGCGGGGAGTTCCTGACGCTGCTGGGCCCCTCCGGCTCCGGCAAGACCACGGCGCTGATGATGCTGGCCGGGTTCGAGCGGCCGGATGGCGGGGTGATCCTGCTGGAGGGGCAGGACATCACCCGCACCGCCCCGCACCGGCGCAACATCGGCGTGGTGTTCCAGAGCTACGCGCTGTTCCCGCACATGAGCGTGGCGGAGAACGTGGCCTTCCCGCTGGAGGTGCGCGGCATCGCCCGCGCGGCGCGGCGCGAGCGGGTGGCGCGGGCGCTGGACATGGTGCGGCTGGGCGATTTCGGCGACCGGCTGCCGGCGCAGCTTTCGGGCGGGCAGCAGCAGCGCGTGGCGCTGGCGCGCGCGCTGGTGTTCGAGCCCCGCCTTGTCCTGCTGGACGAGCCGCTGGGCGCGCTGGACCGCACGCTGCGCGAGGAGATGCAGGCGGAGATCCGCCACCTGCACGCGGCTCTGGGCGTGACAATGCTGTACGTGACCCACGACCAGCAGGAGGCGCTGCGCCTGTCCGACCGGATCGCGGTGCTGGCGGCGGGATCGCTGCGCCAGGTGGGCACGCCGCAGCAGCTGTACGAGGCGCCGGAGGATGCCTTCGTGGCCGGCTTCCTGGGCGAGAGCAACTTCCTGCCCGGGCGGGTGGCGGAGCTGGAGGACGACATCGCGCTGGTGCGCCTGGATTGCGGCGTGATGGCCGAGGCGCTGGCCGGCGACATGGTGGCGGGGCAGCGCTGCCAGGTGGCGGTGCGGCCGGAGCGGATCGCGGTGGCCGCGGTGGCGGCCGAGGAGATGGGGCAGGGCGCGCTGCCGGCGACGCTGCTGGAAAGCGCCTATCTCGGCGACCACGCGCGGCTGCTGCTGCGGGTGGGCGTGCCGGGCCATCCCACGGTGGAGGTGGCGGTGAAGCGCCCGGCGGGGGCCCCGCTGGCCGGGTTGTCGCCCGGGGCCTCGGCCGCGCTGGCCTGGCAGCCGCAGCATGCTCGGCTGTTTCCGCTGGACGAGACCCGCGCGGTGTCACGCAGTTTGGCTTGACCCGCCCCGCGTCCTGCGGCACGGGAAGGCAACAGGTGCGACCGGGCGCGACAGCAGGTGAACCGAGACGACTCTCCGCAACGCCTGCAGTCTGCGCGGGCCCGGCGGTGCCGCCGGCTGGCCGGCGGGCTGCTGGCCGTGGCATGGGCGGTGTTCGCCTGGAGCGGGCCGGCAGCGGCGCGCGACCTGACCGTCGCGCTCAATGACGCGCT
>CANHCJ010000256.1 GCA_947458025.1 Rhodospirillales bacterium | reverse complement strand
CCTACGCCGCCCTACGTCGCCCTACGGCGGGGGGGTGAAGGGGTCGTGCGGGTAGGTGACGGCGACGAGGGTTAGGCCCTCTGGTGGGGCGGTGGGGCCGGCTTCGGCGCGGTTGCGGGCGGCCAGCGCCTGGGCGACGCGGGTGGGGGGCCAGGTGCCGTCGCCGACCAGCTTGAGCGTGCCGGCCATGTTGCGGACCTGGTGGTGCAGGAAGCTGCGGGCGGCGGCTTCGATGACGATGTGGTCGGCTTCGCGGCGGACATCCAGCCGGTCGAGCGTGCGCAGGGGGGACTTGGCCTGGCAGGAGGCGGCGCGGAAGGAGGTGAAGTCGTGGCGCCCGAGCAGGGACTGGGCGGCTTCGTGCATGGCCGCGGCATCGAGGGGGTGGAGGACGTGCCAGACGCGGCCTTCCTCCAGCGCCGGGCGGGCGCGGCGGTTGAGGATGACGTAGCGGTAGGCGCGGCCGGTGGCGGAGAAGCGGGGGTTCCAGCCTTCCGGGGCCAGGGCAGCGCGCAGCACGGCGATGCGGTGCGGCTTCATGTGGAAGTTGAGCGCGTCGCGCAGCTTGTCGGGCGCGATGATCCGGTCGAGGTCGATGCTGGCGACCTGGGCGGAGGCGTGGACGCCGGCATCGGTGCGGCCGGCGGTGATGCTGGGGACCGGCGCGCCGCCGGCGAGGCGGGATGCGGCTTCCTCCAGCACCTGCTGGATGGAGAGGCCGGCGGCCTGGCGTTGCCAGCCGACGAGGCCGGCGCCGTGGTATTCCAGCGCCAGGGCGTAGCGGGGCATCAGCCGAGGCGGGTGCCGGGGGGGATGGGTCGGCCGCGCAGGAAGGCCTCCGCCGGCATGGCGGCGCGGCCGGGGGCCTGGATGCGGGTGAGGCGCAGGGCGCCCCCTCCCTCCCCTGGGCCGGTGGCGACGAGGAGGCTGGCGTCGAGCGTGGTGCCGGGGGTGCCGGCCCCAGGCTGGGGAGTGGCGGCGAGGATTTTCAGGGTTTCGCCTTCGAGCGTGGTGAAGGTGCCGGGCCAGGGGTTGAGGGCGCGGACCTGGCGGTCCAGCGCGGCGGCTTGGTGGGTCCAGTCGAGCTTGCCGTCGTCGCGGGTGAGCTTGGGGGCGTAGGTGGCGCCTTCGGCGGGCTGGGGGATGGGGGGCGGGTTCTCGGCGAGGGCGCGCAGCGCGAGGCGGGCGCCGATTTCGGCGAGCGCGTCGTGCAGGTCGGAGGCGGTGGTGGTTGGGGTGATGGGGATGGCTTCGCGCAGGAGCATCGCACCTGTGTCGAGCCCGGCATCCATCTGCATCAGCGTGATGCCGGTTTCGGGGTCGCCGGCCAGGAGGGCGGCCTGGATCGGGGCGGCGCCGCGCCAGCGCGGCAGGAGGCTGGCGTGGATGTTGAGGCAGCCGCGGCGCGGGGCATCGAGCATGGCCTGGGGCAGGATGAGGCCGTAGGCGGCGACCACGGCGGCATCGAGGTTGAGGGCGCGGAAGGCTTCGTGTTCCGCCTCGTCCTTGCGCAGGCGGGCGGGGGTGCGGACGGGGAGGCCCAGGGCCTCGGCGGCGGCGTGGACGGGGCAGGGGCGGACGGCCTGGCCGCGCCCGGCGGGGCGGGGGGGCTGGCAGTAGACGGCGGCGATCTCGTGGCCGGCGGCGTGCAGGGCGCGCAGGGCGGGGACGGCGAAGCCCGGGCTGCCCATGAAGGCGAGGCGCATGGCTAGCGCACCTTGGCCTTCTGTTCCTTGGCGAGCTTGCGCATGATCATGTTGCGCTTGAGCGCCGAGAGGTGGTCGGTGAAGAGCACGCCATCGAGATGGTCGATCTCGTGCTGGAGGCAGGCGGCGAGGAGGCCGTCGCCCTCGATCTCGTGGCGGGCGCCGGTGAGGTCGAGGTAGCGGACCTTGACGCGGGCGGGGCGGGTGACCTCTGCATACATGTTGGGCAGGGAGAGGCAGCCTTCCTCGCGGGTGGCGAGTTCCGGGCTGGCGGCGATGATCTCCGGGTTCACCAGGACGCGGGGGTCGCGCTTGTCGTTGGGGGCGAGGTCGATGATGGCCAGGCGCAGCGCGGTGCCGATCTGCGGGGCGGCCAGGCCGATGCCGGGGGCGTGGTACATGGCGGCGAACATGCGCGGGACGAGGGCGCGCACGGCATCCGCGTCGGCGGGGCCGACGGGGCGGCAGCGCAGCTTCAGGGTGGGGTGCGGGGCGACCAGGATGGGCAGCAGCGCGCCGTCGGGGCTTTCGGCATTCATGACAGGGATGTAGCGGCGCGGCCTGCGGCGATCAACGGCGCGGCATGCGGTGGTGTTGCAGGGCTGCGGTCTTGCAAGGGGGGGGCGGGGTGCCCAACTATCCCGCAGACGGGTTGCCTTCGGGGGCCTGGCATCCGCTTCGCTCGCAGGAGGAGGCTTCCTTGACCACCCGCGTTTTCACGTCGCCCTTGTTTCTCGGCTTCGACCATCTTGAGCAGATGCTTGAGCGGGCCGCGAAGAACTCGGACGGCTACCCCCCCTACAACATCGAGCAGATCGGGCCGACCGGGCTGCGCATCACGCTCGCCGTGGCCGGGTTCACCATGGACGACCTGCAGATCACGCAGGAGGACAACCAGCTGGTGATCCGCGGGCGGCAGGCCGATGACGGGCAGGGGCGGGTGTTCCTGCATCGCGGGATCGCGGCGCGGCAGTTCCAGCGGGCCTTCGTGATGGCGGAAGGGATCGAGGTGGGCGGGGCGTGGCTCGACAACGGGCTGCTGCATATCGACCTCGCGCGGCCGCAGCCGGAGGCGCGGGTGAAGACGATCCGCATCGGCAAGCGCACGGGCCCGACCCCGGTGGTGGACGGTTCCACCGGTTGAGGCGCAGGACAGGAGAACTTCCATGCCGAGCAAGACACAGGACGACGCCGGGACCGTGATCCTGGATGTGCGCGCGCTTTCGCCGGCGGATCTGGGGCGGCTTGGGCTGCAGCAGGTGGCCTATGTGAAGCCGGTGACGGTGAACGGGGCGCATGCCTTCGCCATCCATGCGGCGGACGGGACGCCGATGGCGGTGGCGCAGGACCGCAGCCTGGCGATCGCGGCGATCCTGGAGCACGAGATGGTGCCCGCGCAGGTGCATTAGGGAAGAAAGCGGTTCTTTTTTGAAAAAAAGAACCAAAAAACTTTTCCGACATTGATGCGGAGAGGCTCGGTCTCTCCGCATCAATGTGGGAAGTTTTTTTGCTTCTTTTTGTTCACAAAAAGAAGAATCCTTAACTTGCTCCGTTCGGATCAATCCATCCGATATGCCCATCGCTGCGGCGGTAGACGACGTTGAGCACGCCGGTGGCGCTGTTGCGGAACATCATGACCTGCTGGTCGGCGAGGTCCATGCGCATGACCGCGTCGCTGACGGTGAGCACGGCGATCTCGGTGGGGGTTTCGGCGATCACGGTGGCGTAGGTGGCGGCCTTGACGTCGCCGGTGGCGGGCGTGTCTTCCTCCTGGCGCAGGACGTACTGGCGGGCGGCCTGGGGGCGTTCGCGGTGGGCGAGGTCGCGGGCGTGGTCGTTGACGCGGCGGCGGTAGCGGCGCAGGCGCTTGGCGATGTGCTCGGCGGCGTCGTCGAAGGCGGCGTTGGCATCCGCGGCCTCGCCCTCGCCGCGGAGCATGAGGCCGGGGCCGGCGTGGACGTTGATGTCGCAGGTGAAGAAGCTGCGGGCGCGGCTGAAGGTGACGTGGGCTTCCAGCGCGTGGTCGAAATACTTGCCGGTGATGGTGTCGAGCCCGTGCTCGACGCGGGTGCGCAGCGCGTCTGACAGATCGAGCTGCTTGCCTGAGACCGTGATACGCATGGCCTGTCCTCGTGCCCGGTCGTTCGGGACCGCCTGCCGGCGTGGTGCGTTGCCGGTCTGCCGGACGGAGCCGCGAAGGCTCAGGCCGGCACGGCCTTCTCCCGTTTGCGCTGCACCGAGCTTGGGATACGCAGCGCTTCGCGGTATTTGGCCACGGTCCGGCGCGCGATGTCCACGCCCTCGCTGCGCAGGGCCGCCACGATCGCGTCATCCGAGAGTATGTCGTCTGGCGGTTCGGCGTCGATCAAGGCCTTGATTCGGAACCTGATCGACTCGGCGCTGTGCGCCTCGCCGCCGCCGGTGGCGCCGATGGCGGTGGTGAAGAAGTATTTCAGCTCGTAGGTGCCGCGCGGGGTGGCGATGTATTTGCTGCTGGTGACGCGGCTGATGGTGCTTTCGTGCATCTCGGTGGCCTCGGCCACGTCGCGCAGGATGAGCGGGCGCAGGTGGGCGACGCCGAGGCGGAAGAAGGCGTCCTGGCGGCGGACGATCTCGCTGGCGACCTCGAGGATGGTCTGGGCGCGCTGCTGGAGGGACTTCACCAGCCAGGAGGCGGTTTGCAGCTTGTCGGCGATGAAGGCGCGGTCGTCCTTGGTGGCGTTGGCCATGATTCGGGCGGTGAAGCTCTGGTTCACCAGCACGCGGGGCATGGTTTCGGGGTTCAGCTCCAGCACCCAGCCGCCATCGGGGGCGCGGCGCATGAGGATGTCGGGCACCACGGGGGCGGGTGGGGTGGCATCCCAGGTGGCGCCTGGCTTGGGATCCAGCGCGCGGATCTCGGCGATCATGTCGGCGAGGTCGGCGGCATCGACCTCGCAGAGCTGCATCAGCTTCTTGTGGTCGCGGCGGGCCAGGACCTCGAGGTTGTCGAGCAGGGCCTGCATGGCGGGGTCGAGGCGGTTCTTCTCGGCGAGCTGGACGGCGAGGCATTCGGCCAGCGAGGTGGCGAACATGCCGGTGGGCTCGAAGCGCATCATGCGGGCGCGCACGGCCTCGATGCGGGCGAGATCGGTGCCCATGGCATCGGCCAGGGCCTGGGGGCTGGCGGAGAGGCGGCCGGAGGGTTCGAGCAGGGCGATGAGGTAGGCGCCGATCAGGCGGTCGGCGGGGTCGCGGAAGGAGAGGCGCATCTGCTCGCCGAGATGCTCGCGCAGGGTGGGGCCGGCATTGGCGAGGTCGTCGAGCCCGCGCTCGTCGTCGTCGAAGGCGGTGTTGCCGCCGCTGCCGGTGCGCACGCCGTCACCGGCGCCGCCGGGGTCGTAGGAGTTGGTGTCGTCGATCTCGAGCGGGGCGGAATCGGCGGAGGGGAGGTCGCCGGAGGCGGCGGCGGTGGCGGAATCGGCGGGGCCGGGGATGGCGAGCTGGTCGGGGGCGGGGCGGTCGGTGTTGGGCAGCTCGGGGGTTTCATCGCGTTCGAGGAGGGGGTTGCGTTCCAGCTCCTCCTCGACGAAGGCGGCGGCCTCGATGTTGGAGAACTGCAGCAGCTTGATGGCCTGGCGCAGCTGCGGCGTCATGACCAGCGACTGCGACTGGCGCAGGTCGAGGCGGGGGCCGATGGCCATCAGCGGGGCATCCCATGGGCGACGGGCGGCGGGCACGGGGTGCCGGCCGGTGCGCGGGGGGGCGCCGGGGGGGGATCAGTGCAAGAAGCATGCTCAGCAAGGGGCATGCCAGGGAGATTACAGGGAAAACCTTTCACCCAGGTAGACACGTCGCACATCCTCGTGTGCGACAACCTCCTTCGGGGGGCCTTCCATCAGCACCTGGCCGTCGTGGAGGATGTAGGCGCGATCAATGATTTCAAGGGTTTCGCGCACATTGTGGTCGGTGATCAAAACTCCGATACCGCGATCCTTGAGATGCGAGACGAGATCGCGGATTTCGCCGACGGCGATCGGGTCGATGCCGGCGAGGGGTTCGTCCAAAAGGACATAGCTGGGTTGCGTTGCGAGCGCGCGGGCGATCTCCACGCGGCGGCGTTCGCCGCCGGAGAGGGCCAAGGCGGGGGTGCGGCGCAGGTGGCCGATGCCGAATTCGGCCAGCAGCTCCTCCAGCATGTGCACGCGGCGGTCGCGCTCCGGCTCCACCACCTCCAGCGCGGCCATGACGTTCTGCTCCACGTTGAGGCCGCGGAAGACGCTGGCCTCCTGCGGGAGGTAGCCGATGCCGAGGCGGGCGCGGCGGTACATGGGCAGGGTGGTGATGTCGTGGCCGTCGAGCGTGATGGTGCCGGTATCGGGCTGAACCAGGCCGACGATCATGTAGAAGGTGGTGGTCTTGCCGGCGCCGTTGGGGCCGAGCAGGCCGACCGCCTCGCCGCGCTTGAGGCTGAGGGAGACGTTCCGGACCACCGGGCGCTTGCGGTAGGTCTTGCCGACGCCGATGGCGGCCAGGCCCGCGGCGGCTTGCTGCGGCGCGGGGGCGCCCGGGGCGGCTTCGGGGGCGACGACGCGCAGGGGGACGCTCACCGGCGG
>CANHCJ010000255.1 GCA_947458025.1 Rhodospirillales bacterium | reverse complement strand
CGCCGTTTCCAAGACCCACCCGGGCGAGGCGGTGCTGGCCGCGCTGGCCGCCGGGCAGACGGTTTTCGGCGAGAACCGCGTGCAGGAGGCGGCGACCAAGTTCCCCGCGCTGCGCCCCGCCCATCCCGCGATGCGGCTGCACATCATCGGCGGGCTGCAGACCAACAAGGCACGCGACGCGGTGCGCCTGGCCGACGTGATCGAGGTGGTGGACCGCCCGCGCCTGGCCGACGCCATCGCCGAGGCGATCCAGAAGGAGGGCCGCGCGCCCGACCTGCTGGTGCAGGTGAACGTGGGCGACGAGCCCCAGAAATCCGGCATCCCGACGGCCGAGGCCGACGGGTTCATCGAGGCCTGCCGCGCGCGCTTCGGCGCCAGCCTCACGGGCCTGATGTGCATCCCGCCGGCCGAGGGCGATCCCGGCCCGCATTTCGCCTGGCTGGCGGCCTGCGCCGCGCGGCACGGGCTCGGCGTGCTGTCCATGGGCATGTCGGGCGATTTCGAGGCGGCGATCGCGCAGGGCGCCACGCATGTGCGGGTCGGCACCGCCATCTTCGGCCAGCGGGGCTGATCCGCAAGGCTGGCCAGCGTGGGGCGCCTTGCGCCGTGCCGCAGTGCAGCGTAACCACTTGCGCACGGGCATAGCGCGCCCGTTTCCGGAGGGCCGCTGCATGATTCCGTGCCAGCCTGCCAACCATCGCCGGCCCCCCCCGCCGCGGAGCCCGCTGCACCCATGACCACCACCCATCCTGGCGCTTCCCCCGCCGGCGCGCCGTTGCGCATCGGGGTGCTGCTGGCCGTGCTCGGCGTGGTCTATGGCGACATCGGCACCTCGCCGCTGTACGCCTTCAAGGCGACGCTGGAGCACTTCAAGCACGACGGGCTCGACACCAGGGACGTGCTGGGCATCCTGTCGCTGATCTTCTGGTCGCTCGTGCTGGTCGTGACGGTGAAATACGTGCTCATCGTGATGCGCGCGGACAACCGGGGCGAGGGCGGCATCCTGGCGCTGATGGCGCTGGCCCAGCGCGGCGTGCAGGACACGCGGCTGCGCACCGTGATCATGCTGGTGGGCATCGCCGGGGCCTGCCTGTTCTTCGGCGACGGGGTGATCACGCCGGCGATCTCGGTGCTGTCGGCGGTGGAGGGGCTGCAGATCGTCGACCCGCGGCTGCACAAGGCGGTGATCCCGATCTCGCTGGTGGTGATCCTGGGGCTGTTCCTGATCCAGTGGCGCGGCACCGGCATGATGGGCCGGGTGTTCGGGCCCATCACCCTAGTGTGGTTCCTGGTGCTGGGCGTGCTGGGGATCGTGGAGATCTTCGCCAACCCCGCGGTGCTGATGGCGCTGTCGCCCACCTATGCGCTGTACACGATCGCGCACCACCAGTGGCTGTCGCTGATCGCCATCGGCTCGGTGGCGCTGGCCGTCACGGGGGCGGAGGCGCTGTATGCCGACATGGGGCATTTCGGCGCGAAGCCGATCCAGAAGGCGTGGCTGTATTTCGTGCTGCCGTCGCTGGTGCTGAACTATTTCGGCCAGGGCGCGCTGGTGCTGGCGCATCCGGAGGCCATCGCGAACCCGTTCTACCTGCTGGCGCCGGAGTGGTTCCGGCTGCCGCTGGTGTTCCTGGCCACGGCGGCCACCGTGATCGCCAGCCAGGCGATGATCTCCGGCGCCTATTCGGTGGCGCGCCAGTGCATGCAGCTGGGCTTCATCCCGCGCCTGACGGTGCGCCACACCTCCTCCTCCGAGGAGGGGCAGATCTACCTGCCGCAGGTGAACTGGGCGCTGCTGGTGGGGGTGGTGATCCTGGTGCTGGCCTTCCGCACCAGCGACAACCTGGCCGCCGCCTACGGCATCGCGGTGACCGGCACCTTCCTGTGCACCAGCATCCTGGCCGCGGTGGTGTTCCGCCGCCATTTCGGCTGGCGCCGCTCCACCGTGCTGATGGTGTTCGGCTTCTTCTTCGTGGTGGACGCGATCTATTTCGGCGCCAACGTGCTGAAGGTGCCGCAGGGCGGCTGGGTGCCGCTGGTGCTCGGCCTGGCGCTGATGGCGCTGATGACCAGCTGGAAGCGCGGGCGCGACCTGCTGCTGGATCGCTGGAAGCAGGATTCCCTGCCGCTTTCCAGCTTCCTCGCCCGCCTGCCGCAATCGCGCACCGTGCGCGTGCCCGGCATGGCGATCTTCATGACCGGCAATTCGGACTACGTGCCCGGCGCGCTGCTGCACAACCTCAAGCACAACAAGGTGCTGCACGAGCGGGTGCTGTTCGTCACCGTCGCCAACGAGGACATGCCCACGGTGCCGGCGGCCGAGCGCGCCAGCGTGACCAAGCTGGCGGAGGGCATCCACCGGGTGATCGTGCGCTACGGCTTCATGGAAAGCCCGCATCTGCCGCGCGACCTCGCCGCCATCGCCGCGGCCGAAGGGCTGGATTTCGACCCGCTGCAGGCGAGCTACTTCCTGGGCCGCGAAACGCTGGTGGCCGCGGCACGGCCGAAGATGCCGATCTGGCGGCTGTGGCTGTTCCTGGTGATGGCGCGCAACGCCATCTCCGCCACCGAGTTCTTCCGCATCCCGACGGACAGGGTGGTGGAGCTTGGGGTACGGGTGGCAATTTAAAGAAAGAATCCTCTTTTTCTGAAGAAAAAGAAGCAAAAAGACTTTCCCTCCTGGCGCGCGTGCCAGGAGGGAAAAGTTTTTTGGTTCTTTTTTACAAAAAAGAACCGCTTGCTTGTTCCTAGTGCCGATGCCCCCCGCCCGCCCCGGCCGCCTGCACCGTGACCGTCGCCGTCACCGGCGCTGCCTTCTCGAAGGTGATGGTCAGCGGGAAGCTTTCGCCGCGGTTCAGCTGGCGCTTCAGGCCGATCAGCATGATGTGGAGCCCGCCGGGCTGCAGCACCAGGGGCGTGCCGGGCCGCACCTCCAGCGCCGGCACCTCGCGCATGCGCATCACGTTGCCGTCGCGGATGGTCTCGTGCAGCTCGACCTTCTCGGCCACGGGCGAGCTGGCGGAGACCACGCGGTCGGGCGCGCCGGTGGCCTTGAGGGTGAGGAACACCCCGCCGGCGCGGGCGGCGCTGGTGGTGGCGCGCGCCCAGGCCTCGGTGACCTCGACGGCGGGGGCCTGCGCGAGGGCAGGCAGGGGGGAGGCGGCCAGGCCCAGCAGGGCCGCCGCGGCAAGAATGGCAGTTCGCATGTGCAGGTATCCTCGGGCGCCGCGTGGCGCCGGGTGAACGGGAAGACCGGATCGGATCAGCCGGCCAGCCCGGGCGGCGCGCGGGAGGCATAGGCGGCCCAGCCCACTTCCGGCACCGTCCGCGCCGAGGCGGCGATGGACGCGCCGGCAACGGCAACCCGCGTGGGCAGCACCGGCGGCTCGGCCAGGCCGGCGGAAGCGGAGGTGCCGCGGCAGGCCAGGCAGTGCTCGTGGGCATGCTCGGCGGGCAGGCCGTCGGGCGCCTCGCCCTGGCACAGCGCGCCGGCGGCCCGGGCCAGGGCCAGCGCCGGGTCGGCGAGCGGAGGGGCCGCCGGCACGAAGCCCAGCAGCGCCACGGCGAGCAGGGTGCGGAGAAGCAAAAGCAAAGGGGCCGCCGCGGCATAGGCCGCGCGACCCCTGTGGTGCGGTGGTGGAGCCAAGCGGGATCGAACCGCTGACCTCCTGAATGCCATTCAGGCGCTCTCCCAGCTGAGCTATGGCCCCGCTACCGGAGGCGCGCATATATCCCCCCTGCCACATGCGATCAAGTGCCTCTCGCCCTTCATCGCGCGGCGGGCAGGGTTGCGCGCGCGCTACCGTCTCGCGAAGGGGGTGGCGGGTGCCTCGAACCGGCCCTGGACGTGCTTGTCCGGCTCAGGCGCGCCGGCGGCGGTGTGCACGGGCAGCACGCCGCCCCAGATCGGCCAGGTCTCGTCGCCGGGGTCGTCGCCGGGCGGGCCGTTGCGCACCTTGGCGGAGGCCTCGTCGATCTCCATCGCCAGCACGGAAGTGGCCTTCATCTCGCGCTCGTTCGGCGGGCGCAGCCCTTCCCAGCGGCCGGGCACCAGCTTGTCGGTGAAGGCCTTCAGCGCCGCCATCACCTCCTCCTGGTCGGTGAGCAGGCGCGGTGTGCCGAAGCACATCACGGAACGGTAGTTCACCGAGTGGTTGTAGCCGGAGCGGGCCAGCACGTAGCCGTCGAGGATCGAAACGGTGAGGCAGACCTGCCCGCCGGCGGCATTGGCGCGCACCATCCGGCTGGCCGAGCTGCCGTGCCACAGCACCGTGTTGCCGATGCGCCAGTGGAAGGTGGGGATCACCACCGGCCGGCCCTCGATCAGGTGGCCCACATGGCACAGCGGGGCGGCATCCAGGATGGCGTGGATGGTGTCCTTGTCGTAGCGCCCGCGCTCATGCATGCGCCGGGTGCGGACGAAATCGGTCGGGGGCGGTGCGGATGTGCTCATGGGCGCAGCGTGGCCGCGGATTGGCCCGGCCGGAAGGGCCGATTCCGGCAGGCTGGATCAGTCCAGTCAGGCTGGCAGCACCCCGTGCTGGCGCAGGAAGCCGAGCAGCGGCAGCATCGGCAGGCCGACGATCTCGGAATGCTCGCCCTCGATCCGGTCGAACAGCTGCAGGCCGGGCCCCTCGATGCGGTAGGCGCCGACGGTGGTGGTCAGCACCTCGCCTTCCAGCGCCAGGTACTGGTCCAGGAACGCTTCCGAGAAATGGCGCATCACAAGCCTCGGCCTGGCCACGTGCTGCCACACCCGCTGCGGGCCGCGCTGGCACAGCACGGCGGTGACCAGCGTGTGCGCCCGGCCGCGCAGGGCCAGGAGCTGGGCGCGGGCGGCGGCGAGGTCGGGCGGCTTGTCGAACCAGGCGCCCTCGCACACCAGCATCTGGTCGGCGCCGATCACAAGCGCCTCCGGGTGCCGGCGCGCGATCCGCTCGGCCTTGAGGCTGGCGAGCAGCATCGCGGTGTCCTCGGCCGAGGCGCCCTCGGCACGGGCGGCCTGCTTCACCTCGGCCTCGTCCACATGCGCGGCCAGGGCTTCCACGCCCAGGCCGGCGGCTTCGAGCAATCCGGCGCGGAAGCGCGACTGGCTGGCCAGGATCAGGCGCATCGGGCTCCTCCCTCTCGTGCGGGCGGAGCCTATCACGCCGGCGCCGGTCAGGACGCCAGGCGCAGCTCGGCGCGCGCGGCCAGGGTGTCGTCCTCGGCGGTCAGCTCCTCCAGCCGGTAACCGGCGCCCCAGACGGTGGAGATCAGCCCGGCGGCGCCGGCAGCGGCCAGCTTCTTGCGCAGCTTGCAGATGAACACGTCGATGATCTTCTGGTCCGGCTCGGCCTCGTCGATCGAGTAGAGCTGGCTCAGCATCGCATCCTTGCGCACCACCTGGCGGCGGCGCAGCGTCAGCAGCTCCAGCACCGCGAATTCCTTGCCGGTGAGGTTCACCGCGCGGCCGAACACGCGCGCCTCGCGCGCCTCCAGGTCCAGCGTCAGCGCGCCCACGCTCAGCTCGCGGCGGGAGAAGCCGCGCGAGCGGCGGGCCAGCGCCCGGCAGCGCGCCACCAGCTCGACGGCCTCCACCGGCATGCGCACCAGCTCGTCGGCGCCGGCGTTCAGGCCGCGCACCACATCCAGCGACTGGCCGGCGCCGACCAGCATCACCGGGGTGGTCACGCCGGTGCGGCGCACCGCGGCCACCATGGCGTAGGGGTCGCGCGCCTGGCGCGGGGTGACCATCAGGATCACGTCGAAATCCTCGTGCCGGGCATAGGAGGGCACGTCGTCCATCTCCTCGATGGTCGCCACCGTGAAGCCGGCCTGGAGCAGCATCGCCCGGATGCCGCGGCCGGTGGAGAAATCCTGGTCCGCAAGAAGAACGCGCATGGTGAAGACCTCTGATGAGCCGAACGGGAAGACACATTCCGTTAGGCAATCGCCGTGCCAGCGCCGAAGGCCTCACCAGGGCGTTAATTCGGCCGGAATCGGCCCATCCCGGCAGGAATTGCCTCCCGTTTCGGGAGGGGCCTTCCCGAAATGGGAATCGGCGTGTCATATTGAAACACAACTCCCGGATCGGCCGCCCCCATTCCGCACGCCATGCCAGACACGCCCCCGCCAGCCACGCCAGGCCCGGCCCGCATCCTGGTGGCGGAGCGCAGCCCCACCGTGGGCCTGGCGATCGCCGCCTGGCTGCGCGGCTGGGGCCACCAGGTGGAGACGGTGCGCAGCGAGGAGGCGGCCCGGGCCGCGCTGGCCGCCGCACCCTTCGACCTGCTGATCGCCGACGCCGCCTTCGCGCCGCCT
>CANHCJ010000254.1 GCA_947458025.1 Rhodospirillales bacterium | reverse complement strand
GGGTTCGCCGGGGTGGCGGAGCCGGACGGGCTGCGCGGCGTGGTGGTGGGCGTGGAGCGGGGGATGCTGGACGAGGCCGATGCGGCGCTGCGGCCGGCGCTGGATGCGGCGCTGGCGGTGCTGCGCGGGCTGGGGGCGGAGCTGGTGGAGGTGGCGCTGCCGGAGCGGGAGGCGATGCTGGCGCATGCCGCGGTGATTTCCGGCTTCGAGGCGGCTGCGCTGCATCGCGAGGCGATGGGGGTGACGCCGGAGGGGTTCGGGGCCGATCTTTTCGAGGCGATGCAGGCGGGGTTGGCGATTCCGGCCGAGCAGTACCAGGCGGCGTTGCAGGCGCGGGGGCGGCTGGGCGAGGCGGTGGCGCGCGAGGTGTTCGGGCGCTGCGCGGTGCTGTTCTGCCCGAGCCTGGCCGCGCCGGTGCCGACGCGCGAGGGGAGCCGGACGCGCACGGGGGAGGAGCTGGCGCGCGTGCATGGGGCGCTGGTGCGCATGACGCGGCCGTTCAGCCTGCTGGGGCTGCCAGCGCTTGCGCTGCCGTGCGGGTTCGATGCCGGGGGGCTGCCGGTGGGGTTCCAGCTGGCGGGGCCGGCGTGGGGCGAGGCGGCGATCCTGGCGGTGGGGATGGCGTATGAGCGGGCGGCGGGGTGGCATCTTCGTGCGCCGGCCTCGGCCTGGGGTTAGTGACGCGGTTGCGGTGCATCGGTATCGTGCGCGCGAAAATATCGACCGGGAGACGGGGATGAAGGCCAAGACGGGCGGGAAGCCGGGTGCACGCAGCGGCGGGCGGCTGATCGCGGATGCGCTGGTGGCGCAGGGGATCGAGCAGGTGTTCGCGGTGCCGGGCGAGAGCTACCTGGATGTGCTCGACGGGCTGTACGCGGTGCGGCAGCGGCTGCACCTGACGACGTGCCGGTTCGAGGCGGGCGCGGTGAACATGGCCGAGGCGTACGGCAAGCTGACCGGCAAGCCGGCGGCGGCGTTCGTGACGCGCGGGCCGGGGGCGTGCCATGGCGCGATCGGCGTGCACACGGCGATGCAGGATTCGACGCCGCTTTTGCTGTTCGTGGGGCAGATCCCGTTCGAGGAAACCGACCGCGAGAGCTTCCAGGAAGTGGACTATCGCCGGATGTTCGCGCCGCTGGCGAAATGGGTGACGCAGATCGACGACGAGCGGCGCATTCCGGAGCTGATCGCGCATGCGGTGGACGTGGCGGTTTCGGGCCGGCCGGGGCCGGTGGTGATTGCGATCTCGGAAGAGATGCAGAAGCGGATGGCCGATGTGCCGGATTTGGGGCCGGTGGCGGTTTCGCCGGCGCATCCGGACCCGGCGGCGATCGCGAAGATGATGGCGATGCTGGGGCGGGCGAAGCGGCCGCTGGCGATCCTGGGCGGGTCGCGCTGGAGCGAGCAGGCGCGGGCCGACATTCGCGAGTTCCTTGTTGCCAACAACGTTCCCACCACGGTGAGCTTCCGGCGGCAGGCGCTGTACGACGGGACGCGGGAGAACTTCGTGGGCGACCTGGGCGTGGGCAGCGACCCGGCGCTGGTGGCCCGCGCGCGCGAGGCGGACCTGGTGCTGGCGATCGGGACGCGGCTGGGGGAGCCGGTGAGCCAGGGCTATACGCTGTTCGGCGCCGGGCACGAGGCGCCGATCATCCATGTGCATCCGGATGGCAGCGAGATCGGGCGGGTGACGCGGCCGGCGCTGGGGATTGTTTCGGATGTGAATACGTTTGCCGCCGCGGTGGCCGGGGAGCGGGCGGCGCGGATGCCGTGGAAGACCTGGACCAAGGAACTGCGCGCGATCCGCATGGCCGGGCTGGCGCGGCAGGAATACGAGGGGCTGAACCTCTCCGACGTGATGCATGCGCTGGCGGAGCTTCTGGACGACGATGCGATCCTGACCTGCGATGCGGGGAACTTCGCGACCTGGCCGCCGCGGTTCATCAACTTCAAGGACAACCAGCGCTTCATCGGGCCGACGAACGGGGCGATGGGATACGGCGTGCCGGCGGCGATCGGGGCGGCGATTGCGTTCCGCAACCGGCAGGTGGTGTGCTTCGTGGGCGATGGCGGGTTCCTGATGACGGGGCAGGAGCTGGCGACCGCGTTCCACCACGGCGTGGCGCCGATCATCCTGGTGTTCAACAACGCGATGTACGGGACGATCCGGATGTACCAGGAGCGGACCTATCCCGGGCGGGTTTCCGGGACGGCGCTGACGAACCCGGATTTCGCCAAGTTCATCGAGAGCTTCGGCGGGCATGGCGAGGTGGTGGCGGATGCGGCCGACTTCCCGGCGGCGTTCAAGCGGGCGGCTTCCTCCGGGCGGGCGAGCGTGATCGAGCTGCGGATGAACCCGGAGCAGATCACGTCGCGCGGGACGATTGCGCAGTTGCGGGGTGGGGTGGCGCCTAAGGCTCGGGTGAAGAAGTAAGAGTCTTCTTTTTCTGAAGAAAAAGAAGCAAAAAGACTTTTATCCGTTTGCGGTGACAGGCGCCCGGTTCTCCGAGGGGAGGGCCGGACGCTTGCCATTGGCGGACGGTAAAGTTTTTTTGCTTCTTTTTGTTCACAAAAAGAAGAGTCTTTCTTTCTCGCTTGGCTTCGCTAGAGTCCGGGCCACGAGCCTGGAGGTTACCCGATGTCCCTTCCCCCGATGCGTTTCGTTGCCACCGGCGACAGCTTCATCACGCGGCGCCTGGCTTCCTCGGAGGCGTTGTGGCAGCTGGCGGATATCGTGCGCGACGCGGATGCGCGGTTCACGAATTTCGAGGTGCTGACGCCGGGGGATGCGTTTCCGTTCGCGGTGAGCGGGGGGACGTGGGCGAAGGCACCGGAGGGGGTGATCCATGACCTCCAGACCATGGGCTTCAACATGCTGACGTGGTCGAACAACCATACGCTGGACTATGGCTATGAGGGGCTGGCGAATACGGCCGCGGCGCTGGACCGGAGCGGGATTCTGCATGCCGGGGTGGGGCGGAACCTGGCGGAGGCGGCGGCGCCCAAGTACCTGGAGTGCCCGCAGGGGCGGGTGGCGCTGATCGGGATCTGCTCGACGTTTCATGAGACCTCTGCGGCGGGGCAGCAGCGGCCGGATGCGATGGGGCGGCCGGGGATCAACATGCTGCGGTTCACCACGACCTACACGCTGCCGCGCGAGCAGCTGGCGGCGCTGGAGGCGATGGCTTCGGCGTGCGGGGTGAATGACGGGCACGCGATGCGGGTGAAGGCCGGGTTCGGCAAGGCGCCGGAGGCGGGCACGGTGCTGTTCGGGCAGCACACCTTCAAGGAGGGGTCGGCGGGGGTGCAGACGGAGGCGAACAAGGCCGATGTGGCGCGGACGCTGGCGGGGATTTCGGAGGCGCGGCGGCAGGGCGACTATGTGCTGGTGAGCCTGCATGCGCATGAGGCGCTGGGGACGGACAAGGCGGTGCCGGCGGCGTTCCTGGTGGATTTCTCGCGCGCCTGCATCGATGCCGGCGCCCATGCGGTGATCGGGCATGGGCCGCATGTGCTGCGCGGGGTGGAGATGTACAAGAAAAGGCCGATCTTCCATTCGCTCGGCAACTTCATCTTCCACAACGAGACGATTCCGCATTTGCCGCAGGATTTCTACGACAAGTTCGGGATGGGGCTGACCGAGAACGTGGCCGATGCGATCGACAAGCGGTCGGACACCAACACCAAGGGGTTCGCGGCCGATCCCTGGGCGTGGAAATCGGTGGTGGCGCGGTGGAACATGGTCGGCGACGAGGCGAACCTGATCGAGCTGATCCCGGTGGAGCTGGGCTTCGGGGTGGAGCGGTCGCGCCGGGGGACGCCGCGGCTTTCGGAGGATGAGGACATCCTGCCGCACCTGGCGAAGCTGTCGGAGGCGATGGGGACGCGGATCGAGATCGACGGGAATATCGGAAGGGTCGTGCTGTGAGCGGGAGCAATACCGAGCAGGTCTGGCGGCTGGTGGATGGGCACCGGGAAGAGTTCATCGGGTTGGCGGACCGGGTGTGGGAGATGCCGGAGCTGGGCTACCAGGAGCATCGCTCGGCGGGCGAGCATGTGGCGATGCTGGAGAGCCAGGGGTTCCGGGTGACGACCGGGGTGGCGGGAATTCCGACCGCGATCGTGGGCGAGGCCGGGGATGAGGGGCCGGTGATCGCCATCCTGGGCGAGTTCGATGCGCTGCCGGGGCTTTCGCAGGAGGCGGGGGTGGCGGAGAAGCGGCCGCGGCCTGGCGAGGGGGCGGGGCATGCCTGCGGGCACAACCTGCTGGGCTCGGCGGCGATGCTGGCGGCGACCGCGGTGAAGGACTGGCTGGCGGCCCAGGGGATCAAGGGGCGCGTGCGCTACTACGGTTGCCCGGCGGAGGAGAGCGGGGCGGGCAAGCTGTTCATGGTGCGCGAGGGGGCGTTCAAGGATGTGGACATCGCGCTGTCCTGGCATCCGGCGCCGTTCTGCGCGGTGAATCCGGCGATCTCGCTGGCGCTGGTTTCCTATGATTTCGTGTTCACGGGGCGGGCTTCGCATGCCGCGGCTTCCCCGCATCTGGGGCGGAGCGCGCTGGATGCGGTGGAGCTGATGAATGTCGGCGTGAACTACATGCGCGAGCACATGCCTTCGGATGCGCGGGTGCATTACGCGACGATCGACCCGGGCGGGATTGCGCCGAACGTGGTGCAGAGCCGTGCGGTGGTGCGCTACATCGTGCGGGCGCGGGAGTTGCCCGAGCTGACCGGGCTGGTGGCGCGGGTGCAGAAGATCGCGCGCGGGGCGGCGCTGATGACCGAGACGGAGGTGGCGTGGAAGGCCATTTCCGGCATGTCGAACCTGCTGGGCAATGCGCCGCTGGAGCAGGCGCTGTACGACAACCTGATGCATCTGGGGCCGCCGGAATGGGACGAGGCGGATCGCAGCCTGGCGCGGGAGATCCGGGCGACGCTGCGGCCCGATGACATCGCAGGCGCGCATCTGCGCTTCGGGCTGGGGCCGGACATGGAGACCGAGCTGTGCGACCGGATCGTGCCGCTGGGGAGCAACGGGGGCGGCAAGGGGATCGGATCGACCGATGTGGGCGATGTTTCATGGGTGGTGCCGACGGCGCAGATCCGCGGGGCGACCTATGCGATCGGGACGCCGGGGCATTCCTGGCAGCTGACGGCGCAGGGCAAGAGCGGGATTGCGCACAAGGGCATGGTGCATGCGGCCAAGGTGATGGCGGCGACCGCGGTGGATGTGATCCGCGACCCGGCGCTGCTGGCCAAGGCCAAGGCGGATTTCGCGGCGCGGACGGCGGGCAACCCCTATGTGTGCCCGCTGCCCGACGACGTGAAGCCGGCGCTGGACATGGCAGCGGGGGCCTGAGCCGGGGCGGGCCTGGTGACCATCGCGTGATCTCGGTGCCGAATCGGTGATGGAGCGGCATGGGGCGCTTCGCCTGCCTGCCGGATGGGGCTAGTCTGCCGGTAGCGGAGGAAGTTCCATGGCGGCGGCGCGGATCGGAGTCGGCAGGCGTTCGGGGGTGGGGCGGCGATGGGGCTGACGCTTTCCGTGCTGCGCTGCCCGGATGCGGTGCCGCCTGAGACGCGGCAGGTGCCGGGGGGCGAGTTCAGCATCGGGCGCGGGGCGGACAATGACTGGACGCTGCCGGACCCGGACCGGACGCTCTCGCGCCGGCATTGCGTGGTCGCGTTCCGGGCGGGGGCGTGGCAGCTGGCCGATGTGAGCGCCAACGGCACCTACATGAACCGCGAGGCCGAGCCGGTGGGGCAGGGCGGGCCGCGGCCGCTGCGCGACGGCGACCGGCTGCGCATGGGGGCCTATGAGATCGAGGTGCGGCTGGTGGAGGAGGCCTGGCAGGGCGGCGGGGCGGCTTCGCCCGATCCGTTCGGCGAGGATCCCTTCGCGCCGGCGCGGCCTTCCGGGGGGCTGGCCGGGGGGCTGGGCAACGACCCGCTGCTTTCGCGCGGCGAGGGGTTCGGCACGCCGGGGGTGAAGCTGACGGAGGATTTCGGCGCGCTGGCGCCGGGGGCGGACCCGTTCCAGGAGAAGTTCCGCAGCGCGACGCAGGCGGACCATGCGCCGGCGCTGGAGCAGGCGTTCCGGCCGCCTGCGCCGCCGGTGAACTTCGACGACTGGGACCTTGATCTTTCCAAGCCCGCCGCGGCGGCGCCGGAGCCGGCCAAGGCGGCGCAGGACTGGGACATCGATCTTTCGCCCGCGCCGGCCGCAGCGCCGGTGGAGCCGCTCAGGGTGGAGCCGCCCCGGGTGGAACCGTCTGGCGCGGAGCCGCCGGCCGTGGTGGCGGACCCCTTCGCCGAGCCGGAGCGCGACAAGGTGGCGGCCGTGCCGGTGGTGGCG
>CANHCJ010000253.1 GCA_947458025.1 Rhodospirillales bacterium | reverse complement strand
GTGGCCGGGCCGGAGGCGGTGCCGGGGCAGCTGACCAATGCGCCGCACTGGCCGGGCGCGCAGGCGCTGGCGGATTCGGTGGCGGCGGCGGCGCGGGCGGTGCCGCTGAAGTGCCTGGGGATCGCGGCCTACGACCCGGCGGGGGACCCGGAGGGAAGGGGGGCGCGGCTGGCGGTGGAGCTGGCCGTGGCGGCGCTCAGCCCTCGGGGCTGAGGACGGTCATCCAGCGTTCGACGTCGAGGGCGGTTTCGGGGTTGGGGGCGCGGCCCTCGGCGGCGCCGCGCTGGAGGTAGTGGTCGTCCGCCGAGGCGATCTGGCCGGCGGCGATGGCGCGGCCGACATCGGGGTAGGTGGCCAGGTAGTAGGCGGAATCGACCTGCGGGGCGGCGCCGAGGCGGCCTTCGAGGAAGCCGGCCTCGATGTAGTGGCGGTGCAGGTCGGTGATCTCGCCGCGGTTATGGGCGGTGGCCACGTCGTCGTAGGCGGTGAGGTAGAACGACTCGTCGAAGGGCTGGGCGGCGACGATCTGGCGCAGCACCTGGAGCAGCAGGCGGGGGTCGACGGCGATCTTGCTGCGGCTGTCCAGACGGTCCCGGGAGATGCGCAGGGCCTGCATCAGCAGGTCGACATGAGGCAGGTAGGTGAGAGGCGTCAAGCACGGCTCCAGGCGAAAGAGATGCATTTGGCGGCGGAACGCTGCCACGGGTGCCCGGCTGGCTGCACCTTTTGTGGCCTTCTGACATCGTAATGCGCAAAAGTTAAAATCTGCTGTTGGGGGAGGCAAGCAGTGAATTATTACGATTGCCTCTGGCAACAATGCCCGGATCGTTCCGAAATGCAGGGCGGGGCCGGGCTCAAGCCCCGAAAAGATAGGGCGCGAGGATCGCCTTGGCCTCGGCCAGGATGCGCTGGCGGGCGGGGGCGTCGGGCTGGGTGAAGGCGTGGGCGATGAGGCGGTCGCCCAGCTCGGCGGCGATGCGCAGGCGGAAGGGGAACTCGGCATCCGGCTCCAGGCCGAACAGGGTGACGAGCGACTCGCGCAGCAGCTCGGCCAGGGCGCCCTCCTCCGCCTGGCGGTCGAACAGGGCGGGGCTGATGGCGCGGCCGGGCTGGCCGGGCGGGCCATAGGCCAGGGTGCGGAAATCCGGGTGGGCGGCGAGGTAGGCGGCGAAGGCGTCGATGACGGCGGCGAGGAAGGCGGCGGGGGTTTCCGGCAGGTCGGCCATCAGCCCCGTGGCCAGCTCATCCTGGAAGGCTTCCAGGTGCGAGAGCGCGATGGCGTCGATGATCGCCTGCTTGTCGGGGAAGAAGCGGTAGAGGGCGCCGACCGAGAGGCCCGCCTCGGCGGCGATCTGGGCGGTGGTGAGGGTGTGCGCGCCGGTGCCGCGGGCGAGCAGGCGGGCGGCGGCGGCGTGGATGCGGCCGACGGTTTCCTGGCTGCGTTCCTGCACGGGAGCGCGGCGGCGGGCGGTGGCGGTCGTTGACAGGCCCATGGCGCGACCCTAAAGGCAAACGAGAACGCGACGTCGCGTTCGCATTCCTTCTGGCACCGGGACCGGCACCATGGCAATCCCCCTGCACCAGGCGCTTCGCGTGGGCGCCTACGTGGTCAAGCAGCACCTGATCGGGCGCAAGCGCTATCCGCTGGTGCTGATGCTGGAGCCGCTGTTCCGCTGCAACCTGGCCTGCGCCGGCTGCGGCAAGATCGACTACCCGGCCGAGATCCTGAACCAGCGGCTCTCGGTGGACGAGTGCCTGGAGGCGGTGGACGAGTGCGGCGCGCCGGTGGTGGTGATCGCCGGCGGGGAGCCGCTGCTGCACAAGGAACTGGACCAGGTGGTGCAGGGCGTGATCGCGCGCAAGAAATACGTGATCGTTTGCACCAACGCGCTGCTGCTCGAGAAGAAGATGGAGCAGTTCAAGCCGAACAAGTACTTCACCTGGTCGGTCCACCTGGATGGCAACCGCGAGGACCACGACCGCTCCGTGTGCCAGGAGGGGGTGTACGACCGCTGCGTTTCCGCGATCGCCAAGGCCAAGGCCGCCGGGTTCCGGGTGATCATCAACGCCACGCTGTTCAACAACGCCGACCCCGAGCGGATGGCGCGGTTCTTCGACGACGTGACGGAGATGGGGATCGACGGCATCTCGGTCTCGCCCGGCTATGCCTATGAGCGGGCGCCGGACCAGCAGCACTTCCTGAACCGCAAGGCCACGAAGGACCTGTTCCGCGGCATCTTCTCCCGCGCGCTGCCGGGCAAGAAGAAGTGGCAGTTCAACCAGAGCTCCATGTTCCTGGACTTCCTGGCGGGCAACCAGACCTTCCACTGCACGCCCTGGGGCAACCCCACGCGGACCTATTTCGGCTGGCAGCGGCCCTGCTACCTGCTGGGCGAGGGCTATGCCAAGACGTTCAAGGAGCTGATGGAAACCACCGACTGGGACAAGTACGGCACCGGGAACTACGAGAAATGCGCCGACTGCATGGTGCATTCCGGCTACGAGGCGACCGCGGTGGCGCATTCCATCAAGAACCCGCTGAAGGCGCTGGCGGTGGAGATGCGCGGGGTGCGGACCACGGGGCCGATGGCGCCGGAGATCGACCTTTCGCAGCAGCGCCCGGCGGAGTTCGTGTTCAGCCGCCACGTGCAGCAGGCGATGGAGAAGCTGCGGCACGAGAAGAAGAAGCCGGAGCCGGTGGAACCAGCCGAGTAGGCGGGCCGCGCGGTCAGAGCAACTGAGATAGGATCATGAGCATCCCCAGCACCGAGGCCGCCCAGGCGGCGGTGCGGGCCCAGGGGATGCCGGCGATGTAGAGCACGGCATAGGCGACGCGGGCCCACAGGAAGAGCTGGGCGCCCAGCACCGTGATCGCGTTGCTGATGCCGGCGGCCTGCGCAGCCAGCACCAGGGCGGCGAACAGCACCAGGTTTTCCAGCAGGTTGCGGTGGGCGCGGGCGGCGCGGCCGGCCCAGCCGAGGATGTCCGGGATGTTCTCCCGGTTGCCGGCCAGGATGGGCAGGCCGACCTGGCGCATGGCACCGAAGGCCGCGACCACGACCTGAATGAACGCCAGGGCCACGGCCCCGACCAGCATCGCCAGTTCCGTCTTCATGTTGGCTGCATCCCCCGGGGCTTCGGGCGGCGCAGGCCGATCCTCCGGCCGCTCCGCCAGGGTATCAGGGTGGAAGATTGCGGAGGACGCGCCGATTCGCGCAACAATTGTTTACGGAGGAATGGCTAGATCATCCGGCCGCGCAGCCAGGCACTCGCCCGCTCCACCACCAGCACCAGGGCGAAGATGGCCAGGATGATGGTGGCGGCCTCGTCGTAGCTGAACAGGTCCATCGCCACCTTCAGCTCGATGCCGATGCCGCCGGCGCCCACGAGGCCGAGCACGACGGAGGAGCGGGTGGCCTTCTCCAGGCTGAACAGCGAGGTGGCGACGAAGGAGGGCATGGCCGCGGGCAGCACGGCGCAGGCCACCAGCGCGCTGCGCCGCGCGCCGATGGCGGACAGCGCCTCCTGCGGGCCGCGGTCGGCCTCCTCCATCGCCTCGGCGAAGAAGCGGCCGCAGAAGCCGAGCTTGTCGACGATGATGGCGAGCACGCCGGCAAACGGGCCGAGGCCGACCGAGACGACGAACAGCAGCGCCCAGACGAGATCCGGCACGGTGCGGAAGAAGGCGATGGCGGTGCGCGCGGCGTGGTACACCGCCGGGTGCGGCGAGAGGTGGCGGGTGGCCAGCACGGCCAGCGGCACGCTGAACAGCACGCCGAACACGGTGCCGACGAAGGCCATCTGGAAGGTTTCCAGCAGCGCCCAGCCGACCGGGCCGAGCCGGGCTGTGGAGGGCGGCAGCATCTCGCCCACCAGGCGCACGATCTGCGGCGCGCCGGAGACGAGGTCGCCGAGCGAGGCCTTGGTGCCGGAGAGCGCGACGACGAAGAACGCCACCACGGCCAGCCAGGCGGCAAAGGCCAGGATGCCGGGCTGCTCGAAGCGGGGCGGGACGGAGGTGCGCATCAGTCGTACAGCGCGCGCAGCTGCGCGACATCCAGCGTGGCGGCAGGCGCATCCAGCACGATGCGGCCGGCGCGCAGCGCGATGACGCGATCGGCGAAGGCGATGGCGTGGGCGAGGTCGTGCGAGGTGAACAGCAACGTAAGCCCCTGGCGGCGAATGAGGTCGAGGAACAGCGCCATCACCTCCTCGCCGGCGGCGGGGTCCAGGCTGGCCACCGGCTCGTCGGCGAACATCAGGCGCGGGCGCTGCATCAGGGCGCGGGCGATGGCCACGCGCTGGGACTGGCCGCCGGAAAGCCGGTCGGCGCGGCGCTCCGCAATGGCGGCCAGCCCGACGCGGTGCAGGCATTCCATCGCCTCCTCGCGCAGGGCCCGCGGGGCGAGGGACTGGAACCAGGCGCGGGCGAACGGGGCGCGGCCGATGGCGCCGTGCAGCACGTTGCTGAGCGCCGACAGGCGGCCGACCAGGTTGTGCTTCTGGAAGACGAAGCCGATCTCGGCGCGCAGGGCGCGCAGCCCGGCGGGATCCAGCGCGCGCACGTCGCGGCCGAGCAGGCGGATGGTGCCGGCATCGGGCTCGATCAGGCGCAGGCAGCAGCGCAGCAGGGTGGACTTGCCCGCGCCGTTGGCGCCGATCAGCGCCACCGCCTGGCCGGCGGGAACGCTGAAATCGACGCCATGCAGCACCTGGGTGGCGGCGAAGCGCTTGGCCACGCCGGCCACTTCGAGCTCAGGCCCCGCCGCCTGGGCGGGCGCGGCATCCATGGGCTAGTTGCCGACGAAATCGGCGAACTGCGGCTGGCCGATGGTGGCGTACATCCGGCGCACGTAATTGTAGTCGCGGTCGGTAATGCCGGGCACGAAGCGCATGCCCTGGAACTTCTGGTTCTCGTCCGGCCCCTTCAGGATGGCGGCGATCAGGGCGTCGGAATTCTCCGAGAACACGCGGCGCAGGCGGGCCACGGTGTCGTCCGGCACATGGGCGCCGGCCAGGATCATGTCGTTGGGCAGGTCGCGGCCGCGGGCAATCACCTTGAACACCGCATCGGGGAAGCGGCGCTGCAGCCCGGCCATGTCGGACCGGTTCACGCCGATCGCGGCCACGTCGCCGCGGCGCATCGCCTCCACGCCCACGTTGCGGTTGATGTGGACGATCTGCACATCCCGCCGCGGATCGAGGCCAAGATCGGCCAGCAGCTGGATCGGCGCCAGGTGGCGCGAGGTGGAGCCGACATCGCCGAGGGCAACCTTCTTGCCCTTGAGGTCCTCCACGCTGTCGATGCCCGAGCTGGCCAGCGTGACGATGGTGCCGAAATACTCGTTGCGGGCGAGGCCGACGACGAGCTTGGCATCGGTGCGCTTCTTGAACACCACATACTCGGCGGGGCCGGTGAGGACGAGATCCACCCGGCGCGCGTTCAGCGCCTCCACGGCGGCGGTGCGGTTGGGAACCAGGAACAGCTCCACCTTCACGCCGGCCTTCTCGGACAGCAACTGCTGGAACGGGGCGTATTCGCGCTGCAGGTTCTCCAGCCCGACCACGTCGGTGACGGCAAGCTTCAGGCCCTGGGCCTGGGCGGCGGCCGGCACCGCCAGGGACGCGGCGGCGAGGGCGGCGGCGAGGAGCGGGCGGCGGGGCAGGCGCATGGTTCCCTCCTGAGAATTCCAGGGGGTGCGGTAGCCCGGGATACGTGACAGATCGTCGGACGGTTCGGCGACAGATCGGTGAAACCGGCGTGTCAGCGCGGGCGGACGACGCTCTCGTAGACCAGAACCTCCTCCCCATCGCGCAGGTAGCTCTCGCACAGGGTCATGCCGATGCCGCCGAGCACCTGGCGGGAGCCGATGTTGCTGGCCCGCGCCACGGCGATCACCCGCTCCAGCCCCGCCCGCTCATGGGCGAAACGCAGCGCCGCACCGGCGGCCTCGCTGGCATAGCCGCGGCCCTGCGCCGCCGCGTCCAGGGCAAAACGCAGCGCCACGCCACGCCCATCGGGCCGGCCATGCAGGCCCACCAGGCCCAGGAACCGCTCGTCCTCCGCCAGGCGCACCGACCACATGCCCACGCCATGCCGGCCCCAGAACGCAATGTCCTCCGCCAACTCCCGCGCCGCCTGCTCGGGCGTGCGAACGCCACCCAGCATGATGGCAAACACGCGCGGATCCCCCTTGAGACGCACCAGCTCCGGCAAATCCCGATACCCCACCGGCCGCAGCCAAAGCCGCCCCGTCCGCAAGGCCCGGATATCGATCATGACGCAGGGGGGGTGGAGAGAAAGGCCAGGGGCTTTGCCCCTGGACCCCACTGGGGCCGGCGGCCCCAAGATCGGAAGAGC